>NZ_CP014263.1:5612500-5797678 GCF_001988955.1 Spirosoma montaniterrae | reverse complement strand
ACCGGGTTGATTCGTTCCGTTCACAGGTCAAAAAGAGTATATTGGTGAGTACAGTCAACTACAGGCCGGCGAAAAAGGGAGACAAAAGTAGGGAAATATCCGGTTCGGCCTACCCGTCTGCATTGATTCGTTAAGCTAAAATTAAGACGCATTAAACCGACGCGCAACCCGCTTAGGGAATCCCTTTGAATAATGCAACCCAACTGGCCCAATTAGGAACGTAGCCGGGGCTTTGCCCTAAAAAAGAGAAAGTGCTACCTTTACCAGCACACAACATTGACAGCTATGGAACCCCTCTCCTCGCCCGCCTTCCCTCCAGCCAGCAAACTCGACTGGCTGGCGCAGGTACGCCGGGAACTCAAAGACGAACGCGCCGACGAGTTGTTGCGCTGGCACACGCCCGAAGGCTTTACAATCGATCCATATTACACTGCCGACGACCTTAACAGTTTAGCAGTTAGCGACTTACAAGACCCTCAAAAAGCGTATCCCGGCTGGCTCAACACACCCGAATATACGCTAACCAACGACCCCAGAAGCGATAACCGACACCTGCGCCACGCGCTCGAACGCGGAGCTGATGCGCTGCTGCTAAACCTGCCCACACAACCCGACCTCGCCCGATTGCTCGACGGCATCAAACTGAGCGATACGCCCGTTTTTTTCCGACTGGCAGGCGATGCAAGTGCGTTTGTCCGCGCCCTACAAACAGTGGCACCGTATCAGCTCAAAGGCGGCTTATTAACCAATAATGCGAACCTTGAAGCCACACAGTTAACGCTCGATTCGCCCCAATTTCGCACATTGGGCATTAGTAGCCACGATTTTCACAACGCCGGAGCCACCGCCACGCAGGAATTAGCCTTCACGCTCGCCCGCCTTGCCGAACGATTTGACTCTCTAACAGCCACTGGGTTACAGGCTGAACAGATTATACAAAAAACCGTGCTGTCTGTATCAGTCGGCACCAGTTATTTTCTTGAAATCGCCAAACTCCGCGCCCTGCGCGTCCTCATCCAGCGTTTTTATCAACGTTCATCGTTCATCACTCATCACTCATCACTCGTTCACTGCCAAACGTCCTCCTTTTATAACGCCACTGCCACGCCTTACTCCAACCTACTGCGGGCTACCACCGAAGCGATGGCGGCAGTAGTTGGCGGCTGCGACGCGCTGACGGTTCAGCCGTATGATACGCTGCTTAATGCCCCGAATGAATTTTCGGAACGCATCGCCCGCAACGTGTCGGTGCTGCTGCGCGACGAAAGTTATTTCGACAAAGTAGCCGACCCTTCGGCGGGTAGTTATTACATTGAAACACTTACCCACGAACTGACCGAGCGTGCCTGGGCGTTGTTCGGGCAGGTGCAGGGCATGGGCGGGCTGGCAAAAGCGTTCGAGATGGGTTTTATACAAGCCGAGATTGAGCGGGCTTATCAGGCAAAGCGTCAGGCCGTTCGTGATGGGCGGGTGCTGGTAGGGGTCAATAAATATCGATTCGATGAAGCGGATAACGCCATTGGCGAAGCGGTGACGCTTTTTCGTCTGCCACTCAGCACCCTCCCCGACCGGCGGCTGGCGGCTGAGTTTGAGTGATTTTTAATTTTTTTGGAACGTCTGGAACAAACGTTACAAGAGAAAACTGCCAACTCATGACCTTCGGCCTGCGCGACTCCGACATTGTTTATATGACAAACTTGTTTCGGCAACATCCTGACGTTGAGCAGGTTTGGGTGTATGGCTCACGCGCTAAAGGCACAAACCGACCCGGCTCCGACGTCGATTTGGCACTGATTGGGCCGGATGTGGAACGCGAAACCGTGTCGCACATTCATTTTGTGCTGGAAGAAGATAGCCCGATGCCGTTCTTTTTTGACGTGCTCCATTGGGACACGCTCACGAATGAAAAAGTAAAAAACGAAATTCAGCAAACCGCCAAACTGCTGTATCAACGGTCCCTGAACCATGCAATCGACACGCATCAATAAACCAGTAAATACACTCTTCACCACCGCCGAAGGTATAAAATTGAAACCCCGGTTTACGGTAGCCGATGCGCCGGATACCGATACAGACCAGGCCGGGATTCCGCCATACCTGCGCGGGCCGTATGCCAGTATGTATGTGCGCCAACCGTGGACGATCCGGCAGTATGCAGGCTTCAGCACTGCCGAAGCATCGAATGCGTTTTATCGGCGCAACCTGGCGGCTGGGCAGAAAGGACTGTCGGTTGCCTTCGATCTGGCTACCCACCGGGGCTACGACTCCGATCATCCGCGCGTAGTGGGCGACGTGGGCAAGGCAGGCGTAGCCATCGATACGGTCGAAGACATGAAGATTCTGTTCGATCAGATTCCGCTTGATCAAATGTCGGTGAGCATGACCATGAATGGGGCCGTGATTCCGATTATGGCGTTTTTCATTGTGGCCGCAGAGGAACAGGGCGTATTGCCGGAGAAGCTATCGGGAACCATTCAGAACGACATTTTGAAGGAGTTCATGGTGCGCAATACGTATATCTATCCGCCCGAACCATCGATGCGGATTATCGGCGATATTTTTGCGTACACCAGCCGCCACATGCCGAAGTTCAACAGTATCAGCATCAGCGGCTATCACATGCACGAAGCCGGTGCACCTGCCCATCTCGAACTGGCCTACACCTTAGCCGACGGGCTGGAATACATCCGCACCGGGTTGTCGGCGGGCATGAACATCGACGAGTTTGCCCCGCGTCTGTCGTTTTTCTGGGGTATTGGCATGAACCATTTTATGGAAATTGCCAAGTTGCGGGCGGGCCGGTTGCTCTGGGCTAAAATCGTGAAGCAGTTCGAGCCGAAAAACCCGAAGTCGCTGGCGTTGCGAACGCACTGCCAAACCTCTGGCTATAGCCTGACCGAGCAAGACCCGTTTAATAACGTGGCCCGCACCACGATTGAAGCACTTGCGGCTGTGCTGGGCGGCACACAAAGTCTGCATACCAACTCGCTCGATGAAGCCATTGCGCTGCCCACCGATTTTTCGGCCCGCATTGCCCGCAATACGCAGCTTTACCTCCAGCACGAAACCGACATTACCCGCGCCATTGACCCCTGGGGCGGCTCGTATTATGTAGACTACCTGACTCACGAACTGGCCGAACGCGCCTGGACGCTTATCGAAGAAGTCGAGCAACTCGGCGGCATGACCAAAGCCATTGAAACCGGCCTGCCCAAGCTGCGGATTGAAGAAGCAGCCGCCCGCAAGCAGGCCCGCATCGACTCCGGCAAAGACATCATTGTGGGCGTAAATCGCTACAGGCCCGACACCGAAACCAACATCGAACTACTCGAAGTTGATAATCAGGCCGTTCGCGATGCCCAGATTCGGCGCATCAACGAGGTAAAGGCAAAGCGGGATGAAGTAGCCGTACAAAAGGCATTAAAAGCATTATATGAAGCTGCGAAGAACCCCACCCCCGGCCCCTCCCCAGAAGGGAGGGGGGTGGAACCCGACACGCCGATGCCTGAAGCATTTGGAGATAAACCGTTCTATCATACACATCCTGAAAAATGGCGAATGCTGAAGAAGTTTGCCCGCGCTAACCGAAAAGAACCGACCCCGGCAGAGGAAGTACTGTGGCAACACCTGCGCGGGAAAAAACTGGCGAACACGAAGTTCCGTCGGCAACATGCCATACAGGATTTCATTGTGGACTTCGTGGCACTTGACAACCGGTTGGTTATCGAAGTTGACGGCGAGATTCACGAGCAACAACACGAATATGACCAGGCACGGACGGAGTACCTAAACGCCAATGGGTTCAATGTCATCCGCTTCACGAATGAGCAGGTTTTACATGACACCAACGCTGTTCTAACGGAGATTCAGAATAAACTGAAGGGGCCTGCTACTCCCCCCCTCCCTTCTGGGGAGGGGTCAGGGGTGGGGTTATTGGCTCTCTCCATCGAAGCGGCCCGGCACCGCGCCACGCTGGGCGAAATCTCCGACGCTATGGAACAGGCATTTGGCCGCCACAAGGCCACCATCCGGTCTATTTCGGGTGTTTATCAGGCTGAAGTATCGGACGACGAAAACTTCCGGCTGGCCCGCCAACTGGCCGACCAATTTGCCGAACTCGACGGACGGCGGCCCCGCATTCTGGTTGCTAAAATGGGGCAGGACGGCCACGACCGGGGTGCCAAAATTATTGCCACCAGTTTTGCTGATCTCGGCTTCGACGTAGACATGGGACCGCTATTCCAGACGCCCGCCGAAGTAGCCCGGCAAGCCGCCGAAAACGACGTGCATATCGTAGGTGTATCGAGCCTCGCTGCCGGCCATAAAACGCTGATGCCGCAACTAATCGACGAACTCCGCACCATTGGCCGCAGCGACATTCTCGTGATTGCCGGGGGCGTTATTCCAGCCGCCGACTATCAATTTCTGTACGATGCGGGCGTAAAAGGCGTGTTCGGGCCGGGAACCGTGATTTCCGTAGCGGCCCAGAAGATTCTGACCGAGTTGATGAAAGAGTAGGTTTTTTGTATCTTCACGAGTAAATAAATAAGAAAATGACTGACGAATTAGTAGCTGAACTTTTCGATGCTCCCGACGCTCAGTTGATTATAAACCGCGTGCAGTCGATGCTGAACGACGAGAAAAGACGTCGTCAGGAATTTTACGACTGGCTTACCGATGATGTAAAAGCTGAATTTATCAACGGCGAAGTGATTCTCCACTCGCCGGTGAAGCGTCGGCACCTGCGGGCCAGTGGTCGGCTTTATACACTTCTTCGTATTTACGTTGAAAATAATGACCTCGGCGAAGTGGATGTGGAGAAGGCAATGATTACGCTGACCCGTAATGATTACGAACCCGACATCTGTTTCTGGCGTAAAGAAATTTCCGATACATTCAGCGATGATACTATGCAGCATCCAGCCCCTGATCTGGTTGTAGAAATTCTATCGAAAGCTACCGCCAAACGCGACCGAGGTATAAAGTTTGAAGACTACGCGGCCCACGGCGTTCGTGAATACTGGCTGGTTGACCCCACCCGGCAAACCGTCGAGCAGTTTCGGCTTGATGAAGAATTTATGGCATTCGATGCTGTTGGTAATTTTCACCTGAACGATGCCATTACGGCTCTGACCATACCCGGTTTTACGATACCTGTTCGCTCCATTTTTGAGACGCAGGCCAACCGCGATGCACTGCGGGCGTTGTTGGGGTAAGCCCGGCTGTTTCGTATGTTTGTGGCTATGCAACATCGCCCCCTGTTCTCAAAAACAGACATCGACAAAGCTCTATCTAACTATTGAAGGACAATGAAGATTACACAGCTCGCATAGGCCAGTACAGCGTGAACGTGGCTCCTTCGCCGGGTCGTCCGTCGGCTATGATGTAGCCGTCGTGGTATTCCATGATGCGCTGACAAAGAGCCAGCCCGATACCCGTTCCCGTCAGTGCATCAATGGGGCTGTGTAACCGTTGAAACAGGCCGAATATTTTTTGGTTATAGATCGGCTCAAACCCTGTGCCGTTATCAGAAAACGTAAGTTGATGATACATACCCGGCGCGGCAATGGCTAAGTCGGCCACGGTAGACTGGTCAACAGCCCCGTATTGTAGCTGAATAACGGGAGATACGCCGGGGCGGCAGTAGCGAAGCGCGTTTTCGAGCAGGTTTTGCAGCAGTTGCCAGAACATAAATTCTACGACGGGTACAACCGGCAGCGGCCCATAATCGATAATGGCTTCTTTCTGACGTATTGTTTCGTACAGGTATTGCTCTACTTCGCCCATCAGTTCGTTCAGGTCTACCGATTCGTAGTGGCGGGTGGCGGTGTTGGTGCGGGCGTAGATGATGAGGTTTTTTACCAATGTCTGCATCCGTTCGGCAGCCGCCATCGACCGGTCGAAGTGAACACGTCCCTGCGCTGAAAGCCGGTTCGCTTCGCGATCCAGAATCAGGCTGTTAAACATCTGAATTTTGCGTAGCGGCTCCTGCAAATCGTGGCTGGCGGCATAGGCAAAGGCACTTAATTCGGCGTTGCGCTTTTCAAGTTCCCGGTTTTTTTCGGCGAGTGTGCGGTTCAACGCGGCCAGGTTCATTTCCTGCTTTTTCCGGTTGGTAATGTTCATGTCAATGCCAAACACGCCCATAGGTTCGCCCTGCTCGTTACGAATGATCCGGCCAATCGTACAAATAAAAATCTCCCGGCCAAACTTATCATACCGGCGGTATTCCATTTCCACGTCTTCGCCCTGCAAGGCCCGCCCAACGGCTTCCTGCAAAATAGGCAGGTCGTCTAAATGTGTCCACTGCGCTACACTATCTAAGTCTACTTCAATTTCGTCTGGCTCATACCCCAGAACACATACATCTCAGGACTCCACCGAATTTTGGTATCGCCGAAATACCACTCCCAGCTTGCCATGCCTGCCATACGCTGCGCCTGACTCAGTTGCGCTTCCCGCAGCAGTAGCTTTTCCTGAAGAGTAGGCTGATAATCAATACTAATCAGACTTGATGTTAGCTTGACAGGCTCGTCTGAAAGCATCTCATTGGATGGAGGAATCATAGGTTAGATCGAGTCGGGGAGGGCTGTGGTATTGCGTTCATGAATATACGCAAATTGTCGCAGGTTTGTTTTTTATGGTATCAATCCCTCATCACGAAAGAAGCCCGCCTTCATAGCAAAGGCGGGCTTCTTCGTACTGAAGGGCTGTGCAAATCATCAATACTTGTTTATAATCGAATCGGGCAGAGCCGTTACGTTGATGCCCGTGCTTTTGAGCAGGTTAGCGTGGTTGTTCCTGCCATCCTGATAAGCCGGGTTCACCACCATCGAGCGGTTGTAATAGTACGACGCCAGTTCAATTTTGCGCCGATTGTTTTCAGCGAAACCTTCGGTCTGGTAAATCACGCCGAGGTTATTGTAGGCCGGGGCGTAGGCGTTGGCCGCCCGAATTGTCTGTTTGTAGTAATACTTGGCCGAATCGACATTGGGCGTAATTTTCTGGAATACATACGCCATCGAGAAATAAGCCTCCCCAAAATTCGGGTAAATGCGCGTCGATTCCTGCAAATGGTCGAGTGCCCACCGCCCGTGTTTGTTAGCACGAGCAATGTTCGTGTCGATCAGAGTCTGTGCTTTTTTAATTTGATCGGTCGACGGTTTGGGCTTGATAGCATTGGTAACGTTGGCAATAGAGTCGGCTTTGGCGCGGTCTTTCAAACCCTTCTCAATCCATTCGTTGGCTACGTGCCGCTGCACCTGACAGCTATTGGGCGCGTAGGGCAAGGCCGAGTTGAACAGCACAAAGTTGTTTTCCCAATCGCGGTTGCGCTCTACGGTCTTGAACGAATACAAACCCGTTACCACCGCCATCAGTCCCAACACGGGCGCGTAACGTACCAGCAATGGTTTGGGCGATTCTGCCGATTCACGCACGAGCAGTTTCTGCAACGCCCAGATCAGCACAAAGGCAAAACCCATTACGGCTGCGTAGGTAAAGCGTTCGGCGAAAATACCGCCCCGGAACCAGATAAAGCCCAGCCCCGGTGCCATCGTAACAAAGAACCAGAAAATGCCGAAGCCCCAGAGTGTGCGCTTTACGAAACCTTTCCAGGCCAGCACAATCAGACCAATCAGGGTAAAAAAGCCCGTCCAGGTCAAAACATCACCTTTGTCGCCCGACGGTATCACGTTGAACGAGTAATCATACACCAGCGGATGCGGCAAAATCAGCAGCCGGATGTAGTACATCAAAAACTTAAACGTAGTCGATTTCTCGGTTTGCAGAATCTTGTACGGGTAGTTGGCCCAGTCGACTGGCGGAGTGCCGCTCAGGGTGCCAATCATCTTTTGTTTCTGGTAGAAGAACAGGGCTGCCACAATCAGAAACGGCCACAAACTAATGAGCGACTGCCACACGTTTCGGCGGGCAAACCAGTATTGCATGGCCGGAATCAGGGCCAGACTAACGATAGACGACTCTTTCGATAGGAACGCAAAATATAGCGACGCGCAGGCCAGCCCGAGCCAGCTTGTTGAGAGCGTACCCATAATCAATACGCCCAGAACGCCACCCGCTGTTGCTCCTAAACTATTGACCATCAGGCTACTGCCGATTACCCAGCCGCCCACTACCGAGAACAGACCCAGCAAACCACCCAGCGGCCAGTCGGACATTGGCCCTTTGAACCACAGCATTTCGCTGGTTTCGAGATGCTTCCAGTAAGACAGCAGCATCAGTGCAATAAACAGGAAGCTCAGGATTTCGTCGCGGCCTTTGATATTGGCTACAATTTCGGTGTGAATGGGGTGCGCAATAAACACCAGACCAATCAAAAACGCGATGATAACCTGCTTGTTAAGCCATTTTTGAAGCAATACGCCAAGTACCAGCCCTGTTAGTGCATATAGGCCAGTATTAATCATATGACTGATATTTGGATTATCTTTGAAGTATTCCTGCTCAATGGCAAACGTAATCAGCGACAAAGGCCGGTAGTACCCCAGCGAGATGTTGCTAAAGTGCCAGAACTCGGTACGCAGCAGGTCTGGAATACCGGCAAAACCTTTTTTAACGAACAGATTTTGGCCGATAGCGGCAATATCATCGAGCGCGTATCTGTGGCCAAACGTGTTTATGTATAGCAGAAAGCCAACTAATGCCAGCACCACGGGGGGCCACCAGGCAACATACCGCCGGTCGATGGGTAAATCAGAAGCGGGTGGTTCGGCAGCGCGGGCGGGTGCCGGGCGCGCAGGTGGCCGAACGGTGGTTTCGGCAGGCCGGTTAGCTACGGGCCGAACGGGGCCATTAGCAGGAGTCAGAGCAGGTTTGGGAGCCGCCGGGCGGGGTGGTCCGGCGGGTTGCTTTTTTTTAGCCATAACAGCAGGTACTCGTCTAATTGAGGTCAATCTGGAGCTTTCGTCGTTATGGGTGCCAACGAGAAGCAATTGACCGGGTTAACTGTTGTAAAGTTCCGTAAGAATGTCAGTAAAATCAATTCAGATGCATTATCCTATTAAAACTATTGCGTTAGCGGTCGGTATAAGCATTGCGCTGTCGGCCTGTGTAGGTATCCGGCCCGTAGCTCCATCGGGTACACCGATGTCGCGAACCAGCAATCTCGCACTTGGCAACCCCAGTGGGGCAGGCAGCAATGACCCGAATAATTACCTCATCAGCCGCCCGCAATACGTACTGTCGTTCAGCCGCGACCGGGGCCTTGCCAACTGGGTAAGCTGGGTGCTTAGCCCCGTCTGGAAAGGCGACGCCCGCCGAACCAACGACTTCCGGCCCGACCTGTCCTTACCGCAGGGCTGGTATGCAGCGAAACCGTCCGATTATACCAACACGGGCTTCGACCGGGGCCACCTGTGCCCCTCCGACGACCGCGACGCAACGCCCGAAGATAATGCCGCCACGTTTCTTCTATCCAACATCGTGCCACAAGCTCCCCGGCACAACCGCGAGGTATGGAAAAACGTAGAGGAGTACGGGCGGCAACTGATGGAAATGGGCAACGACGTGTTCATAATTGCCGGTGCATCGGGTGGAGGTGGTACGGGGCAAAACGGCTATGCTACGTCGCTGGCGGGCGGTAAACTGACCGTTCCGGCCACGCTCTGGAAAATTCTGGTGGTAGTGCCGCGCGGCACCGACGCTACGTTTATGGTGACTGAGAATACGCGCGTTATTGCTGTCAATATTCCAAATACACAAGCTGCCGCCGACAAGCCCTGGCGGGCCTACGTAACAACCGTCGATGCACTTGAGCAATTGACCGGCTACGATTTTCTATCGAACGTACCCACGAACGTGCAGCGAATTATCGAAGCCCGAATCGATGGCGGAGCGTCCTGACGGGTTGACTGATTGAATGAAGGAATGATTGAATGATTGTTGTCGCTCCATTCAATCATTCCTTCATTCAATCAGTCAACCCGTCAATCATTCAACACCGGCACCAGTTGGCGGACAGGGATGCGCTGCGTGCGGTAGCGAAGTAGCTCGATGGCGTCGGCCTCATCGGCAAAGGTGGTGCCGTTCAGGTTTACCATATGTGCGGCCAGCACGTCGTACCGTTTGTTCATGAGGTAAAAGAAGATTTGCAGGAAGTCCAGTCCGTCGAAGATGATAGCCCGATTGTGAGCGTATTTATCAATGGTTTTCTGGAAAAAAGTAGGGTGTTCGGTCCAGTGCATAGCAGGCCGAACGTGGTGGCTAATGTGATAGCCGTCGTTCCAGCATTTTTTGTTGTATTTGACGTTGATGCAGGTGATGCTGTTTTTATACGCATTCCCCGGATCATTGGCATCGACAAAGGCATGCTGCGTCCAGTTGCCGAGCATGGCAATCAAGCGATAAATAACGAGCGGAAAGAAAAACACCAGTACCGCAGCGGGCCAGTTCAGCAGCAGTAAGCCGCCACAAATGAGGGCAAACGTAATTTCGCCGACGAGTGCACGCCGGGCCAGTTTCGAGCGATTTTTCCAGTTCAGATAATTGAGCAGATCATACACACCGCGCACAAAGAACTGCCCGAAGTAAGCCAGAAAGCTGCGGAAACTATCGCGCTGAAAAGCCATCGTACTGCTTTCATCGTCTTCGAGGTTATTCTCAGGATGGTGCATCCCGATATGGTGGCTGTAATAAGTTTCGGGCGTATGTCCGAAGAACGGAGCCACGATCCACGGCAGGTAATTGTTCAGCCAGCCGTATTCGGGCTTGAAAAACGGGCGATGACTCGTGCAGTGTAGCATTAGTCCGAACGGCCCTTTGAACCGAAAGTTGCTGATAAAAAAATGAACGGCAGCAATAGCCCACCATAGGCCGCTGAACACCGGCACTACAAACAGCAGCACCGCCAGCGGAATCAGCGTGAAAGTAATTTTCAGGGTTAGATAGATGAACGGCAGATCACGCTCATCTTTAATAAGTTTCAGAAAGAAGCGATCAACCGAATTGTAGGAGCGAGCCGTGAAAACAGGATCGTGGATAGTGCTCAATACTTTCATGAAAACAATTAGGTACAGCGGTTACTGGCTACAAAAAGAGTCTGAGCCGTTTCAATTGTGCCGTTATGACAATCGAAACTGCCCAGACCCTTCTACAATGTTAACGAAAATTTTAATAACACCTTGGTGAGGACCTAATTTTTTGCTACAGCGTGGCCGCCAAACTCGTTTCGTAGGGCTGCAACAACTTTTCCCGTAAACGTATCGTCCTGCAACGACCGATAGCGGGTCAGCAATGAGAGCGCGATAACGGGCGTCGGTACGCCCAGGTCGAGGGCTGTTTCGAGCGTCCATTTGCCTTCGCCCGATGAGAACATGCGCCCTTTGATGCCGTCTAAATTGGCGTCTTTACGGAAAGCGTTCTCTGTCAGTTCCATCAGCCAGCCGCGAATAACCGAACCGTGGCTCCACATGCGGGCCACTTCGGCATGGTTGAACGGAAACGGACTTTTTTCCAGCACCTCAAAACCTTCGGCAATCGACTGCATCATACCGTATTCGATGCCGTTGTGTACCATTTTCACAAAGTGGCCGCTACCTGCCGGTCCGGTATACAGATAGCCGTTATCAACCGAAATATCATCGAATACCTGGTGCAGTGGCTCAATCACGTCGGGGTCGCCACCAACCATTGTGCAGGCACCATTAAGTGCGCCACTAATGCCACCGCTTGTGCCACAGTCGAGGAAACCAATACCTTTTTCTTTCAGGTATGCGTGTCGGCGAATTGAGTCCTGATAGTGCGAATTACCCCCGTCGATAACAACGTCGCCGGGCTGCATAACGGCCAGCAGTTGCTCAATTACATTGTCGATTAATGGGCCAGCCGGAATCATGAGCCATAGGTATCGCTTTTCGGGCAGGGAGTTGTACATATCGGTCAACGATGTAACTCCCTTTGCGCCAACAGTTTCTATTGCTTTCGCCAGTTCTTCGTTAATGTCATACCCAACCACGGTATGCCCGTGATTTATGAGATTGGTAACGAGGTTAAACCCCATTTTGCCTAAGCCAACGAATCCAATGTGCATAATTATCAATGGTTTTGAAGGGTCAAATTGGCGATTTTTTCGCAAACCCGGATGCGCTAACTGATTTCATACCATTTCTACAGTTTCTATCTTCTGAATATTTTCATACAACGAGCAAGAAATAGTCAATTTTCAAAATTAAATTATTTAGTCAGTTACATTTTTTATTTATTTACCTTATGGATAGTAATTATTAAAAAGTAGTTTTGCCCGTAATCCCTACATTTTAACTACCCAAACATTTATGCACTTTTTTTACCGTACATCTGTACTATCAAGCTTCCTTTTGTTAACTGTGACTTATATTCAGGCACAACAAACGGCGGCAGATTTCTTTAACGAGGGCGTTCAGAAGAGTAATGCCAAGGATTATCCGGCTGCCTTACAAGCGTTTACGTCGGCAATCATCCTCAACCCCGAAAATGCACCCAGTTATTACAACCGGGCGTTGGTAAAAATCAGCCTGAACGATATTCAGGGAGCCAACAACGACCTCGATCAAACCATTGATCTGAACTCCAGCGATGCCAATGCGTACTTATACCGGGGGTTGAACCGCACTAAACAGGAGGACTTCCGGGGAGCCATGCAGGACTTTAACCGGGCTATTGAACTTAGCCCCGCCGACCCGCTCCTGTATTACCAGCGCGGGTTGTGCCGGATGCAAATAAATTACGTCAACAGTGCGCTGAACGATTTCAATAAAGCTGCGTCGCTGGCTCCCAACGATGCCAACATTCTCACCGCCCGCGCCAACTGCAAAATGCAGATGAATGATTTGAAAGGCGCGCTGACCGACTACAGCCTGGGTCTCGAAAAGTCGCCCAATAAATCCACTGCCCTCGCCGGACGCGGCTATGCCCGCTTTAAACTCGATGATTTTAAAGGAGCCATTGTGGATTTCAATAAAGCCATCGAGCTAAATAAAGACGATGCAGACCTCTATTACCGACGCGGTCTGGTAAAAACCCGGTTGGCCGAACTGGAAAATGCACTGGCTGACTTTGACAAAGCTGTTCAGTTGAATCCCGGACACTACAAAGCTCAGTTTAGCCGGGGATTCTGCAAAAGCCGGTTGGGAAGCCCTAAACAGGCAATTACGGATATTGACAGAGCCATTGACATGGGTGCCAATGTTAGCTCAAGCAAAACGTATTACAGCGATTTTATTACCCGAAGCACGTTGCCTCTGCTGGGGTCGGTGGTGCAGGATCGGTACAAGGTTACTGAATTGAGCGACGACCGTTCCGACGCGTTTCTGGTTCGGGGCGTACTAAAAAACTCGCTGGGTGATGGAAAACAAGCTTTACAAGACCTCAACCGGGCCGTTGAACTGAGTCCGACCAATGCTGAAGCGTATTTTATACGGGGTATTGTGCGGTCGTCGATGGGCGATCAGCGTGGTTCGCTCATCGACTGTAATAGTGCCATCAAACTGAATCCGCGCCACGCTGAAGCGTACTATCTGCGCGGCATTATCCGGTACGATTCGGGCGACGAAACCAATGCCTGCGGAGACTTGAGCCGTGCGGGCGAACTGGGCTACGCACAGTCATACAAGATTATCACGGAGAAATGTAACAATAACCGCCCAACAGCAATGAGATAAAGGGGGAAGGGAAATAAGGTTTAAGGGGTAAGGTGTAGGGCTGGAATAGGTGTAGTGTATGTTAACCACCTATTCTAACCCTACTCCTTACCCCCTTACCCCCTTACCCCTTACACCCTTACCCCTTCAGTCCCCTCCCCCCTATTTTCAATACTGCCCAGCCTGCCATGATGCCGAGAATGGTGCCGATGGTGTCGGCGATGGCATCGTACACATCGGCTTCGCGGCCAATGGGCAGAGCACCTTGCCAGACTTCGATCAGGATGCCGTAGAGCGTTCCGACCACCAGTACCCACAACCACGACCGCCCCACAAGTCGCCAGAGCATACCAAACGGAACAAAAATAGCTACATGGATAATCTTGTCTTTACCGGTGATGTCGGGAATACCACTGCTGGGAATTGAACAGCCGATAAAAATAGTAATCGTCCAGATGAGGGCGATGGCATAGAGAAGCTGATGCCGCGACAGTCCGAACAACATAGTATTAAGGTTTCAGCCGATTGGCCGTTAAAAAGAGGAATAATACAATCAGGCTGCTGAGGTAGACGAGGTTACGGGAATCGATCAGACCCCGGCCCAGGGCACGGTACTGCTCATCGAGTGCGAAATATGACAGGTAATACGATGCCACGCCGAGCATCGACAACCCGGCCAACGCGCTTAGACCCACATAGAGCAAAAAACAGAAAAACACGCCCAACACAAACGCAACTACTTGGTTGTCATTGACCGACGACGCCCATAGGCCAATTGCCACAAACACACCCGCCAGCAGCAGCAAGCCAATGTACGACCCAAATACCCCCGCCGAGTCGATGTTACCCACGGGCGAACCAAGTTGGTAGAGCGTCCAGTAGTAAAGCAGCGTGGGCAGCAACATCAACGCAACCAACAGCCAGCTTGCCAGAAATTTACCGCCTACGACACCCCAGCGACCTACGGGCTTGGTCAGTAGCCATTCGAGCGTGCCGGTACGCTTTTCATCGGCAATAGAGCGCATTGTTACGGCGGGCACTAAAAACAGCATGACATAGGGCGTGAGGTTGAAAAACGTGCCCATATCGGCATAGCCCGTTTCGAGCAGGCTGGTATCTGGAAACACCCACAGCAGCAGCCCCACCGCCGTCAGAAACGCGCCCATAATGATGTAGGCAATGGGCGACGCGAAAAATTGATCGATCTCTTTTCGGAAGATGGCAAGCATAAGAAGTTTGTTTGTTTCGTAAGCGGCTGAATTAATTCCGGGACGCGCAGTCAGCCGCTTACGAAACCCCCTCGTTAAAACGGGTTTTCTTTTGTTTTTTTCATAAAGGCCGCAATAATCAGCGAGAAAATTAGTCCCAGCACAATTGACCCGATGACGCCGAATACAAAGAGTAGCCCCGGACTTTGAAACATCTTTACAAACTCCATTTGTTGTTCGATCACTTCGTCCGACACCCCGCTCTCTTCCAGTTTTTCGCGCGTTTGGTCAGCCATGCGCTCCATAACGCCCGTGTCGATAACAGTGGTGTAGAACGTTGAAAATAGGGACGATAATAAACCCGATATACCCGACGTAAGCGTACCGACAGTTAGTCCTTCGCCGTAGCTCATGTAGCCTCCGTTCAGGGTGCGGAACTCGCGCATCGCCAGAATGATACCACCAATCGACAAGGCATACGAAATAAAGCCCAAACCCGTGTTACCCACGTTATCGGTTAGGAACAAAGCAAGCGAATACACAATCAGGGCAATTCCCAGAATAAGGCCCCATTTCAGGGCGACGCGGGCGGGGGTTGGTTGTCCGTTCATAAATAATAAGTCAGTTTAAGGATTTAGTACACTGTAGTCCTGCTTACGGAAGATAAGCGAAATAATCAGTACTGGCAATACGGCCAATGCCGTTTTCTTGGTCAGTTCATCAGGAATCAGTACCCCCGGCTGCATAGTGGTCGTTTTATCCCACTGTTGCTGAAACGTTTCCGGCCCAAACTGATCGATAATCTGTTTTTTGCCGTCAAGCAGCAATTTCTTCGAGTTCACTACATACTCGGCCCAGACGGCGGGGTCGACATACGTCACAAACAGGTAGATAAGCCAGCCCGTCAGGAGAGCGGCCATTGTGTTAAGTACATAACCGATGGTCAGCCCTTCCCAGAGGTGCAGCCGGCCCATTCCTACGTATTTTCGATAATACCAAATCGTGCCGACGAGCGTAATGACGTGAATACCATAGTCGAGCACGCGGATGTTTCCCAAAGCAGGCACACCAACTACATAGAGCGCGAGGAAGTAAAAAAAACACAATACACCCGTCATCAATCCCGCCAGAAGCGGAATTTTCAGGAGCGGGTGATTGAAATAACTGACAATATTGTTCATCTTATGTTTGATTGAGCCGCCCCTGATGCACCGTTCCAATAACGCGGCCCGTGAGTGTTTTTCCCAGAAACGGCGTATTTAGCGACTTCGACCGTGTTTGGCTGAACGTCCACGAATCTGCCGGATCGAACAAAGTTAGCCGGGCCGGTTCTCCCTCAGCAATCAACACGGGAGGAAGCCGCAGTAACTGCCGGGGTCGGGTGGTTATTTTTTCGATGAGTTGCGCCAGCGAAATACCCCGATTATAGGTCATCATGGCCCCAAACACTGTTTCCAGCCCGATCATGCCAAATTCGGCCATGTCGAATTCCACGTTTTTACTTTCAGCATCCTGCGGCTGATGGTCCGACACAACAGCGTCGATGGTGCCATCAGATAGCCCGGCCCAAAGTGCGGTTACGTCATGAGCAGTGCGCAGGGGTGGATTTACTTTTAAATTAGTATCGAAGCCAGCCAATGCCGAATCATCGAAAACGAGCTGATGAACCGCCACGTCGCAACTGACCGGCATTCCTTCTGCCTTTGCACGCCGAATCAACTCAACCGACCGGGCCGTGGAAATAGTGGAGAAATGTAACGCGGGGGGAAGCCCACCTGTTGGCTCTTGTTCTTCGCGGATTTCCACCCGCGTTACATAATCGAGCAGGCGGAGGTCGCGTTCAATCATAATCTCTTCGGCCAGTGCGGGCATGCCTTTCAGACCCAGCAGCGTACTCTGAACTCCTTCGTGCATCTGCCCGTAGCGAGTCAATAGCGTTTCTTCAGGTCGGTTCATCAGCAAACCGCCCACGGGCTGGAGGTATTGCAGCGTTTTCAGCAACAGGTCGGGGTTTTGCAACGGATGGTGCCCATCTGAGAACGCAACGGCCCCGGCATGGTGCAAATCGAGCATGTCGGTGAAATTCTCCCCGGCTGCTTTTTGCGTAATAGCAGCAACAACGTGTATGCTAACGGGTTGCCCTTCGGCCATGCGTCGAATATAGCCCAGCGTACCTTTGGCATCGACAACGGGCTGTGTATTAGGCAGCACGGCCACATCGGTAAAGCCACCAGCCGCAGCCGCCCGGCACAGGCTCGTCAGGTCTTCTTTCTGCTCAAAGCCGGGGTCCTGTGCCGACGCCCGCATATCGATCCAACCCGGCGAAACGTGTAAATTATTGGCTGCTACTACCTGAACACCTTCATCAGCGATTAAATCAGTCCCGATTTGGCGAATCAGGCCGTTTTCAATCAACAAATCACACGTCTGCCCATCGAACGACGAAGCAGCATCAATAACACGGGCAGCACGAATCAGCAGTTGCATGACAAAAAAACAGCCCCTAACGGAGCCTTTCTTTTACTTGTTCAAGGGTCGAACCTTGCCTTTCAAACGAACACTTACGCACCAACCAGTTCCTGATACGCTTCGGCAGTAAGCAGGTCAGTAGCCTCTTCAGCAGGTTTCAGCCGGATAATCCAGCCCTCGCCGTAAGGGTCGCTATTGAGCAGTTCAGGCGTTTTTTCGATAGCTTCGTTCAGTTCCAGTATTTCGCCGGTAATCGGCAAAAACAGGTCAGACACGGTTTTAACGGCTTCTACCGACCCGAAAACTTCACCTTTTGCCAGTGTTTGCCCGATTGTATTCACATCAATAAACACAATGTCGCCCAGTTCGTGCTGTGCGAAATCGGTAATGCCAACAACGGCGGTTCCGTCGGCTTCCATCCGAATCCATTCGTGATCTTGCGTATAACTCAGTTCTGCGGGAAAATTCATTGCGAAATGATTAATCTTGATACGCACAAAATACGCGATACCGGGCCGAATTTGCAAACACCTATGACGTTAACTGCACCCCCATTTGGCGTAGGCTCTGACTATGCTCAGCAACCGCGTGAATAATTTACGTAGTTCTTTATTCAGAACGCTTCACCGAGGGAGAAGTAGAGGCCCGTGCCTTCGCGGGTGAAGCCCAGGTCGGCCCGCAGATATACGTCTTTCTTCTGGAAAAACAGGAATCGTATGCCACCGCCAACGGCCCAGCGGAACTGATTGAGTTGCAGACTGCTCAGCGTTGGTGCTACCGTGCCTACGCCCCCAAATACCGTACCACCCCACCGTTTACTGAAATTAAACGGCAACCAGCGCAGTTCGGCCTGAGCCGCCAGCAGATTTTTGTCGCGGTAACGGCCTAAGTAGTAGCCGCGCATGGCACTTTCGCCACCCAGCAACGCAAGATTGTTGAACGGCACGTCGCCTTCCATAAACGTACCGATAGCCTGAATGCCCAGTACTCGATTGTACCGCCCTAACGGTCGGAAAAAGCGGGCATCGAACAGCAGTCGTTGAAATTGAAAGTCGTTATTAAGACGAACGTTTCGGAGCGCAGCGGTTTCAAAAAAAGCACCTTTTCGCACGTTCAGCACGTTTTTGCGATCATCGTACACGATTGCCACGCCCAATTCAAGGGTAGTGGAGCCTCGCCCGCCCAGCGGTATATCGAACGCATTCGGATCAACCCGCTCGAATTCAATCCGTTGTAGACTCTGAAAGTCAATTTCAGGACCTATGTACCAATTCTCGATCACTTTACGCAGCACCCGCTGTCGCGTTTGAAAATAATGCGAATTGACCAATGCCGGATTATCGGGTTTAGTATTTGGCCCAATACCAAAATACAGCAACGGAAACTGCTGATACCGCGCCCGGCCCAACAGGTAATACGTATTTTTATCAGAATAGATAGCATTTTCGAGCTGCGCCCCAAACTGCCCGCGCAGCGTTACGAAGCCATATAAAACCAGTTCGCTCAGTCGGTTTACAGCGGTATCCCCCTTAGCGTAGTATAGCGAAAACACCCGCAATCCGATTTCCAGACTGGTTTCGGGCGAAAAGCCAGCCGCCGGAAACACCAATACCCGCGACGAAGCTGCCGACGACGTGTCGTTAAGTGTCTGATAAACAAACTTGCCCAGCCCGCGCTGTGCATAGCGAGGTGTTGTTTGCTGCTGACCCCAGGCCGATGATAAAGCCAACCCCATTGCCATCAGGCACCATCCCCATCGACCCATTTTGTAACGTTGTTTCCTATAGAACCCAATTTTGCGCAATTCCGTTGGGAGAAGCAACAAATGAATGATGGGCCTCCTACTCGGCAAGGTTAAACCGCACCTGCACTCCACCAGCGGTAGTGGCCCGGCGGAACGAATTGGAGACGAGCGGATCGTTGAAGGTACGGTCGAAGTAGAAATTGAGGTTAAGCCGCCGGTTGACGATGTAGCTGAGTTGGGGCCGCAACTGGAAGTTTACGTTCCCCGCCGTAATAATCTGCTCGGCGTCTAACTTGCGTTGAATGGCGCGGGTATCGCGCAATGTCAGGTTGCAGGAGAATGTAAGGTCGTTTTTCAGTTTCTTATACGCCCCGTTGACCCGGAACGGCAACCGCACGTTCTGCCGCGTGAAGCCCACCGAAGCAGTCAGATCTTTGTTGCTCAGTTCGGCCACCTGCGCGTTTGATAGGCTCAGCGCAATGTCGCGGCTTTGGTTGTATTCGAGCCGCCCGCTGATGCGGTTTTTGGTCTGAAACTGAACCCCCAGCATGGGCGCGAATTTCTCCGACATGGTGATGGTACTCATCGCGAAAATCGGTACATACTGCCCCAGTTGGTTCACCACGTTTACGCGGGTCGGGTCGTATTGCACGGCTAAGTTCACGTAGGCCGCGCCATAGTCTAAGTTCGAAATAAAATTACCGACGCTGTAGTTCGAGGTGTAGCTATGCGTGAGCGTAAACGCGCTGAAATTCTTCCGAATCAGCCCCAGCCCCGACAGCCCGTTGTAGTCAACGCGCCAGTTGGGCAGCGGGAAACTGTAGAACGGCGATAGCTGCGCTTTTTCAATAGGTTGCCCGCTGTAGGCCGCGAAAAACGCCGGAATCAGCACGTCCTGCGAGGTTACGTCGTACCGCCCGCGCGTTTCAGGATTTGCCCTTGTCAGTCTTTCGACAAAGTGCTGCCGGTAGCTTTCAAAGCGGTCGAAAATGGGCGATGAACTATCGTCACGCAGCCCGATAAACGCTGTTCGGAACGACCAGAACGACATGGCGAACTGCCCATTGCGCACGGGCGATTGTGTCTCGAATGGCCCGCCAATGGCCCCCGGTCGGTAAAATTCCTGGTACGCATCGGAGCGGGTCAGCCGCCATTCAACCTGCATTCGAAAATCTTTAAACGGCTCCAGCGTGGTACGTGCGTTGAAATTGTGCGCCCGCGTTTGCTGGAACGCCGTATTCAGCACGGTGCTGGGTGTGAGCCAGCCCTTTGCAGCCGCCCGGTAATGAATTGTTGGGTCCTGACTGCCCAGCACGAAGCCCAAACCCGGCGCGTTGTCGGAGGTAACGCCGAAGAATCGGGGGGTGGGCAAAAAACCCGGCAGAATCGTGGATTCCTGCAACGTGTACGAGAAATTGATACCGCGCACGGTGAGCAAGGCCCGCGTAAAGTTTTTCAGCACTTTGCTTTCGCTGCGCTGAATGTCTTCTACATCGCCGGGGTTTCGGGCAAAATTCTTCCGCACGGGCGATGGCGTGTTGGCAAAGCGTAAATAACGAATCTTGTTGTACAGCCGAATAAGGTCGACACGACCCGTGATTCCCCGCTCTCGGTTGTTGCGAACGGTATTGCCAAACGGCACACCCAGCGTATCGGCAATACCGAACGAGTTAGCCTGGAACTGGTAGCCCATGCCATAAACTGCATCGGCGGCAATCCAGTCCAGCAGCGGTATTTTGTCGAGCGGCAGGCGGTACGTAGCCCGAATGTCCTGCACATAGTTTTTCAATCGGCCCAACTGCTTGATGCTGCTGATGATCGAATCGCGTTTGGCCTGTGTATTGATGTCGCCCGCCGGTTCGTCGATGATCGAATTAGCCTGAGCGCGGTACGTGACCACCAAACTGCGCGTGAGGTTCCAGGTCAGGTCGTAATAGCGGTTGAACAGGAAATACTTTTCAAACTGGGGCGTAATGCCGTCAGTAGTCAGGTCAGACGACCGCAGTTGGGTTTTGATAAAACTGCGGTCCATATCGGTCCGAACGCTGACCAACGAAGGCAGCAACGTCAGGTTAAAATCTTTCAGCCAGCGCAGGTACGGAGCCTCGAAACTGTTTTTGTTACGAAACGGCTCGAACGCTTTCGGCTGACTGCTGAAGGTGTAGGCAATGCCGCCCCGGTACTGTTGTTGCAGGTATTCCTGCGTCAGAATGTTGGTCCGCTTCAGGTCGTTGAAGGCGTAGGTAAACGCAAAGTTTTCGACGTCCCAGAAGTGCGATTTGGCATTTGGGTTGGTCTTTATCTTCCGCACATTCGAGAAGTTGAACCCGCGCCGGGTGGTGTTGTCCTGCACCAACTGCCGGTAGTTGTCGCGATCTGCGCCTTCCGGTTTGGTCGAGAGCGACGTCTGCAAAGGCGTGTCAGGATCAAGTGGATCGAAGTGCGGGTCGATAGTACGCGAATCGTAGTTGACGTACAGCGGAATGCGTAAGCCCCAGTTGGCGGGCAGGAATTTATCGACCGAGATAGCCGACGAAATGCCCAGATCGAGGGTATTGTCGCGCGAGCGTTCGCCGATGCGCGTCTGCACGCCACCGAAGCCGAAGGTAGTAAGCCGCCCCGACGCCGTAATGGTAGCCAGATCGGCTAATTTCATGTTTACAGCCGCTACAGCCGCCGT
The DNA here is from genome assembly GCF_001988955.1 of Spirosoma montaniterrae. Lineage (NCBI taxonomy): Bacteria > Pseudomonadati > Bacteroidota > Cytophagia > Cytophagales > Cytophagaceae > Spirosoma > Spirosoma montaniterrae. The sequence goes on along the minus strand of NZ_CP014263.1, from coordinate 5,775,940 downwards.
TCCCGCGTGCTGATCGTAGCCATTGGCGCGTAGTTCGTTCACCCACACGGTAAACGTTTTCGGCTGTTCGCCATCGCCCGACTGACGCGGATTTCGCACGCCAATCATCACCGACTGCACCGAACTCAGATCGGGATTGCCCACCACTGTCAGCCGGTAGCGACCGTTAGCCGAAGGCAGCGAAAATGGCAGCGATGTGCGCCGGGTTAACTGCCGGTTGCGGTCGGCTTTCAGGTTAATCAATTCTTCGAGCGCAATATCGAGTTCGTTTTCGGCAGGCCACACCACGTCGGAGGTCTGGTTGCCGGGGGGCGTGGCCCGAAGTCCCGGAATCTCGATTTCGTAGTAGTTATCGGTGTAATCCGTACCCAACCGAACAAAGGCCGCTACCTGCCCGCTCTCGTTCTGGTCGTTGTGCATGTGGATAAACATTCTCAGCCGCTTGCGAAACAGCAGGTCGAAGTTGGTGTTGCGGAAGGCTCCGCGCGAATCACCATCGCGCAGGTTGGTTACGCTCAGCCGCATCGACTGTTCGTTGAGTTCGATGGTGTTCACCTGCGTGTAGTCGCGGTCGCGGACGTAGCCGGGCGGCACGGTGTACACGTATTTATCGCCGGTTTGCGTCGTTGTTTGCGGGCTGCCGTTTTCTTCTACGTTCACTGCCGATACCGTAAAGTTGGCGTCGTAAGGTTCGGGTACTTCCTGCAAGCCGCGCTGATTCAGGTCGCCGAGGTATTTGCGGTATTGGTTGGCTTCCATCTGCAACTGCGAGAAGCGCAACACCACCGGTTCAGCAAAATCGGTGAGGTACATCCGCGCAAACCGAATCGACTTAAAGCCGTTGATGCTACCTATTTTGCGTGTCGGCTCCCGAACCGGGATACGGAACTGATACCAGGTTACTACCCCGCCCGGTGCGGTAGGGTGCGGCACCGTTACTTTGTCGACGATGTTGTTACGCCCGACCTCCAGCCGGTTGGGCCGCAGGTCGATTTCATATTCGTAGTAGGCTTCGTTGTCGTTGATGGTGTTGTCGATATTCAGGTCTTCGATGTCGGGCAGGGTACTCGATGCGGGCGTCAGAAACTGGTTAGTCGAGGTGTTTTCGGGCGAGTTGTTTTCCATGCCCATATACTTCTTGTACCGCGCCACAATGTACCGCTGCTGATCGGCTTCATCGCCTAAATAAAACCGGAAATCATCGTTCGAGGGGTCACGCTCGATTTGGGCCAGTGCTTCGCCCGACAGGCGCGGACGAATCGCATTCAGGTAACTCTGAAAGTACTGTTGTTCGGCAATGGCCGTGGGCGCACCCGTCCGGCTGCTCAGCCCGTCGAGACCAACGTCCTGATTTTCACGCCCGCCACTCTCAAACGCATTCGTCACAAACTGCTGCCGGGGCGCAAAGCCCCACGGCGTAGGCACAGTGCCGGGTTCGCGGTCGTTTGTGGCTGTAGTGCTGCTGGGTACGCCACTGGCCGGGAAGCCGTTTTCGAACTGGTAACGGCTGTCTTTCATGACATCTTCCGAGATGTCGCCGAGGTTGAAGACTAATTTACCACCCGTGGTGTTGTTAATGTTCCGGTTGTTGTCGGGATTGCCGCGCACTTTTCCGGCATCGCCCCCTACAAACGGGTCCATAAGCCAGAACGTGAGGTTTTCGACGTTGGCATTGTCGAAATCGATGTCCGACGCAATGGCCCGCGTCACGGCCCCGAAGTTGCGCCGGGGATTGGGCAGCGTTCCATCGGGATTAAGATTCGGGTTGTAGTTATACATCCCGCGTTCGCTCGGAAAGTACGATACATCCAGGATAGCTTCGGGCAACTGCACGGGCCGTAGTGAGCGGTTCGGGAACAAATCCTGCGGCAGAAAATACCGCTCATACACGTTTTGGTTGGCTTCTTCGGGGTCGAGACCTACCGCGAAACCCGGCGTGCTGGTGGTGTAAATACTTGGATCGACCGAATACACCGAAATCTGGGCGCGGTTGTAGGCAAACGGCAGCGGATAGGCAAACGAACCCTGCGGAAACTGCTGGGGCGTGGCTCCTAACCGCCACCGAACAGGTTGGCGCGTCAGGTCGAAAATAGTGCGGGCTGCTTCAAAATCATCTAAGTAGCTCTCGTTGCGGGCACGAGGGTTCGTGCCCGGAAACAACTGCGCGACCTCGGCAGTGGCCTGAATGGTCGATAGTTCTTTGGTCTGCACTAATGGCAGCGCGTCGATCAGGCGGGTCAGGCCGGGGGCGTCTTTGCGCAGGTTTACGTTTACGCCTACAATGCTGTTGTTGACCGGCTCGTTGCCGAGGGCCACACGGGTCAGGAATCCGGCGGGGGTTTCGCGCATGTGCATGGCCGTAAGCCCCACACTGATGTCGCGGTTGATGGCATAGTCGAGCCGGGTGCCAATCAGTGTTCTGATCTGGTTCTGGAACAGGTCGGGCTGTTCGTAGCTGATGCGAATTTCGCGACCTGAATTCGTTACGCTTTCGTTGATGATCCGAAGCCGCCCGCTTTGGCCCTCCAGCACATAGTCCTGCCCCGGCATCAGCGGCACCCCGCCCGCCGTTACCTGAACCGACTGTTCGCTCACCCCGAAGGGCAACTGAACCTCAGTCCCGTTGCCCGACTGAAACGAGCCTTTCAGGAAAAATTTGTTGCGGTCGGCCAGTTGCTGTGCATCGGCCAGCGTGGTTCGATACAATTGATCGAACACGTATTTGGCCCGGAGTGCTTCTTCGTCGGGATCGAACTGCCGCGACAGAAACGACCCGAACGGCTCCAGTACCGGAAAGATGATTTTGCCGAACCGACTGTCTATCGTAATATTTTCGACATAATCGAAATTACCATCTGGCTGGGCATCAAGCTGTTGGTTCAGCCGGTCCATATTGAAAATTTGCACCAGCGGGCGATTCTGCAACCGTCGGCCTTCCTGAAGATTGGGGTTGTCGATACCGGTCAGGTCGTCTTTGTAAACGATTCGCAACTGAAAACCCTGCCGGGCAATCTGCGCCGTGTTGATGGAATAAATATTTTTCATCATCAGGTTCCACATCGGCAACTGGAGATTGTTGCGCAATGTGGCCGACTTTAACAGCTTCAGCACCAGCACCTCTTCAGGACGCCGGGCCTGGTAATCTTCGGTCAGCTCACCCACCTTGTAACGTCGGCCCTGATAGGTGTACTCGTAGGCAACGGCCAGAATTTCGTCGTTGCGAAGGGGCGTTACCAGCGAAATATACCCGAGTTCGGGTTGAAGTTTAAACTCACGGTCGGTCAGGCGTTTGGCTCCGCGCAACAGGTCGTAATCGGTGCCTTTCTGAAGCTGAAACCGGGTTGTCAGGGCTTCGTTGGTCTGGTCGACCTGCCGGAATGGGTCGGTAGCATTGCTGGTCAGGCGACTGAACAGGCCGTTGGCTTCGTTGCTGGCTGGCGTCCGGTTGTTGCGCGAGAACGGGGGTAAATTGGGGTTGTTCTGGCTGTAGGGATTGCCTTCGGCCAAATCCTGAAAACCCACCACGTTTCGCAGCGTTTCGGTGGTGTTGGTACGGTTTGTGACATACACCTCCACCCGTGTCACGTTCACACCCGACGTCACCTGCGGCAATGTTTTCAGCGACGACTCGTAGGTGGCCCTAAAAAACTGCGACAGAAAGAAGTGCCGGTTTTCGTCGTATTGATCGGCCCGAATCTCGAAGGGTCGGTTAGACGTGCCGCCCCGCAACACAATCTCGCTCTTCCGCGACCGCTGCTGCGACCCGACCACCGTGGCATTAAGCCGCCCGAAACGCAACTGCGTTTTGATACCAAACAGGTTTTGCACACCCGGAATCAACTGACTATTTACGGCCCAGTTGATATTCCCCACTTCCAGCCCCTGAATGATATTTTCGTTCTGGGGCGTAAACTGCGGCAACCCCGACGCGGCACCGTTTACACCCGGCAAATTCGGCGCGTTGGGCAAATTGGGCAGACCCGGTACGCCCTGTCCCGTACCGAACGCGGGCAGGTTGCCGCCGGGTTTGTAATTTAGCTTGAGCTGGTTCTCAAAGTTGAAGCTGGCTTTGGTATCGAAATTCGCCAGTACGCCCAGCTTCTCGCCAACCTTACCGTTAAAGTTGATACTAATCTGTTCGTTAAACAGAAAGTTGCCATTTCGACGCTGCCGCACGGGCAAAATCGGGTTGTCGATAAACTGATAAAGATACCCGAAATCGAGCGTTACGAACCCGTTCGGCTTAAAATCGACCTGACTCCCGCCAAACAGCCGGTCAACGATAGGCGGCAGTTCGAGTTTGGGAATCAGCCCGCGCCCGCTTACGGCACTCTGCCCGTCGCGTTTGGCTCCGTATTCGCGCCAGAGATTTTGCCCAACGGCCTGATTCTGAAGCTCATTGTAGGTGTCATACGGAATCGTTTCGGCGGGTCGGTAGGGCAATCCGTAGCGTGATGGGGGCAGGGCCAAACCGGGCGGTAACTGACCGGGCAAAATTGCACCCGGTGCGAGTGGATCGGGCGCGGTTGTAGTGCCCGGTGCCTGTATGCCCGGCGATGGAATGTCGCTGCGGCCCTGTACATTGTTGGGGGTTGGCGCACCCGACAGCGACACGCCCGTGCGAACCCGTTCGCTCACGCCAATACGTCCGTCGGGGCTAAGCCGAAAATCAGTTGAAACACCTTTGGGGTCGCGTAGAATGAACGGCGAACGCGAAGGCCGTTCCGAGAAGCGCGTAGCCCGGCGGTCGGGCCAGTTCACGGTGGGTCGGCGGTTGGCCGAGCGAACGGCCCGAATGCTGTCGGTGCGGTTCTGAACGGCCTGTTTGATCGAATCGGTGCGGGCCTGTGCGCGTCGGCGGGCATCGGCACGGGCCGAATCGGCGGCAATCTGCCGGGCGGTGGGCTGCTGTCGGCGGCCCGTGCTGCGCCGGGCGGGGGTGGCCGTAGAATCCTGATTCTGAGCCACTACGGTACCCATACCAATAAGCAGCCACAGGCCCATAATCAACCAGTTGTTCGGCCCGAACAGCAGTCTGTTGATGGTAGGGAACGTGGAGCGAATTAAGTTACTGTGAACAAAGTAAGGGTTCACCATTGGGGGTACTATCAGGTTCAAAAATCGGAGCGTATGGCACGTACTTCTTTCAAACGGCTAAAATCGGGCCAATCGTCTAAGGCGAAGAGAGATTTTTTTAATGAAGTAATATACGGAACACGGATTCAAGTGTTATCCGGTCCGCCCAAACGCCAAATCTACGAATTTCCACTATCTTGGAGACTACTAATCAACTTGCCCGCATGAAAACACGTCTCCCACTCCTCTTGCTGTTTTATTTCATCTTATCGAACGTACTTGCTCAAACGCCCCCGACCATTGCCACCTTTACGGCAGGCATGAGCCGCAATCCCGGTTTTCTAACCTACTACTGGGACGCGAAGAAGGGTAAAATATGGCTCGAAATCAGCCAGTTCAACACCGAACTGCTGTATTACCCCACGCTGGCGCAGGGCATTGGCTCCAATGATATTGGCCTCGACCGGGGAAGGCTGGGGCAGGAGCACGTTGTCACGTTTCAGCGCAGCGGCAACAAAGTGTTGCTAATTGAACCAAACTACGCCTACCGCGCCATCAGCCCGGACCCGCTCGAACGCCGGGCGGTCGAAGAATCCTTTGCCAAATCGGTTCATGCGGGTTTCGAGATTGTAGCCGAAGAAGGCGATAACGTGTTGGTCGATCTGACGCCGTTTCTGCTTCAGGATGCCGTGGGAGCCGTTCAATCCATCGCCCAAATCAAACAGGGTACGTATAAACTCGACCCCAGCCGCTGCGCCCTGCACCTGCCCCGAACAAAGGCATTTCCGAAAAACACAGAATTTGAAACCATTATCACGCTGACCGGCGAACAGCCCGGCGCGTATCTGCGCGAGGTAGTGCCAACGCCCACGGCTGTGACTATGCACCAGCACCACTCCTTCGTACAACTGCCCCCACTTAATGGGACCATCCAGTCCGGGACCATCCAGTCCGGGACCATCCAGTCTGGCCCCGACGCCTACCAGCCCCGCGCGTTCGACCCACGCATCGGTTACGGCGGCATCGAGTTTTTCGATTATGCCACGCCCGTCAGTCAGCCGATTATGAAACGGTATATTTCGCGGCACCGGCTCCAGAAAAAAAATCCGTCGGCGGCTATAAGCGAAGCCGTAAACCCGATTGTGTATTACATGGACCCCGGCGCACCCGAACCCATCCGGTCGGCTCTGATGGAGGGCGCAGGCTGGTGGAATCAGGCGTTCGAAGCTGCCGGTTTCCGCGATGCGTTTCAGGTAAAATTGCTACCGCCCGACGCCGACCCGATGGACGTGCGCTACAACCTGATTCAGTGGGTACATCGGTCTACACGCGGCTGGAGTTATGGCATGAGCATCATCGACCCGCGCACGGGCGAAATTCTGAAAGGTAAAGTCACGCTTGGTTCGCTGCGCGTTCGGCAGGATTACCTGATTGCACAGGGGTTGGTTGGCAAGTTCGATACCGACAGTTCGCATGTGGGTGAGATGATGCAGATGTCGCTCGACCGGCTACGGCAATTGGCGGCTCACGAGGTAGGCCATACGCTCGGCTTGCCGCACAATTATCTGGCAAGTACGCAGGGCGGTGGTACCGGTACGCCGGAGCGGTTTGGACGGGCCTCGGTGATGGACTATCCGACGATGGTGGCGAAGGTGAAAGGTGCCAGCATCGACCTGTCGGATGCTTACGCGAAGGGCATCGGCATCTACGACAAATGGAGCATTCGTTATGGTTATGAGCAGTTTACGCCGGGAGCTAATGAGAAGCAGGAACTTGACAAAATCGTGCGCGATATGCACAGTGCCGGACTGTCGTTTCTGACCGACCAGGACGCGCGGCCCGAAGGTTCGGTTCACCCCGGCACGCACCTCTGGGACAATGGTGCCAACGCCGTTGACGAACTCCGGCGCGTGATGGACGTGCGCCGGGTGGCGTTGACCAATTTTACGGACAGGAAAATTCCGGCAGGAACGCCGATGGCAATGCTCGAAGACGTATTTGTACCGATGTACCTGTTTCACCGCTATCAGGTCGAAGCTGTCGCCAAAGTGCTGGGTGGGCAAAGCTATACAAACGCCCTGCGCGGAGATGGGCAACCTGTGGTTTCAACGGTTCCGGCTGCGGAGCAAAACCGGGCGTTAGACGCACTGCTGGCAACGCTCGACCCGGCGTTTCTGGCCGTGCCGCCAACGGTGCTGTCGTTGATTCCGCCCCGCCCCTTTCGCTACGACGCCAACCCACGCGAAGTGTTCAAACGCCATACGGGGCTGGCTTTCGATCCGCTCGGCCCACCCGAAGCAGCCGTTGGCATGACCCTGCGAATGCTGCTCAACCCCGAACGCTGCGCCCGGTTGGTTCGCCAGAAAAGTCTCGACGGTAAATTACCCGGCCTGAACGACGTATTCACGAAACTGCATAACGCGTTACTCAAAACACTGACTGCGCAACAGCCTGATTACGCGGGCGAAATAGCCCGGCAAACCGAACGGCTTTACCTCGATCAACTGCTTAAACTGGCGACAAATAAAGACATCGATGGCAGCGTTCGGGCAACTGCCCATGAAGCTCTCAGTCAGGCAAAAGCGCACTATAGTAGTTCTGCCACCAGCGGTTCCCGGTACGATTACCACCGCTGGCTTATCGCCCAGTACATGCAGTTCCCCGACCGAATGGTGAGTGCTCCGGCCCAATCGCCCCCCGACGGTGCCCCCATCGATCCCGGTCAGGAATGGCTACTACCCGCCTGCGACTGGGAAGGTCGGTAGCAGTTGGCCCAGACTATTACACAGGAAAGCCCCGCCGAATGATTCAGCGGGGCTTTCTTATTACCCTCAACCCCCTGAAGGACGGTCGGCCGCTGCCGGGCTTTTGGACCCAGATGGTTTAGCCTCCTTCAGGGGGTTGGGGGTATTTTCAGATTTCCAGCGTACTCAGTACGTTGTTCATATTCCGAACGGCGTCGGCTGACTTGTTGAAGGCTGCCTGCTCTTCGTCGTTCAGTTTGTAATCGATGATTTCTTCCCAGCCGTTGCGGCCCAGTACAACCGGTACGCCTAAGCAAATATCCGATTGGCCGTATTCGCCTTCGAGCAACACGCACGACGGAATCACGCGCTTTTGATCACGCACGATGGCTTCGACCATGTAGGCACCAGCCGCACCGGGCGCGTACCAGGCCGACGTACCAATCAGTCCCGTCAGCGTCGCTCCGCCCACCATTGTGTCGGCAGCTACTTTTTTCAGCGTCTCATCATCCAGGAAATGATTCACCGGCACCCCGCCTTTGGTAGCTAAACGCGTTAGCGGAATCATGGTCGTGTCGCCGTGACCACCAATTACCGACGCCTGAATGTCGTTGGGCGAACAGTTCATTGCCAGCGACAGATAGGTTTTGAAGCGGGCCGAATCGAGCGCACCGCCCAGACCGATAATCCGATTTTTGGGCAAACCCGATGCTTTCAGAGCCAGATACGTCATCGTATCCATCGGGTTCGAGATAATAATGAAAATGGCATCGGGCGAATGTTGCAGGATATTCTGCGTTACACCTTTCACGATACCCGCGTTAATGCCGATGAGTTCTTCGCGGGTCATACCCGGCTTACGCGGCAACCCCGACGTAACCACCACCACGTCTGACCCGGCAGTTTTGCTGTAGTCATTGGTTGAGCCGGTCAGCTTTACATCGCAGTCGAGCAGGGTCGATGCCTGTAGCATATCGAGCGATTTACCTTCGCTGATGCCTTCTTTAATATCGAGCAAAACTACTTCGTGGGCGAGTTCCCGGCGGGCAATGTTGTCGGCACAGGTGGCTCCAACCGCCCCGGCCCCTACTACGGTCACTTTCATACAGGATTCAAAATTAAAGGGTTAACACGAAGCGCAAAAGTACGGCCCTCCGTCTACACAAACCAACAGCCGTTTGTAGAAAACTTTGAGACCTGTGGCTCGTTTTTTAGACAAAAATTCGCGTTTTTTTGTTTACTCCTTAAGCACTTGACTTTTTGAGCGTCTGTTAGTCTAATGGCACACGCTTTCTGTAAAACACATGGCAAACAAGAGTTTAATTACCCGAGTCTTAACATCGATTTTTTTCAAACGGGCTAATATTGGTGCCGTTCGGTATGCCCGCAACAGCCGTAGTCTGTATAAACTGGTCCGCGACGCCCTTGATAAAAGTGGCGGATTGTCGGGCAAAAACGTAACGGCTTTTCGTGAGCAGTTGGGTGTAGTGACGCGGCTGTTAAAAGCCTACGCATCAGGCGATTACCGACAGATTCCGTGGAAAACGCTGATCCGGATCATTGCCGTGCTGATCTACTTTGTATCGCCCCTCGACATTCTGCCCGACTTTCTGCCGATTATTGGTCTGACCGATGATATTGCGCTGATGTTGTGGCTGTTCAGTGGTATTACCGACGATCTTGAGCGGTTCCGGCAGTGGGAAATGACACATAACAGCCCGAAGGAAAAAGCCCCTCGCCAACCCGAAATAGTTCGGATTGGGTAGAATCCGTAGCGACATAAGTTTTACTATGTATGATTTCGGTGAATCGAAAACCCGTCTTCGTTCGTAAGTTTTACGTCGTAAAGCGAGCATTGTAATTCGTAATTCATTAGTTTTGCATACATTCAAATCCCGAGAGTCATGGTTTCTGCAAGCATTTTAGCGTTTATGGGTTTGGGCGGTCAGGAGATGGTGTTCATTTTTCTGGCGTTGCTCCTGTTGTTCGGTGCGAAGAAAATTCCCGAACTGGCACGGGGTCTCGGCAAAGGCATCAAAGAATTCAAAGACGCTACCAAAGACGTCCGCGAAAACATTGAAGACGGTCTGAGAGAGTCGGATATCAAAAAATAAGTACTTGACATCACCAACAGCTAATCGAGCGTTTCCAGGCCGGAGCCGCTCGATTAGCTGTTTTTGCTTACTCCGTAACGCGGCTGGAAAGCCGCTTGTGTTAACCATCAATCTGCGGCTTTCCAGCCGCGTTACCGTAACCCAACCCTGTTGTTTTGACACTATACCGTAGCTTTTCTGCTGTTCAAACCGACCTCCGGTCGGGAGTTGTTACCTGCCGCCAGTTGGTGGAACACTACCTCGTTCGCATTGCCGAACAGCAGCATCTCAACGTGTTTACCGAGGTATACGCCGACGAGAGCCTCGCCTACGCCGACGTTATTGACCAGAAACTGACCAACGGCGCTGCCGGGCGGCTTGCCGGTATGGTTATTGGCATCAAAGACGTGCTTAGCTATGCCGGGCACGGCGTTCGGGCCGGAAGCCGTATTCTCGAAAATTTCACGGCCCAGTTTACGGCCACGGCGGTGCAGCGTCTGCTCGATGAAGATGCGATTATCATCGGACGGCAAAACTGTGACGAGTTTGCGATGGGTTCCTCGAACGAAAACTCGGCGTTTGGTCCCGTTCGCAATGCTGCTGATACAAGCCGGGTGCCGGGCGGCAGCAGTGGCGGCTCGGCGGTGGCCGTTCAGGCCGGTCTTTGCTTAGCCAGCATCGGCTCCGATACGGGTGGCTCTGTGCGCCAGCCAGCCGCGTTCTGTGGCGTAGTGGGTCTTAAACCGACCTACGGTCGCATCAGCCGCTGGGGACTAATTGCCTACGCGTCGTCGTTCGATTGCATCGGCCCAATTGCCAACACGGTCGACGATGCGGCTCTATTACTCGAAATTATGGCCGGCCCCGACGACTTCGACAGCACCGTATCGAGCCAGCCGGTTGATGCCTACACCCAGGCGCAGTTGCCCGCGTCGCGCCCGCTGCGTATTGCATATCTGCGGGATGGGGTTGAAAGTGAGGGGGTTGACCTGGCTATTCGCGAGGCCATCCAACAACGGATTAGTTCGTTGCGGCAGGCCGGTTATGTAGTTGACCCCATCGACCTGTCGTTGCTGGATTCGTTATTGCCTACGTATTACATTCTGACTACTGCCGAAGCCTCATCGAACCTGTCGCGCTTCGATGGTGTACGGTATGGCTACCGCGATGCATCTGTTACCGACCTTTTGTCGTTGTACAAAAAAAGTCGCACGGCGGGCTTCGGTTCTGAAGTGCGTCGGCGAATTTTGCTGGGTACGTTTGTGCTGAGTGCCAGCTATTATGATGCGTATTACACCAAGGCGCAACAGGTACGAAGACTGATTCGGGAAGAAACCGAGCGTGTATTTGCGGAGTACGATTTTCTGTTGTCGCCTACCACACCAACACCTGCATTTAAATTAGGGGAGAAGACCGAGGATGCCCTGCAAATGTATCTGGCCGATATTTTTACAGTGCAGGCCAACGTAGTGGGCTACCCGGCTATTTCGATACCCAATGGCACCGACGCCAGCGGCCTGCCCATTGGGCTGCAACTGATGGCTCCACCTTTTCAGGAGGGGCGTTTAGTGGCGTTGGCGAAAGAGTTAACGAGTGACTTTTTAACGATGAGTGATAAACGATGAGTGATGAGTAGGCTGACGCCGGTGTATTTCCTTTTGCGTCAGCCAACTCATCATTCATCATTCATCACTCATCACTAAAATTGAATCTTATGAACCGTAGCCTGTTACGACTGGGGCTGATGAGTGTGGTGTTGAGCCTGTTGCTGACAACGGGCCGCGCCAAGACTACGATTCAAGACAAAGTAGTGGCCGCTGATAGCAGCATTGTTCGGAAAGATACGGTAGCTGCCGTGCCGACCGTACCCGACAGTCTGTTGCGCGAACGGCTGGCGAAATTGCAGAAAACCATCCCGCTCAATTACCATAAGGCCGTACAGGCGTATGTGGACTATTTCACGTTTCGGAAAGCCAGTTCTACCAAGCTGATGCTGGAGCGAATGCCGTTGTTTTTTCCGCTCTATGAAAAAATGCTGGCTCAGCACGGAATGCCCGACGAGCTTAAATTCCTGTCTATTGTAGAATCGGCCCTGAACCCGCGTGCCATTTCGCGGGCGGGCGCAGGTGGCTTGTGGCAGTTCATGCCCGGCACCGGTCGTGATTTTCGGTTGTACCAGGACGATTACATCGACGAGCGCATGGACCCTGTGAAAGCTACCGATGCTGCCTGCCGCTACCTCCGCGACCTCTACACTATTTTCGGTGACTGGGAACTGGCTATGGCTGCCTACAACTGTGGCCCCGGTGCCGTGAAAAGAGCTATGCGCCGGAGCGGGGGCGATACGTTTTACACGATCTACGATGCGCTGCCCAAAGAAACACGGGGCTACGTGCCGCAATTTGTGGCGTTTACGTACCTGATGCACTACGCCAACGATCACGGCATTTTTGGCGAAAATTTTGATGCGCCCATCCCGCACGATACCATTCAGATTACGGGTTATTTCAACCTTGAGTCCTTCGCTAAGCACAGTACTATGCCACTGGCGCATCTGCAAAAGATGAACCCGGCTATTACAACAACCATTCTGCCCGAGTACACCAATCGCTACCCGCTCCGGGTGCCGCGTGAGCAGTACGCCTATTTTGCCTCGCGTCGGCGGGCCATCATGGATTCGGCAAGCCGGATTCCGGTAGCAATGGCACACATGCTGATGGCCCATGCCGAGCCGGTTAATGGTGCGCCCGATTCGGCGGGTGGCTGGTCGGTTATGAACGAGAATCCGTTAGCCAAAGCATCTGCCGACGAGTTGGTTTCGCCCGCCCTGTTGCGTGAGCAACTGGCACAGGCCGAACCCGCCGACACGCCCGAAGATGATCTGGAAACGGTGGTGGTACGCAAGCCGCGCAAACAAACCTACGTAGTGCGCCGGGGCGATAACCTGGGCGATATTGCCGACCGTTTCAACGTTGAACTCTACGACCTCAAACGGTGGAATCATCTGCGTTCGTCAAAATTGATGCGTGGACAGAAATTGGTAATTCTGAAAGAGGTAGCCGAAACCCGCACCGAGCAGTTAGCTGAGCAGGGAACCCCGAAAGCCCGAAAAAAAGCCGAATCAACAGCTAAAACCAAACGCTACAAACCGCGCTACCATCGTGTACAGCAGGGTGATACGCTCTGGAACATTGCCCAGCGGTACGATGGCCTGACCATCGACCGGCTCAAACGCATGAACAATATTCGGGGCAACTCGCTCCGACCCGGCCAGAAGTTAATTGTTGGATAAAAGTCGTGGGTTTTTCGTATCTTTATAGTTTCTAACTCACTCAGAAACAAGCTTTTTCGCTTTATAATGATCGCTTATTTAGAGGGGCTGCTGGCTTTCAAAGAGCCAACCAACGTAATTATCGACGTACATGGCGTAGGTTATTCGGTCAATATATCCTTACAAACATATGCTACCCTGCCCGGCGGTGGCGACCGTGTTAAACTTTTTATTCACCACCTCTTTCGCGAAGATTCGCAGTCGTTGTACGGCTTTGCTTCGGCAGATGAAAAATCGCTTTTTCTTGATTTGATTGGCGTGTCGGGCGTGGGGCCAAACACGGCTCTTGGTATGCTTTCGGCTATGCAACCGGCTGATTTACGGCTGGCAATTCTGGGCGAAAACGTGCGGGCGGTGCAGGCCATCAAGGGCATTGGAGCCAAAACAGCCCAACGTATTATTCTTGAACTACGCGACAAAATGAAGCGGGCAGGCGTTGTGCCCGACGGCCCGTCTTACCGCCAACAGCCAGCCAACAACCCCGTGCGCGAAGAATCGCTGGCCGCGCTGGTAGCCCTCGGTTTCCCTAAACTCACCGCCGAAAAAAGCGTGGACGACGCGCTAAGAGCCGATCCCAACCTGACAGTCGAAGACGTAATCCGGCAGGCGTTGCGGTAACAACTCTGTTAATTCACTGCACCACTCTTCAGGTTAGCTTCGAGGTAGTTGATGTATTGCTGCATCAGCAATTGATAACTGGCCGGGTTGTAAGCTACACCGTGTGCGCCGGGCGGATAAATACGCAGGTCAGCATCCTTGCCTGCGTCTTCGAGCGCGTTCATCAACTGAAACGTGTTGCGGACGTGAACGTTTTCGTCCATCGTTGAATGGGCAATGAACATTTTTCCCGCCAGATTTTTAGCGTAGGTCGTTACGGCACTGGCTTTGTATTTTTCCTCGTTTTCGGGCAGTAAGCCCATGTACCGTTCGGTGTAAATACTGTCGTAGAGACGCCAGTCGGTGACGGGTGCGCCTACCAGCGACACGCGGAAAACGCCGGGGTGTGTCAACATGGTGTAGCTGCTCATATAACCACCGTAGCTATGCCCTCGAATTGCCATACGATTGCCATCGACATACGGCAGCGCGGCCATGTAGCGGGCGGCTTCCACAAAATCCTGACTTTCGTACTTGCCGAGTTTTTCATAGACTATTTTCTCAAAATCGCGCCCATAGCCACCACTACCTCGATTGTTGACGCCTACCACAATGTAGCCCGACTGCGCCAGCCACTGATGCCAGCCCGACGACGCCCATTCGTTATACACCGATTGCGCCCCCGGCCCACCATAAATATCCAGCACCACCGGGTATTTTTTGTTGATGTCGAAATCGAGTGGCTTGATAATTGAAATATCGATGCGCTGCCCGTCGGAGGTCGTGAAACTCGACAGTTCTTTTGGGGCGAATGTATGTGCGGCCACGTATTCTGAAACTTTCGTATTGGTTTCGAGCGGCTTGAGCAGTTTGCCCGATATGTCGCGGAGTTCGACCTGCGTGGGCGTTTGCACGTTTGAGTACCGATCTATGAAGAACTTACCGTTGGGCGAAAAATTGACCGCGTGCCGCCCGGCAACGGTAGTAAGCCGCTGCTTGTTCCTGCCGTCGATGTCGATTACGTACAACTGCCGCTCAGTGGGTGCGGCCTCGGTCGACGTATAAAAAACTTTCTTTGCCTTCGGGTCAATGTGATGAACATAGGTCACTTCCCACGGGCCTTTCGTAATCTGATTCAGCAGTTTACCCGCATAATCATACCGATACAGATGCGAATACCCGCCCCGATCCGATACCCAGTAGAACTCCTTCACGCCTGCCGGAAAATAAATCAGGTGATTGATACCCGCGAAGAAGTCGAACACGTCGATCCAGGTGTTCGAGGTTTCTTCCATGATCTGTTGGGCCTCGCCAGTGCGGCCATTCGCCATAAACAAACGCAGATGGTTTTGTTTCCGGTTGAGGTGTATCAAAGCTAATTGCCCTTCCTGCGACGTCCAGTAAATGCGGGGAATATAGCCGTCGTTCAGCGCAACGTTCATCCACTGTAAGCTGCGATTAGCTACGTCGATAACACCAATGCGAACGGTGGGGTTAACGTCGCCCACACGGGGGTAGGGTAGCGAGTCATACTTTTCATCAAACCCTCTATAATCAGTCATTCTGTAAATAGGCACCTGCCGCTCATCCGTCTGCCAGAAAGCAATGAACTTGCTATCGGGCGACCATTCCCACGCCTGCGCCAGACCAAATTCCTCTTCGTAGGCCCAGCCAAACCGCCCGTTATAGAAGGCCGGTTTGGCCGGTCCGGCGTTCCGGTCGTCGGTGAGTTGGGTTTCCTGCTGGGTGGCAAAATCGAATACAAATAGATTGCCCCCCCGTTCGTAGCCGATTTTGCTGCCATCAGGAGCCAGTTCGGCGGTTTGTGCGTCTTTGGCAACGAGTTTCAAGGCTTTATCGACTACCGAATACACGTAATAATCCGACACCCCCGACCGCCGGTAAACAGGCCGGAAGTTGCTCTGAAACAGGATGTTTTTCGAGTCTTTCGACCACTGAAACGAGCCGTAGTTGAAGGGCTTGTCGGTGCCGGGAAATTTGTGCTGCCGCCCATCAAACACCACCGTTTCGGTTTGCGTGGCCGGGTCGAGCGTTTTAATGGTTTGTTGCCCGTCGATAAACGAGAATTGATTACCGCTGTTGATCCAGTTGACCGAGCGCGGCCCGGAAGCTCCGTTGAGTTGGGCACCCGCCGACAGGGCTTCGTTCAGATTCTGGTAGCGGGTTTTGGTAGCGGTTGTTTGCGCCGTTGCCAGGTGGGCAATCAGCAACGCCACGGCCAGTAAGCCGTTGGTAGAAAGACGACACTGCATGAAGAGTACGTTTATTTGTCAAATTTAACGAAAAACATCAGAAAACACCCCTCCCTAACGGGGAGGGAACGGGGGTGGGGTGACGCTCAGGCAACGCCAATCGACTTCATCAGAATGCGCGGGCTATACACTATGTCGTCGGCACCGGCTTGTCGGGCCAGTTCGCCATACTGATCGAAGCCTTTTTTCGAGGTGTACACAATGGTTCGTAACGCGGCAAAATGTCCAGCGTTTACCTGTTTGATCAGGTCAACACCTGCGGTAGCGTTGAAGCTGCCGTTTTCGGTGCGACCCATATCGGTGATAACCAGATCGAATTCGCGTTTAGCCAATTGACTGAGCGCGTCGGCGGTCGATTCGACCGACACCACATCAACGCCGGTATTTGTCAGCGTTTCGCGCTCGACTACGTTGTTACCCGGCGTATCATCGACCCACAGAATGCGGGTAGGCACTGACGTTTTCGGACGAACCGATGCAGTCGTCTCAAGTGTTCCAGACTCTTCGGCAGTAAGATTGGCCGACGCTACACTGACCAAATTCTTCACCACATCGGCCAGTGCTACCTGCTGCCCGCCTATGGTCATGAGTTCGCCCGTATCGGCCTGACGAAACACGCCCGACAGAAAAATGCGGGTGATAAGATAGCCGACCAGAAAGCCCAGAATCGGAAAGTACAGAATCAACGCGTTGGCAAAAATCGTCACCATTTCCGGGTTGGCGGGCGTCTTTTCATCGACAGGAAGTGCGATGCCAGCGGCAATCAGCGTCGATGTGTCGCGCAGTAAGTCAGGAATTTTGTACAGATTGACCAGCCCCAGCCCAACAATTATTTTGGTGAGCCAGTCAGAAATCTGCTCCAGATTGGTGTTGACCTGTTGCCGATACTCAGGCGGGGCGAGTTGAGCAGGTTTAGAGGAGTTTGCCGGAGCCGGTGCGGGAGGTGTAGCCGGTCCGCCATCGGCCTGCAACACGCGCGGAATACCAAACAAAAATCCCGTGAATATGCCCAGCAGCAGACAAGCAAGGGACAGCAAAAATGACGTGACGCGGCTGGCGATAGGCTGAAAAGCGACCACCACCAGACCGAGTACGATCAGCGTCAATATGGTCCATAACATGGCACGGATAAACCGGCCTACGGGTGTGTCGGCCTGTAATTGTTCGTTCAGCGTTTGCAACAGGGTTGGCGCATTCATCGATGTGTGCAGTTGGTTGTGATACTAACCTGGAGTCTGTAAAACAGCTCACGTACCAAATTATAACTACTGGTAAACGTTGATAACAAAAGGATATGCGTTAAAAAAGGCAGTATTGTACAGTTCGCTGCTAAAATTGTGCTTATTTTTACAGCTTCCGAAAATCGGATTTCTTTCTACCTACCAATGTTTCTTTAACCTATGACAAACAGGTACATACCTGGTAGCCAATGCATTCGCTATACGTGTATGCTCTGGCTCACACTACTGCTTTGTGGCAACGTGCTGGCACAAGGCAGCCGCTACACCATCAAAGGCCGCGTCACCGATAAAGACGGGCAGTCCATTCCGGGCGTAACCGTGTTGCTGCGCGGTACACAACAGGGTACTACGTCTATTGCCGATGGGTCGTATACGCTCGGCATCACGGCCAGCCCTGGCTCGTACTCGCTTACGTTTACATCTATCGGTTTTGCCGGTCTGGATCAGGTCGTTACGCTTGGCAATCAGGACGAACTGACCGTAAACGCAACACTGGCTGAAGAAAATCAGACGCTCGATGAGGTGATTGTGGCCGCGCAAACCATTTCGGGGCCGCGCCGTCAGTTTGGTAACGCCATCACCACCATCAAAGGGCAGGAACTGACCCAAACTGGTACGGGCGGGCTAATTAACTCATTGCAGGGCAAAGTACCGGGCGCACAGATTACGCAGAACTCCGGCGACCCGGCGGGCGGTATTACGGTTCGGCTGCGGGGGGTTAAGTCGTTGTCGGGTTCGTCGGACCCGCTGTACATCATCGACGGAGTGATTGTGAGCAACGCCAGCGACAACGTGTCGCAGCAGGCGGCTGGCAATCAGATTGGCGGAGCCAACGCCGGACAAAACCGATTGTCTGACCTCAACCCGAACGATATTGCCAGCATCAACGTGGTGAACGGCGCGGCAGCGGCAGCGCAGTACGGCTCACGGGCGGCCAACGGCGTAGTGCTGATCACAACCAAACGCGGGCAGACGGGCGCACCCCGCATATCGTTCATGACCAGTTTCAACGTCAATGAACTGCGGAAAAACGTGCCGCTGGGTACGCTGAACAAACAATTTGGCTTTGCTGGTTTACGATTACACCCCATCGGAGGCATTTCACCAGCACAAATTGCAGCCAACCCCGGCGTAACGACTATCGGCATTGTGCGCGATGGGGCCACAACCAATCTCGCAACCAATCTTGTTGACGTTACGCGTTACAACTATTTCGACCAGATTTTCCGCACGGGCTACGGCACCGACAACGCGCTGGCGGTATCGGGCGGACGCGACAATACCAATTATTACGTATCGTTCGGCTACCTGAAAAATCAGGGCATCATCAAAGGCACAGACTTTACGCGCTACAACTTCCGCGCCCGGCTCGATCAGCGGCTGGCAAGCTGGGCCAAGATGTCGGCAGGGTTGAGCTACTCCAACAGCTTCACCAACGAAAAAGCGAATGGCAACGTGTTCTACAGCCCGATTAACTCGGTCAACATCACCAACAACATCTGGGACATCACAAAACGCGATGCTGCCGGGAACCTGCAAGCCGTTGAACCTACGCGCGTAAACCCGCTCTCAACCATTGAGGACATGACGTTTACGCAGTCAGTAAACCGCACCATCAGCGATTTACAACTGAACCTGACACCGCTGAAAGGGTTGAGCGTAGACTGGATTCTGGGCGTAGATACCTACGGGCAGTTTGGCCGCAACTACATCCGGCCCTACCCCTATCAGGCCACTGCCGGTCTGCCCGCCGAACGCTATCCGCTTGGCTACGCAGCAACGGCCAACAATAACGTATTGTTGCTAAACTCCGACATCACGGTAGGCTACGAGCGTTATCTGACCAACGATTTCAAGCTAAACCTGATTGCAGGCTACAACTATCAGTTCAGCCGGTCTGACTTCAGCCGGGCCGAAGGGCAAAACCTCGCGCCGTTCATCGAAACCGTTAACGGCGCGTCGAGCACTACCTTCGGCGTCGGTTACGGTCTCGACCGCTTTAACCTGAGCGGCTATTTCGGGCAGGCGACGATTGCTTATAAAAACTTAGCTTTTCTGACCGGTGCGCTCCGGCGCGATGCGTCGTCAAAGTTCTCGCCCTCGGAAACCAACCAGATTTACCCCAAAGTGAGCGGTTCGCTGGTGGTATCGGATTTGGGTTTTTGGAAAACATCAACCGTTGGCGGTGTCTGGAACGACCTGAAAATCCGTGCCAGTTACGGCGAATCGGGCAACCTGTCGGGTATCGGTTCGTATAGCCGGTTCTGGCAGTTTCAGCCGATTGCCTTCCTGGGCCGTAACACCATCATTCCATCGTCGACACTGGCGAACCCTGCCGTGCGACCTGAGCGCATGGCCGAACTGGAGGGCGGTGTTGATATGTCGTTCCTGAACAACCGGGTGAACCTGAGCTTCACGGCTTATAATCAGCAGATTAAAGACCTCGTCGTGAACCGGACGTTAGCCCCCTCAACGGGTGGTACAGGCATCATCAATAACGTAGGGACAATGGAGAACCGGGGTATCGAAATGATGCTCGACGTGACGCCGATTAAGAAGAAAGATTTCTCGTGGGACGTAACGTTTATTTTTAACCGCAACCGCAACAAAATCCTGAGCCTCGGCAGCCCGCGCATCGAAATCTCGACCGTATCGGGTGCGCCAGTATTTTTGATTGAAGGCCAGCCCGCCAGCGTATTCTTCGAGTTTCCTTATGCCCGCAATCCCGACGGTTCGCTGCTACTGACGGCCCAGGGTTTGCCGCAACGCGAGCGGGGTACGCAGGGAGCCGGTGCTGACCTTTCGTACACGCCGGGTCGCAATGATCAGGGTCAGCCTACGGGCGCGTTTATTCGCAGCATTATCGGCGACCCAAACCCAAAATGGACTGGCTCGTTTGCGTCGAACCTGACCTACAAGAAGTTAGGCTTCCGGTTCATGCTCGACGCGGTGCAGGGCAGTCAGGTATTCAACGCCGACAAACGCACCCGCGAAAATGTAGGTATTGGCACACTGACCGAACAGGAAATGCGCGGTACGCTGCAACGCGGTTATATCTTCGCTATCGGGCCGATTGGCGAGTTTCGGGTCGATGATGGTTCGTTCGTGAAGCTGCGTGAGGTGGCTCTGAGCTACCAACTGCCGCGTATCAAAGGCATCAGCAGCCTGAACGTGGCCCTGATTGGCCGCAACCTGATTTCGTGGGACAACTACAACGGATTCGACCCTGAAACCAACTCAGGCGGTAACGCCGATCTGGTTCGCGGTGTCGATTTCGGCAACGTCCCCATTCCCCGCACCTATCAACTCCAACTGTCGGCGACTTTTTAAAAGACACCCCACCCCCGTCCCCTCCCCAGAAGGGAGGGGTGAGGAGCGCGAAGCTTTTCAGGTTTCACCCCTCCCTTCTGGGGAGGGGACGGGGGCGGGGTAACGCACATAAATCATGAAAAAACTCCTTATAATCACTTCCCTGCTGGCACTGACGTTGACGCAGAATGCCTGCAATCAGGAATATCTGAACCCGAGCGCGGCCAGCGAAGTACAGGTCGTGAACTCGCCCGATGGGCTGGTAACGCTCGTAAACGGGCTGCAATACCGCTACACATTTGGCCGGACGGGCGTGATCTACAACGCCGTTACAGCCGGTGGTTTAGCCACTCGCGAACTGCGCGTGCTGAATGCGGGCAACACCGACGAACTGTTTCTGGAACAGGGCTTTGCGAGTGTACAGGGTAGCAACGCCGTGGTGCGTAACCTCTGGACAAGTGCTCAACTGACCCGTGCAACGTCAGATATTGTGCTGACCAATGCCGAGCGCGTGATTGCCGACCCCGGTTTGCGATCGGGCGTGATTGCCTACGCGTCGATTTTTAAGGCACTGTCGCTTGGTACGCTGGCGCAGTTTTTCCAGCAGGCTCCTATCACCACCGGCACCAATGCGCCGTTTGTATCGCGCGAGCAGTTGCTGCGGTCGGCCATTCAGCAGTTGGAAACAGCGGCTACGCTCGTTGGCACTACGCCCCCTTCTGCCGCTTTTACGGCCCGCGTTCCGGTCGGTATCGACATTCCGAACACAATTCAGGCGCTGATTGCCCGCTACGCGCTGTTTGTGGGTGACTTCGATAAGGCCATTGCCGCTGCCGGTCGGGTGACGCTGACCGTGCGGTCGTCGTTCGCCTTTGACGACAACACACAGAACCCCGTGTTCTTCACGGCTTTCGGGAACACGAACGTGTTTGCACCCACGAACACCAACTTCGGCCTGACGGGTGCGCTGGCACCTGACCCCACCGACCGTCGGATTGCGTTCTACACCCGCGCCAATCCAACCGCTACGCAGAACCTCGGTACGGGCTTTTATACGGCCAACAACGCGCCGGTGCCAGTGTACCTGCCCGGCGAAATACTGCTGATTCGGGCTGAAGCCTTCGCCCGTAAGAACGATCTGACGAATGCCGTAACCGAACTGAACCGGGTGCTAACCAAAACTCCGGCGCAGGATGCCTGGGGCGTGGGCGCGGGCTTACCAGCCTATGCCGGTCCGCAAACGGCCAACGACATTCTGTTGCAGATTTACGAAAACCGGCAAATCGAACTGGCCTACCAGGGTTTCCGGCTCGAAGACAGCCGCCGGTTCAGCCGCCCCGGTCCCGACACAACGCCCCAGGCCAACGCCGAACGAACACGCAATTTCCTGCCGTATCCGTTTACCGAGCGTGATAACAATACCAGTACGCCCGTGGACCCGGCTAATTAATGCACCTCACCGGAACGCCGGCCCGGCCCCGGCCCCTCTCCTAAAACAGGAGAGGGGTGCAGTACATAGCCATATGTCAGCATATGGCTAACTATCGGTCATTCGCCCAGAACTCTTCTACTCCCTCCCCTCTCCCGTTCTGGGCGGTCCGCCGTTGCGGGAGGGGCCGGGGGTGAGGGAAACAACCCCGCCCGTTCGGTTGGATTCGTAAATAGCCTGAAACAGCGCAACCACGTTGCGACCGTCTTCGCCCGTCACCATTGGCGGGCGATTTTCGTTAATGGCATCGCGGAAATCGGCAATCTGCAAACCGAAATAATACACCGTCGCATCGATGGTGTTAAAGAAAGCCTTGTCTTCAGCGATGAACTCGGCTAATTTGTGTTCTTCGCCGGGGATGGTCCAGAGATCGTTGACGGGCGGTTCGGTAACACTCGACCGACCCGCAATAAACAACGCCCCGCCGTCGGGCTGCACGCCTATCGACGCGCCCGACGTACCATGAATATGCACTTTGCCGTATAGCCCCGGTTTCTGGCTATTACTGACGATGATATTGCCTAAACCGCCGTTCTTAAACCGGACAATTGCCAGTGCGGTATCATCGACTTCGATATACGGGTGGTTGAGATTATCCCAAACACCAAACACACTCTCGACCTCGCCCATGTACCAGAGCAGCAGATCTAACTGGTGGGGTGACTGATTGACCAACACGCCCCCGCCCTCGTCTTTCCACGTACCGCGCCACGCGTCGCTTTTGTAGTACGCTTCGTCGCGCCAGCCGTACATCTGCACCACACCAAGAGCCGGTTTACCAATTTTTCCGGCGTCTATGGCTTCACGAATACGCATACTCGGTGCATAAAACCGGCGTTGGCTAATCGTGCCAATGTGTAAACCGTTGCGCCGGGCAGCTTCGAGCATAGCATCACAATCGTCGAGCGACGACGCCAGCGGTTTCTCAACCAGCACGTGCGACCCGGCATCAAGGGCCGCTACGGTTGGTTCGCGGTGGGCGGGGTGGGTTGTTGTGACTAAGCAAAGGTCGATGCCTTCCTGCGTAACCATCTCGGTTACGTTGTCGTAAGCCCGGATGTTGTATTGGTTGGCGAAGTCTTGCGCTTTAGTAAGGGTGCGGCCATACACGGCCACCAACTGTGTACCGGGCGTTTGCAGTACGCCTTTTGCGTGAAGGTGGGCCACCTTACTGGGGCCAATGATGGCAATGCGGAGCGGGTTATTGGGCATATTTTTTTTAGAAACGTCTTCCAACGAAATGACGGGCGGGTGGGTCTTCTACTCAACAAAAACCGTTTCTATGCACGTTATCAAACAAACTACCCTGCTACTAATTGCCCTGATAGGGCTAATTAGTGCGTGTAGGCAAAACGATACGGTCGGTTCGACTAATCTGTTGAATAAACGCTGGCGACTGATCGAATCCCGGTTGGCCGATGGATCGCTTGTGCCGTTAGGGCAGTCGATCAATACGGTGGTATTTGACCGGTCGGGCGAGTATATTAATGAGCTAAACGGTCGGCGGTTTACGTGTTGCCTTCCCAATCACTTCGAGCAGGTGGGTAATCTGCTGTTGCTTTCCTATAAGCCGGGCGGCTATCAATCGCCGGAGTGTGCTTATATTGATTGCGTTGGTTTTCCACCCGAGCGGTTGATTCAACACATTGACGTGCTTTCAGCCAAAACGCTGATCCTGTCCGTAAGAGGCTCATCGACTCGAAGCGTTTATCAGGCTGATTGACGGAACGTTCAGTCAATGATAACTCAACTTAATTTTTCAACAGACATAGGCCCAATTCGTGAAGAAGTTTATCGGATTATCAATTGTAGCGTTGTTACTCATTACTTGCTGGCATCAGGATTCGGTCGGCCCAACCCCACTGTTATACCAACGGTGGCGTTGGATTGAATCGCGCCCGATGGGTCAGCCTGTATTTCGGCCCGATCCGACGCGGCCTACTATCGTTACGTTCAAATCATCGGGTGAGTATATGTTAGAGTTTAACGGTAAACAGTGGACCTGTTGCCAGCCTAACCGTTTTGTCGTGCGCGGCAATCAGCTTACGTTTTCAGACGTTGCGGGTGGCTACGAATCACCGGAGTGTGCTCTTATCTTATGCGCTCCTTACGAACCCGAGCAACAGATTGATTCGCTCACGACCGAGCGGCTGGCATTGTCGGTAAAAGGTAAGGCCGGGCAAATAGTTTATAAAGCAGTGCGGTAGCACGACGTTGCTCAAATCGGCAGTGCTGCACGGGAAAAGCCGACAATCATCAGAACCCAATCCCCGCCCGCACGTCGAAACCTTCGGCTACGTTCAGCCGGGCTTTCAGGCCGACGCCAACGCGTATACGCGGGCCGAGATTGTACAGCAACTGATACCGCTGAAACACCGGCCCATCGGGAATAATGGCGGGCTGATGCAGGTTATAGCCAACGTGTGTTGCGAAGGTGTACCGGCCCAGCCAGAGTTCGTAGCCGCCCAGCAGGGCCAGTTGCCAGGCATCGGGTCGCAGGCCGTCGCGCCGGGCCTGTTCGCGCACGAAACCGTCGTGAACTACCTCCAGCCCGCCTGTCAATGCATTGAACCGATTAAGCCGATAGCCTGCCGTGGCGGTTATACCCCAAAGCCACGTAGCTCGCTCGGCGAAAACATCGGTTCTTGGTAGTGTTCGGATCGACGCAAATGGCATTAGGCGCATCGTAAAACGACTTGCCAGCTCGGGTTTAGTCCATTGGCGCGGGTTGGGGAAAGGCACGGCGTTCAGGCTGTAGGTCAGGCCAACGCCCAGCGTCGGAAAATTCATGCCCCGGTTAGGCTGGCGCGTACCGCCGTTGGAGATGTGGTTATAACTGGCCGTAACGGTGCCTTGCAGGTGCTCGCTCAACCGCACGTGCGTGCTGGCCGACAAAGCCATTAACCCATTCAGCGGAGCACCGAAGAACGTGTTGCGCGGATTGCTTTCAGCATCAAAGGTGCGCGATACGTAGGCCAGCCCGGCGGTGGCCCGCACCGAAAAAAAGATGGGTTTTCCGTAGTTGATAAGCGGCTCAAAAAAAGCCCCCGCCCCCACCGTCCGGCCCAGTTCGGCGGGGTTGTTAAACGCGTAATAGTTGACATACGCGCCCACGCGGGCAAAACAATTGCAGCGTTCGTAGGCCGCCCGGCGCAGGTTGGTCCGGCTGTAGCTCAATTCAAAACCCGCCGGTCTGGACTGCGAAATGGCTCGTAAATCGGCAGCGTGGGGAATGATAAAGCCAGTATGCGCCTGTAGGCTCAGTTGCTTCTGAACCGAATCAGTTTGCGCCCAGACACAGCCGGTTATATAGCTCAGAATCAGTGAAAGGCAGGTTTTCATGCGTTACGGACTCGTTTCCGTAACAGGACTCAAAAGGAGGTCGGTTTGTTCACTTAGCCGCATTAAATCTGATACAAGTTCAGCGATCTGCTTTCTTTTTGGTTTCGTAGCCCGACTGTCGTAGGAAGTTACGGGCGTTTTCGTCGGTCAGGTTTAAGCCAATCATATAATTGAGAGCCTGTTTTTTGTCGTGGGCTTTGTCGTAGTAGCTTTTACAAATTTGATAGCCGACAGCATAACCGAGGTCACGCACCTTTGTACCGTTGATTGCCTTTTCGTTATAAAGCCACCCATCATTCCAGTTATAATTCTTGTACATCTCCTTCTGGAATGCATCCCAAACGCTTTTTTCATGCTTCAGACTGTAAGCAATGTAGCCATCGGGCGATAGTTCGGCCAGCCGTTGGCCTAATACCAACTCGCTTACAAACTCGGCCATGCCTTCGCCAATGCATTGCTCCAGCAGTTGCTTATGCATTCTTCCATACTCTTCAGCCAGTTTTTCACTGCCCATCAGCTCATTAATGTGTCGCTGTACCCACTGTTGCGTATGCACAAACTCATGCAACACTAAGGGTATGGCCCAGTTTGGCCGTTCGCTGGCGGCTACTTCGGTGCCGATATATACCGTTCGGCCGCGGATGGTGCCGCCTGAGTTGCCGATACCCACGCAGAAATACACGTCGCCCTCCCGAAAGTCAGGATAGATTTTTTTGAATTGAATGAGCTTGCGAAACAACTCCGCTTCCTGATTCAGCACCGAGAGGATATACGGACGCTTTTTGATTAACGCTTCTTTATTTTCGGCGATGTAGACCCGCCATTTGGGGGCCGTACCACCCCGCAGTTCCATGAACGTCCGAAGGCCCTGACTGGCTTTATCAACGTAAAGCTGTTGAATAATTGCCGTTTGTTTAGCCGTATCGGTAGTGGTCATTACGCTATCGAACGCCTGATAGAAACGGGACAAGTCTTCGGTATGCAAACGCACCTGAGCGCGGATTTCGAGGGTGAGGAGGAGTGAAAAAGCGAGAATACTGGTGCGGAAAGTCATTATAAACAAGATTGGAACGTAATACACTACAACTGCTTCAGGGTTTCAATACAACTTTAATCAGCCCCTTCTCTTTATCATACAACCGCTTAAACCAGTCGGCTCCTTCTTCGAGCGGCACTTCGGCACTTAAAATGGCTTCGACATTCATACGACCCGACGAAATCAGCGACAGCGCGGCTTCGTATTCGCCGTTGATGGCGCAGGAGCCTTGTAGCCGCAACTGCCGCGTCACCACCGCCTGCAAAGGCATCTCGACCGACGGGGCCAGGTTGCCGACCAATGTCACCGTTGCGCCTTTTCGGACGCAGTCGATGGCAGTTTTCACGGTTGGTCCCGCCCCCACAACTTCAAACGACACGTCGGCCCCGCGCCCGTTCGTCAGAGTCTGTACCTGCGCCGGCACGTTTGTATCGCGGGCATTAATGGTGTGCGTAGCTCCCAGCGATTTCGCCAGAGCCAGCCGGTCATCGTCTAAGTCAATGGCAATAATGGGGTTGCAACCAGCCAGTTTAAGTGCCTGAATCACGAACAGTCCAATCATGCCTGCACCGACCACCACCGCCGAGTCGTTGATCTGTAGGGGCGTCAGGCTGAGCGCGTGCAGAGCTACGGCCACCGGCTCCACCAGCGCGGCCTGGGTGAATGATACGTTATCGGGAATGGCATAGAGAATATGCTGTGGCACAGTCACATACTCAGCAAAGGCACCCTGCCGTTTGAAATCGGGCGTCGACACGCCCACCACTTCGCGGCCATCGCTGAGGTTATACATGCCGCGTCGGCTATACCAGTCATCGAGCGCGTAAACGGTCGAGTCAAACGTTACGCGCTCGCCAACGGCCCAGCCGCGCACGTTGCTGCCAACGTCGGCGATGATGCCACTGGCTTCGTGGCCCATCACAACGGGCGGAATACGGCGACCGCTGCTGCCGTCCATGCCGTGAACGTCGGAGCCACAGATACCCACAGCCTGCACGCGTACCAGCACATCGTTGGGGCCGGGCGTTGGTTTGGCTACGTTCTGTAGTTCAAAATGATTGTATTCCGTAAGAACGAGAGCTTTCATTTCGAGTAGATTTTCACAAACGCATCGGTTGGCACCCGATCAAAATCACCCGCTGTCAGGTGCGGATTCACTTCGTAGGTAACAACCTCATCGAGCGAATCGGGTAGTTCACCGAATAGCTTGGTGGCGGCTGCGTTCGTGTATTTTTTCCTGACCCAGATTAGCCGCAGTTCAGGGTCTTTACCCCAAAGCGGATTATCGCCCAGGACTAACTGAATTTTCGGCCAGTCGTTCAGAAAATACTCCTGCAAGAGTGGAATAATCCGGTCGCGAAACGCATAGCACAGTTCAGCATGGTTCGTTACTAATGTCAGGTAAGCATGACCAATCTGATGGTCGCGGTCGAGCAGGTATTCGATGCGTTCGTTGATAGTCCGCAGCAACTGCGCCAGATCAACGCCCTCAATAACCGGCAGCACCGACGGGTCGGGCAGCATCTCACGGAACGCAAACCGCCGACGCAACGCAATGTCTAACAGCGCAATCGACCGGTCGGTGGTGTTCATAGTGGCAACGACGTAAAGATTGACCGGAATGCTAAACCGTTCCTGCGAATACGGCAACGTTACCCACAGTTCATTGGCTGCGCCCAGCCGCTTATCGGGTTCGAGCAGCGTAATCAGTTCGCCGAACACGTTCGAGACATTAGCCCGGTTTACTTCGTCGATGAGCAGGTAGTGGGCCGGGGCTTTCTGCAATTTTCGGGCGCGGCTGTCGGGGTTATCGTTCAGGCAATCGGCCAGCGTACCGTAGCCCGCCTGCTGAATTGCCGACAGGCAGGCTTTGTAGAAAATACCTTTGCGAATCTTGTAATTCATCTGACCACCAACTACTTCGGGCCTGATGCCCTCCACAAACTCTTCATAACTGTACGACGGATGGAACGTAATCAGGCTGCTATTTGGCTCGCGCAGGTAGGGTTGCAGGGCGTAGGTTTTGCCCGTACCCGGTGGCCCGAACAGAATCAGATTATGCGGCTGATCGGGTCGTTTCGGCTGCGTTTCGTAGTTGGCGTCGGGTTCTTCAACAGCGTGGCCGTTGAGCGAGCGTTCGCCCAGCGTAGGGTCGTCGGCCAGCCGGAGCAGGTCAGTCAGAAAAGCTTCATTTTCAGCAGCTTCGTAAATATCGGGGTTGTGCCGGGCCACGTGCGGGCCGCGCTTGGCAGTTTCGGTCAGTTCGGGCAAACAGTCTTCCCAGCACTTACGGATGGTTAAATTTTGCAGTAAATGAGCGTCAGAATGCCCAATAACGACAGATACGTAATCAGAGCGGTCTGTAAGGGGAATAAAACCAAGTTCCTGGATACCGCTCAGTTGTTCCTGACAACTTCGTTTGATAGTCAGCCAATATTCAACTTCGCCACGGCTGGGTTTTACGATGCGAAGTGCCAGAAAAAAATTAACATTGGCCGATATTGACCTGGCATCTTTGCGAAGTGTAAATGCCAGCCGCGCATCGCCGTTGGGCAGGTTTACGATGTCGATGAGTTCCTTCAACAGCCCGAAAAATCGCCGAATGGCTTCGGCATGACCAATGTCGCGGATGCGGTCAACGAGGGCTTGCTGATGGGTGTCGGTAAGCATAGTAACGAGTTAGTCAGGCTAAATTACAAAATTTTGCCCAGTAACCGGTCATCCTCTTTACGACGGTGTTTGTGTACGAAACCGGCCTAACGACTAATCGAATAGCCTTATTCTTTACGATCATGGAACAGCCAGCACCCAAAGAGCTAAAACGGATATTCACGAAAGTCTTCGAGGACACCACCTATTGCCAGCGCATGGAGATTTTCAATCCCGGCCACGGCCCGCACGACGACGGTAGTGCGATTGACATTTTTTTGAATGCCAACGACCCTGACGAGCGAAAATTAGCGGATGCTATCGTCAGGGTATTAGTGAGCGAAAAGCCACGAATTAAGTGGGGAGCCATTATCTGGAATCGCCAAACCTGGGACAATCGGGGCGGACCGGTTCCGTATGAGCAACAGCAGACCATGCCGCATACCGACCATATTCATATCGAGTGGGGTCCGAAAGGCCGAATGACACGCGATTTTCCAGGTCTTGAAGAAAAGTTAGCAACCGTTTTGGCGAATCATCAGGCCGGTGAGTAGCGTATTTCCAAGCCAAATAACTCCTGATATTCACCACGTTGGTAAGTTGGACAGCACTAAGAAAATACGCTAATTCAAATAAATAACCGGGTCAAACACAAGCAGTTCTCCATCGTCCCGCACCAGTACATTTCGCTGATGCAGGTCGCTAACGATAATACCAAAGTTCAGGTTAATGTATTCGTTGTTCTTGAGTGGCGTAAAATCAAATAGAGCCATATAGGCGGCTACCTCGTCGGGCGAAGCTCCGCGCACGCCCCGGAGAGCTTTCTGTGAAACAACAGCCTGTAACGTGTCGTCTACATCCATAAGGCCCAGAAATTTGTATGCAGTCTCAGGAAAAAGCCAGTTATGCAGCAATAAATTATGAAAGTAGCTTAGCCAGGTGCCGTAATAGTTTAAGTTGTTGCGTTTGTAGTAAATACCAAGCTGAACATACACCTGATGCTCTGCTCCACCTTCCCCGCCCTGTGCGTGCCAGGCGTCGGTGAAAGGTTCAGATGGCAACATAATATCCATTGATAGAACCCAACGCCTAAGCAGTTTCTCCTCTCCTTTTTTAAGAGCTTCCTCCAGAGCTACTTTTTCGGGGTTGGTCCTTGAGCCGCTTTGCTTGTTCGATGCACTCCTGCAATGACATTAAGGGCTGCTCGGAGATTTTCCTGACCATTCGCCTGCTCCGCTGCTGGTGGTACTCGTTGAGGTAGATAGCGTTCTCGTCCATCGTCTGTGTTGTTAGTAGTTTCTTCGTTAACAGTCATACTCTTTAGCGAGTTCTGCGCTACGCCAAATAACTCCCGATGCTCACCACGTCGGCGAAGACGCCCGATGCCGTTACTTCGGCACCCGCGCCGGGGCCTTTTACTACTAACGGACGCTCTTTGTACCGCTCGGTCGTAAACGACACGATATTGTCGGCCCCGGTCAGTTGGTAGAACGGATGCTCCGGCCCTACCGACCGCAGTTCGATCACGGCTTTGTCGTTCTCAAACGAGGCTACAAACCGTAGTTTTTCGCCGTTGGCTTCGGCTTCTGAAAGCAGGTTTTCAAAGTAAGCGTTATTGCGTTCGAGTTCGGCAAAAAAGGCCGGAATCGTGGGCGCGTCTAAGCACGACTGCGGCAGCAGGTTGTTGATCGTAACGTCTTCGGGTTCGAGCGGGAAGCCAGCTTCGCGGGCCAGAATCAGGATTTTCCGGGCCACGTCCTGCCCGCTCAGGTCGTCGCGGGGGTCGGGTTCGGTATAGCCTTTTTCTTTTGCTTCGCGC
The DNA here is from genome assembly GCF_001988955.1 of Spirosoma montaniterrae. NCBI lineage: Bacteria > Pseudomonadati > Bacteroidota > Cytophagia > Cytophagales > Cytophagaceae > Spirosoma > Spirosoma montaniterrae. The sequence continues at coordinate 5,744,941 of NZ_CP014263.1, read as the reverse complement.
ACTACCTCGGCAAATGACAACCGATGCGTCGGACCGCCAGTGCCGAACGTATTGAATATGAACGACAACGTACCCGACAGAATGGCTTCGATTTTCAGAAACTGATCGCCCGCCGTCATTAGCCCCTGCACGGTGTTGATGATGGGCAAACCCGCCCCAACATTGGTTTCGTACAGAAACTTAACCCCCCGATTCAGGGCTGTGCGCTGCAACCGCCGATACTCCGAATACGGCCCGGAATTTGCCACTTTGTTCGGCGTTACGACCGAAATGTTAGCGTCTAACAGGGCTTCGTAATGCTGCACAATGTCTTTATCCGACGTGCAGTCGATAAATACCGAATTGGGCAGGTTATAATCTTTTATTTTCTCGATAAAGGCAGGCAGCGAGGTTGTCACACCATCGGTTAGTTGATGTTCGTGCCAGTCGTGGAGGTTTAGCCCTTTTGGGTCGAGCAGCATTTTGCGGGTATTTGCCACGCCGACCACGCAGATTTTCAGCAACTTTTCGCGACGGAGGTAATCCGTCTGGGCGTGAATCTGTTTCAGCAACGCCTTACCAATCAGCCCCGTACCCACCATAAACAGGTTAAGCATTCGGGCCTCCGACTGGAAGAAAATGTTGTGTAACGCGTTGAGAGCCTTAGAGAGGTTGTTTTTATTGATAACCACCGAAATGTTGATCTCCGACGACCCCTGCGCCACGGCCACGATATTAACGCCGTTTTTGCCCAGCACCGAAAACAGCTTCCCGGCAATCCCCGACGATTTTTTCATGCCTTCGCCCACTGTCGCAATCACCGACAGATCGCGCTCGATGCCGATATTATCGATATGTCCGTGAGCAATTTCAGTAGCAAATTCGGCGTCTAAAATTGCCTTCACATTATCGGCTCCACGGGGGTCGATAGCAAAACAGATCGAGTGTTCCGACGATGCCTGTGAAATCAGAATTACGCTGATTTTATGAGCCGCCAGCACGCCAAACAGTTTGGCCGATACGCCCGCCACGCCAATCATACCGGAGCCTTGCACGTTCACCAGCGCGATGTCGTCGATGCTCGAAATGCCCGTAATGGTGTACTGTCGCCGTTCGGCAGTGCGGCTGACTACCGTACCCTCATGCGATGGGTTGAACGTGTTCAGCACCCGAATCGGGATGTTGCGGGCAAAGGCCGGTTGCAGGCTGGGCGGGTATATCACTTTCGCGCCGAAGTGGCTCAGTTCCATTGCTTCGGCATACGTGATGGTCGGGATATTGAACGCATTTGGCACTTTGCGCGGGTCGGCGGTCATCATACCGTCAACGTCGGTCCAGATGTCGATAACCGTAGCGTTCAGGGCCGCACCGATAATGCTGGCCGTATAATCAGAGCCGCCCCGCCCCAGTGTGGTAGTTTCGTTTTTTTCGGTCGAACCAATGAATCCCGTAATGAGCTGTAAGTCAGTGTTTTTGGCGAAGTATTCCTGAATAAGCTGATTTGTCAGCGTGTAGTTAACGTCGGCATGACCAAACTGTGCGTCGGTTTTGATAAGGTTGCGAGCGTCGCAGAACTGCGCCGGAATACCCCGGCTTTTTATGCACTCAGCAATGACCGACGTTGACAGGCGTTCGCCGAAGCTGGTAATCAGGTCATGGGTGCGCTGGGTGAGTTCGCGAATAAGCGAGACCCCCCGCAGCAGGTCTTCGAGTTCGTTGATGATGCCACGAACGCGGGCAAACACCTTACTCTGTTCTTTAACCGGAATCAGGGCTTTGACAACGTTGAAGTGCCGGTCTTCGATACGCCGAACCAGTTCCATATAATCGACCTGACCGGTTGTTGCCATCCGTCCAATCTCGATCAACTGGTTGGTAACACCACCCATCGCCGAAAACACGACGGCTATCTGATCGTCGTTATCACGATGCTTTTCAATAATTTGAATAACCTGTTTGATACTCTCAACCGAGCCTACCGACGTGCCGCCAAACTTTAAAACCCGCATGAAATAGCTAAAATGAGTAGTGTAGAATGAGTACTGTGGCATGAATTGGGGAGTCGCAAAGATAACAAAAGACAGGGCAGTGAGCGCGAGTCTGTTAGTTTGGCCCAAAAAAAGCCCAGCCTATCACGCCGATAGGCTGGGCTCCACTTCGTTTTTCACCAAGAATCTTCCGGCTATGGGAAGAATAATTGCAACAGAAACCTAATGGGTCCCATCGGTTTCTGAGGCTGCGATGACTGATTGGCATACCGCGAAACAACGTTCAACTGGCTGCGCAATAGCATCTGCATGTCGGTGGTGCGGGTTCGTTTGTATTGCATAATCAATGTAGAAAGGCTGTAAATAGCTGAATGAAATCCACAAGTGGCCTTGTGACGGGCATTCGCTATAATTGTCACGCAAGTTATACGACTGTTTTGGAGAACCGGGAATCCATATTATCCATAGGTACGTATGTTTTATCGAACGGTAAAATTGCTACACGGGCGGTAGCCCATTGAGGATCATCGACATAGTGAGCAGGGAGTTTAGTTTGAGGAACCGGGAAACCGGCTTAATACAGAAAGCATCCGTGATTTTCGCGGGTGCTTTTTATTTTCTGTTTCGGGCATTATTTCGTTGCTTGCAGACCTGTATCTTTCTTTAATGCACTTATGTGGTTTGTTCGTTTCCTGCTGCGTCTACTGCTTGGCCTGATTTTGTTCGTTCTTCTTCTTGTATCTATTAGCTTGATTCCAGTTGATGAGACCCCTTATCAACAGATGCCGTACTACGCTCAGACAAAACAGCGGCTGACACAATTGCCCGCGCCACCAGCGGCAAAAACGCCATTACGGGCAGGATGGGCCAAAGCCAACATTACGCCCCCCTATACCACCCCAACCGGCGGCTACGGCGAACGGCGCGGACGACATTGGCGAATCGTCAGCGACTCGATCTGGGCGCGGGCCATTGTCTTCGACAACGGCAGTACGCGGGCCGTGCTAATCGGACTCGATCTGCTCATTACGCCCCCAACGGTGGTAGAACAACTGAAAAAACGGCTTCCCGAACTGGGACTTCGCTGGGAAAACGTCTACAGCGGAACCATTCACTCGCATAACAGTGTGGGCGGCTGGGCACCGGGGGTAGTAGGCCAACTGATTGCCGGTGACTATGACGAGCGCATTGTGACGCGCATCACCGAAGGGATTCTAACGGCTATTCGCAATGCACAAGCCAACATGGCCCCCGCGCAGGTTGGTTACGGCGAAACCGATGCGTCTGACCATATTTACAACCGCATCGGTTTTTCGGGGCCAACCGGACCGCTCGATGGAGCCGTTCGGCTCATTAAACTACAGAAACAAGATGGTACGTCGGCGTTGATTTGCTCGTTTGCGGGCCATGCGACCTTGTTTGAAGGCGATAACGGAGATTATCTCAGCCGCGACTATCCGGGTTCGCTGGTAGACAGGTTAGAGAGAAAAACGGCAACGTTCGCGCTGTTTCTGGGCGGGCCAATGGGCAGTACCGGGCCACAGGCACGCGGCAAAACTGATTTTCAGGAGATCAGAAACTACGCGGGCGATCTGGCTCTGCGCATCGAACGCATTGCACCCACCATTCAGCCCCGCCCCGATAGTACACTGGCAATACTCACCCTACCACTCAGCCTGCGCGAACCGCACCCCCGTGTACTGGGCGATTGCCGGATTCGACCCTGGTTTTTTCACAACCTCTATGGCGATTACCCGTCCGACCTGAAAGCGCTACGCATCGGCTCAACCGTACTGCTCGGCACCCCCTGCGACTTTTCGGGCGAACTGGCAGTGGAGTTGCAACCCGCAGCCCGGCAGCGCGGCTTGAATCTAATGATTACGAGCTTCAACGGCGGCTACATCGGCTATGTCACACCCGACCGTTATTATAACCGCATCACCTACGAAACCCGCGACATGAACTGGTTCGGCCCCTACAATGGCGATTATTTCAAGGAAATGATGACGGGGCTACTGGCGAAGATTGAAGCGTATCAACCTAAATCTGTTCAGGCCGTTTCAAATTGACACCACATAGTAGCGATTCTGGGCCGTGTAGCCCGAATACACTGCAATAAGTAACTGACTGCCGTTAATCCAATGTGGTTGAAATATACTTGATAATTGAAAACCTTCAGGAAAACGTAGATGCCGAAGTTGATTAGTGGCTATGTCTCTTAACCAAAGGGAGTAATTGTTACTCGACGGGCCGGTTCTGGAACTAAGAAAAGCAATCTGTTTTCCATCGGGGGAGAAGGATGGACTCTCATCGCGCCAATTAGGTAAAGTCATAAAATCTGACAAAATACGTCCGTTAGCGACAGATATCATAGACAAGCCAAACCGCCGGTTTATACTGGTTTGATGGTCGCTGCGCGTAGCAATAATTGCCTTACCATCGGGTGTCCAATCAATACTACCTTGCCAGAGACCACCGGGTTCTTTATATGGCATAACGGCTGTAATGGGTTCAAGTTTTTCAGTACTAATGGTTAATTTCCACAAACGCGTGTATTCGTTATTTTGCTCCAAAAAAGCAATGTGCTGCCCATCGGGCGACCAGGCCATCGAGCCAATCCATAAATTGGCAGGTAATCGAAGGGTGCGGTTTAGTCCCGTCTCCATCTCCCGAATAACGAGTAGCCGGGGCAAGTCATCCGTAGTACGCGGCTGAAAATAAGCCAGTAGCTTTCCATCTTTTGAAAACAGACCGCCATAGCCGCTGGGGTTTATAACCTGCACATTACTCAATTTCCCCTGTGCATAGTCAGCTACCCGTAATGTAGCAATAATGTTGTGAGACGCGTCCTGTACGTAAGTAGCATAAACGACCTGCGGCTTAGCCGGATTGAAATTAAGCGACCACAGTTTATCTTTCTCATTAACAACCACTTCCGTGATAGCTTTAATTTCGGGTGAAAAGCTATTCATAATAGCCTTAACCTGACCAACTTTACCTTTTTTGCTTACAGCCACAACCCGAACAATTGAGGGCTGACTAACTAAATCTTTGGGTAGTGCTATACTATGGGCTTTCTGTTGTTCCTGCTCGCTGTTGCCTGATTTAATAGTTGTGTACAGGCGATAAGGCCCTGACTCTGCGCTGGAAATCTGTATTTCGTAGCGATCAGTCAAGGCATAAGTAGGTTGCAGACAAGGCGCACAACAGCACACGATTGACCCCTGTGGCGATATGTCTATTAGTAACTGGTCTCTGACTGTTTGTGAATTAACTGTAATTGGCCGTAACCCTTCCTCAATTGCAAGTTCAGGTTGCAGGAGTGTTGGGTCAATACCTGTTCGATTGCAGCCGACCATAAACACTAATACCAGGCTCAATAAAATTAATACAGTTCGCGTCATGTCAATTAGTTAGAATACACTTGCCAAGACCCTCAATAACGTAAAAGGTTGTAATGATTTAAATGAAACGCGGGAGACGGGTGCAGGACCTCAGCTTGTGGGCTTATCCGGCACGGGGGCCGATGCGTGAAAGTCGTTGTAAATATGTTGCATGTACTTGTCCAGCAACGCCAGAATGCGCGGCTGCTTTTTGGAGCGGACAATCAGGCCAACGTGGTATTCCTTGTTCATGCGCCACCAGATTTCATCGTCCGAAAAGGCGGCCATGTCGGGCCATTGTTGCCGGGCCAGCGACACAATCAGTCCAGCGTAGTGGTCTGATTCTTTGGGAATCTTGTAACGTTCGTTTCGGGCAAGGGCGGTTTCTAACTTCGCCCACTCAGTCCACAGGTTGATACCCGACGCAGCCTCCACCATCTCGGCAATGTGCGCGCCACCGACCCGACTGGCTGTTTCCAGAAAGTACAGTTCGCCGTCGTGGTCGCCCCGGATGTATTCAGAATGCGAGGCCGACGATTTCATGCCAAATGCGTTCATGACGCGTTCGTTGATTTCGCGCAGAGCCACCGTTTCCGCGTCGTTCTTCGCCAGCGTGACGGTGCGAAACACCCCGCCCCCGTGCGAGACTTCCATCGGTGTTGCCAGATAGCGGCTCGCCCGGCTAAAGATAATTTTGCCTTCAAACGACAGCGAATCAACGTGATACACACGCCCCGGCTTAAACTCTTCGATCAGGTATTCGTGCCGCCGTTCGCCCAGGGCATGAATCACCTGCCAGGCTTCGTCGATGTTGTGTACTTTTTTGATACCCGTTGCCGATGCTTCGGAACGTGGTTTCACAAGCCACGGGCCTTCGGAGGTCTGAATAAAATCGGTAATGCTCTGATCGTGAAACAGGCTGCTAAAACGCGGCACCCGAATACCTTCGGCAGCGGCCCGCATCCGCATCGCCAGTTTGTCGCGGAAGAAACGCGCCGTGGTTTGGCCCATGCCCGGAATGCGGAACGTTTCGCGGATAAGCGCGCCCTTCTCCACGTCGAAATCATCTAAGGCCACCACCCGGTCAATTTTGTGTTGGCGCATAGTATGGGCAAGTCCTGTGAGCATCCGGTCTAAATTCTCGCTCGTGTTTTCGGGATTAGGCAGGTAAAATACGTCGTCGATGGCGTCGTGGGGCCATTCGGCATCGCGCAATTTTTCGACCGTAAGCAGGTACACCGTATTGCCGAGTGCCTTGCAGGAACGCATGAAATCCTGCCCCTTGAAATACGTGGCGATGCAGAGAAATGAGAGTTGGGCCATGTTGTTATGTTACACAGAGATGCACAGAGGAGAGACCGAGATACGCAAAGAAGATTCAATAAAGCTCACCCTGCGTGAATCTTCTTTTCTTCTCTGCGTATCTCGGTGTAACAATTTTATCACAAATTCTGCAAGTAATCAATCAGCAGCCGTATTCCAAAACCTGTCGCATTTTTTTGTGTACCGAACTCAGTATCAGCAAAGGCTGTACCGGCAATGTCGAGGTGCGCCCAGGCTGGATGACCTTCCGCAAAAACCTCCAGAAACTTCGCAGCCGAGATAGAACCGGCGAGCGGTTTACCACTAAAATTCTTCACATCGGCCACGTCCGATTTAATGTCTTCTTTATAAACGTCCCAGACGGGCATTCGCCAGAGTCGTTCGCCCGTGCGGTCGGCGGCAGCGGTCAGTTGCGCGGCCAGGTCGTTGTTGGCCGTGAATAGCCCGGCGGCATGGTAGCCCAACGCGGCAATCACGCTGCCCGTGAGCGTAGCGAGGTCAATCACTACGTCGGGTTGATAATTCCGCACTAAATAACCCAGCCCGTCGGCGAGAATTACGCGGCCTTCGGCGTCGGTATCGATGATTTCGATGGTTTTGCCGCTGTAGCTCGTCACCACGTCGCCGGGCTTGGTGGAACGGCCATCGGTCGAATTTTCGGTGGCGGGTATTACGCCGACAAGGTGAACGGGCAAGTTGAGTTTGGCGGCTACTTCGAGCGTACCGAGCACGGCTGCGGCTCCACCCATGTCGCTCTTCATATAGTGCATGTTGGCCGACGTTTTAATCGACACGCCCCCCGTATCGAACGTTACACCTTTGCCGACCAATCCCACCGTTTTCGCCTTTTCAACACCCTGCGGCTTGTATTCGACCACAATCAGCACGGGCGGCACCTCGCTGCCCGCCGATACGCTCAGCAATGCGCCCAAGCCCTGCGCTTCAAGTTCGGCCCGGTCTAAAACCGTCACTTTGTAGCCATACGCCTGCCCCGACGCCATTGCCCATTTCGCAAGCGATTCGGGGCTTTTTTTGTTGGCGGGCGAATTCATCACGTCCAGCATTTGCCGGGTCGTCAGGGCGATGTGTTCGGCCCGTTGCAGGGCTTCCTGCGCTTCGGCCTGCTGGTCGGCAGACAGCACAATCGAAACCTGCCCATCGGTTAAAAACGTGGGTTTTTCGGGCTTATCGGTTTTGAACAGGCCGAGGTCGTAACTACCTGCCCGAAGTCCCAGCACCACCGGCTCCACCACCGACGCATCAAAGCCGGTCAGGTCAACGCTAACCGTTGCCGATAGCTTTGCTTTGTGATCGAAGACAAACTTTCGGAACGTTTTCAGCCAGTCGATAGCCTGCGGGTCAGTGCCTAAGCCAAGCAGATACGTCTTCTGCCCATCAGAGCCGTACATGGTCAGCACTTCTTTGGCTTCGGCTTTAAAGTCGCGCTGGAGTGCGTCCGTTGGCAAGCCAAGTTTAGTAGCTTGCTCGGCCAGTCGGTCAATTAGAGAGTCAGTTTTGACAACAGGAATAATCCGGTCGCCAATGTCGGTATTGCCACAGATGATACGCATAACTCGAAATATAAGGGGAACACGGATTTAACGAATGACGCGGATTAACACGGATTTTGCTGCTTTTTCCAAATAAAAATCTGTGTAAACCCGTATAACCCGTTACATCCGTGTTCCATCAATTTTAAACATGCTCTCCATAGAAAAGCCACTCAACAGCACGCGGAAACTCGCGGCTCCAGTGGCGTTCTTCGTGGGTGCCTTCCGGATAAACCGACAAATATACGTCGATAGGATTACCGCCATATTCCTGCCTCACCAGCGATTCTTTAAACCGCTCAAGATTGGGAACCATGTATTTCGATTCGGCTGCTCCGCCGTAGGCAAAGACGCGCATCGGCACAGGAGCTTTAAACTTGATGGCGTCGAAGTAAATCTTGGGCGAAATCCAGAGCGATGGCGAAAATACCATCAGCCGCCCAAATACGTTGGGGTGCATCAGCCCGGCATAGACGCTGATTAGCCCGCCCATCGAACTGCCGCCGATACCAGTGTTTTCGGCGTCGGACAGCGTTCGCAGATTGGCGTCGAGGGCTGGCTTGAGCGTGTCGCAAATGAATTTCAGGTATTCGCGCCCCCGCCCGCGCCCGGCCATCCGGGTTTTATCGACCGTAAATTCGCGGATGCGTTCGGCCTCTCCGTGATTTATAGTTACGATAATAATGTCGTGCCGTCGGCGGCTTGCCAGAATCGCCATTTTTTCTTCGACGTGCCAGCTTCCGTAGCCCGAACCTTCGCCAATCAGGTTTTGCCCATCGTTCATGTATAGCACCGGATAACGCTTTTCGGGACTGGCATCGTAGTCATACGGCAGCAGTACATTCACGTGGCGGTCGGTGTGCAACTGCGGTATATGAAATTCCTCGGCCACCAACTTGGGCAGAAAATCGGGATTGAACGGTTGTCCGAACCAACGCCAGTGCGGCACAATGTCGGGTTCTCGGTGCGGCTCCGCGCTGATGGTGCGGTTGGGGGGCGTCTCGGCGGTCGAGCTGAGTTCAACGTGGTCCCAGCCGCCTTTAGTGTATTTGTAGTCGAGGATGTCGGGAAGCAGAATGTCAGTCGGAAACTCGAATTCGTATTCGCCCGGCCCGGTTTGGCGGAGTCTGAACCGCTCGTCGGCGGGGTGCCAGTCGTTAAAATTGCCCGCCACAAACACCGGGCGGTCGTCATGAACGGGCGTAAACAGGTTTAATCGTAATGGATTTGACATACCGATAAATCGGAAACGGAGGTCGTTTTGTTTCAAATCAGGCTGGGGAAGTTGGCGCGAACCATCGCGGAGAAGAGGCTGTCAAACTTTCCCCATTCCTTAAAAGCCGCTCTGATTTCGTCGGCGTAAGCAATATTCTGTTCAACACCTTTCGCCAGAAAGCGTAGTTTTTTCAAATGCTCCAACCGTTCCTTTAGCAAAAGCTCACGATTGAGACCTGTGCGTTTGATGGTTTCGGTTCCTTTGCGCGAACCGTTTTTAGGCTTGGCAATTTCTGCCTCGAACGTCAAGTGTTCATCAATTGCATCGAAAGCCGGATGCAGGATCAAACTTTCTTCAAGCGTATGATCGTCATGATGCGAGTTGGCGCGTTTGCTTTCGTCGGCCAGTGGGAAATAGTTTTTCTTATAGACCTGATTGCAAATCTGACAGCAAAAAAACAGATTCTCAAAATCATAGGCCAGCCAGTAATAACCTGGCTTCACCAGTAACTGCGCTTCATTTACCTGATAACCAGCTTTGGGCCTGAAATGCTCTACGTCGCCATGTTCGACATGACTGATGCGGGTCTCGCAAAAACAGCATTTATCGTGCTATAACAGTTTCAAGGTCTCTTTGACCGATGCATGACCGTAGATGGCCGACTCAAAATCAAACGTGGTATTTCCCGAATCGAACGCAGCTTTCAGTTTGTCTACAGCCTTTTCCCCTCTCCCACCTGCCGCTAAAATTGTTGGTACTATTACGGTAGTTTTATCAAGCTTAATCACAGGCGTTAATGGGGCAAAGCTTTATTAATCAGTTGCAATGCTTTTAAAGCTTCTTCCGATTCCGAAGCCGTCAGCATACCCAATTCTTCTTCCAGTTGGGCCAATTCTTTGTCTTCCTCTTCGGTACGCCCGTCTTTGAGCAGCAACGCCCGCCGACGTTGCATTTTTGTTTCGGTTTCGGGCGGGCGGGTACTGATTCCGCCAAACAAATCACTACTTAAAATCTGATCGATCCGCCAGCTATGCACTTCCATTCCCTGCACCACGCGGGTTTCGTCGCCTTCGCGTTTCAGCAAAATAATATTGGCGTCTTCTGCTGATTGCACAATCAGCGGGCTATGCGCCGTAACAATGAACTGCGTGTTTGGAAATGTCTCGGTCAAAAACTGAATAATGGTGCGCTGAAACTTCGGATGCAAATGCAAATCAATTTCATCGACCAAACAAACGGCAGGTTCGGCCAGCGGGTCTTCGCTGTCGGGGTAGCGGTCGAACAAGCCTTTAGCAAAATCGACCATCCATGCGATAAGCGTTTTGTAGCCGAGGCTTAGTTCGTGAAGGCGAACTTCTCCGTAGTGAGTTTTGAAATATACATTTGTGCTGTAATAGTTAGTTTTAGATTCTATACCTATAACTTCCCCCTCAAATAATTTTTCCAGCGATTTTTTAACACGGTCATAATAGTTTTGCTTATCATCACTCTGTTTAGCAGCCAATTCAGCGTTTAGTAGCCACTGCTCAGGATTCAATAAAGGACTCCCATCTATAAAAAGGTTCTGAACATTGTTTTGCTGTTGTGACAGTGATGGAGAGAGCGATGTTGCAGCTCGGGCGGCTCCGTATGCGGTTAATAAAAGGTCAGCTTTCACCTTATGACCGGCTGAGTAATTAGCAGAATGGACATACTCACCATTTCTCATCGCACCATAACTAATCCAAAATTTATCAAGTTTTACCTCACCGCCATCTTTATCGGCAACACATTCTATTTGCGGGCTTTCGCGAGAGAACCGCCGGAAAAACAACGCATCTGAATCGTTCCAATAATTGCCCGTAGCCATGCACAACCCCTTCAACACCGTCGTTTTCCCCGTGCCGTTATCGCCCAGAATCACGTTCCAGCGGGCGGTTTTCCCATCGGGCTTGCCGTTTTCGGTGAAATAGATGGTCTGCTTCGTACCGAACGAGCGGACGTTTTCGAGCGAAATGCTTTTGAACCAGACGCGGGGATTCATACTTTTTAATGCTTTTTATGTAAACTTAGCACAAAAACTACCATTGGCACTGTTAAAGAAGCGAGTACAAAACTAATTGAGTTTATGCAGGTCACAATCGAAGTAGAAGACAGCGTAGTGGAAACCCTGGGCTATGATCTTGTTAAAAATTTATTGAGCGATTCAGCAGCGCATCTGGAAATGAAAATTGCTGCTATGGCAATTCTCCAGGAGTTGTCAGACGAAGACCCTATGCATGACCCGGCCTGGCAAACGGCCCGGCAGCAAGCATGGGAACAGGAGAAACATAAATTTGTTTTACCCAAATGAGTTATATAATTGACGCGAATGTTTTAATGGGCGCGTTGATTAGCGGTAAGAGTTTTTATAAAACTGTTTTCCAGCAACTTAACCCATTGCTGCCGCAATTCGCCCTGACTGAAATAGAGAAGTACAGCGAAACAATTATCAACAAATCAAAGCTTAAAGATGATGAACTAAAGCGGTTCACGATTGCTATTTTTCAACCACTTACTATTCTGCCTACTTACTATTTGAGTGATTATGCCTTGCGTGAATCCACACGATTGATAGGAGAAACAGACCCGAAAGACGTAGCTTATCTGGCTTTAGCTATTCAACTAAACGGCGTTCTGCTCACACGCGACCAACCTATCTATAGAGAAGCTCGCTCAAGAGGGTTTCGTCGCATTATGCTGTTTGACGATTTTCTTCGTACTCATCTATAAATCTACACCTCCTCCGTCTGCAACTGCTTGTCGTAGAGTTCGCGGTACGCACCGTTGCGGGCCAGGAGGTCGTCGTGGGTGCCTTCTTCAACAATTGCACCATCATCGAGCATGATGATGTAGTCGGCGAGTTTGGCCGACGAAACGCGGTGCGAAATCACCACCGACGTGCGGTCGGCCATGATGCGCCGGAGATTGTTCAAAATGATGTTTTCGGTGTTGGTATCCACCGCCGACAGACAATCGTCCAGGATCAGAATCTTTGGGTTGCGGGCAATGGCGCGGGCAATGCTCAGCCGCTGCTTCTGCCCCCCCGACAACGTAACGCCCCGTTCGCCTACCCGTGTTTCAAAGCCTTCAGGAAAATCGACCACGTTTTGGTACAAATCGGCGTCGCGCACGGCCTGTTCGACGCGGGCCTGCGGCAGGTCGGGTTTGCCAAAGCGCACGTTGTTGCTGATGGTTTCAGAGAACAGGAACACATCCTGCGGCACGTAGCCCATCTGTTCGCGCAGGTTGGTCAGGTTGTAATCCTGAATCGAAACCCCGTCGATACAAATCTCGCCTGCACTCACGTCATACATCCGCGTGAGCAGGTTCGCCAGCGTACTTTTGCCCGAACCCGTTGTACCCAGAATGGCGACGGTTTCGCCCGCCCGCACGTGCATCGAGAAGTTTTTGACGGCCACAATGCCCGAATCAGGATACACGAACCGCACGTTTTTAAACTCGATTTCGCCCTGAATGGTATGGGTTATGTTTTTCTTAGAAACGATGTCAGTTCTGATATTCAGAAACTCGTTGATGCGCTCCTGCGAGGCTGCGGCCCGTTGGGTTTGGCTCGTGGTCCAGCCGAGGGCCATCACGGGCCATGTCAGCATATTGACGTACAGAATGAACTCGGTGATGTTGCCCGGAGTGAGCCGACCGGCCAGAATTTCCTGCCCGCCCACATACACGACAAGCACGTTGCTCAGACCCACCAGAATGGCAACAATCGGGAAAAACAGCGAATCGACGCGGGTCAGGCCGAGCGATTTCTGGCGGTACTGATCGCTTTCGAGTTCAAACTTCTGCGCCGAATTTTCTTCCTGTACAAACGCTTTCAGCACGCGAATACCCGAAAACGCTTCCTGCACATACGTCGATAACTTCGATAAGCTGCGCTGAATTTCTTCCGACCGCCGAATGATGATGTTATTGACTAAATAAATTGCGACCGATAGCACTGGCAACGGCAGCAGCACGTACAGCGACAACCGGGCGTTAATGCTAACCATGTAGGTGATAACCAGAATGAACAGCACTATCAGGTTCAGGCCGTACATAATACTTGGCCCGATGTACATCCGCACCTTTCCCACGTCTTCCGAAATGCGGGCCATCAAATCGCCCGTGTTGTGCTGGCGGTAAAAACTGAGCGGCAGCGTTTGGTAGTGGTCGTAGATTTCGTTTTTCAGGTCGTATTCTACGTGCCGCGACATCACGATAAGCGTTTGGCGCACCAAAAACAGGAAAAAGCCTTTCAGTAACGCCATCACGAGCGTGCCACCCGCAAACAGCAACAAACTGAATGCAAAAACATCATAGAGCGACGCCTGCAACGGCGACTGATCATAGAGGTAATACACGTCGAGGGTTTCGCGAACGAGGTCGAGCGCGTATCGAACCAGTTGCGCCGGAAAAATGCCGAAGAGGTTGGATATAATTGTAAATACCGTTCCCCAAATCAGATACCATTTGTATTTGAGGAGATATTTATTGAGGTAGGAAAGTGCTTTCACAAACAGGCCGCGTTTTTCAGGGGAACACGGTTGGGCGGGGAAAAATTCGTATCTTTGCGCCCGCAATTTCAGATGTTCTTTTATTTATCGGCAAACTAACTCCGCAGAAACACCATGTTGAACCGGCGACTCCTTCGTATTAAAGTAATGCAGGCCGTGTACGCGCTCGAACAGGCGCGGGCTTCAAACCAGCAATTAGCCCTCGATGGCATCGCCGATCTGTTTCAACCCGATCTCAACTCCATGAAGCCGCAGAATAAGCCGCAACTGGAAGGGTATCGTAAACTGGCGGGTCTGCTGTTTGAAGAAGCCGTTAAAACCAATCAGCCCGCTCAGGACGACGACGCGCCCGCCAGCGTCCTGAAAGCCGCTAACGACGGGCTGCTATTCTACCGCATCCGCGCTAAAAAAGACCGTCAACACCTCGCCCAGATGATGATTCGGCAGGTGAATGGCATCTACGAAGATTACCTGCGTATTTTATTGCTGCTGGTTGAGTTGGGCCATGCCGCCCGTATCGATAGTGAACGGCAGTACCGCGATGTTGACGAAACCCCCTTCCCATTTGCATCGACGCTGAACGACAACACGGTGGTGCAGGCGTTGGCCGCGCATCAGCCGCTGCAAAACGAAGCCGTTCGCCACGGCGTTTCGTGGGCCGACGAGTTGGGGTTTATTCGCAAAGCCCTGCGCGAAGTGCTGAAAACCGACGAGACCTACCGCGCCTATTGCGAACAGAAAACGCATACGCCAGACGAAGATCAGACGTTAATTCAGTACGTACTTCGCACGTTGGTGTTCAAGCACGAAATTATTCGCGATTTTCTGGCCGAAATTGATTTGAGCTGGGCCGAAAACAGCGAAGTTGTACGCGGGCTGGCAATCCGAACGCTCAAATCGGCAACGAGCGCGGGTGGGCTGAAACTCGAACCGCTGACCGACGACTGGGAAGAGGATGAGCGTTTCCTGACCACATTGTTCGATAATTTTATCGATAACAACGACGACTATGAAACCATGCTGGCCGACCAACTGCAAAACTGGGACGTTGAACGCGTGGCAATGCTGGATATGATTATTCTGAAACTGGCAGTTTGTGAGCTACTTAGCTTCCCAAACATTCCCGTGAAAGTGACCATTAACGAATATATCGAACTGGCAAAGTCGTACAGTACGCCCAAAAGCGGTAAGTTTGTCAATGGAATTTTAGATAACCTCTCCGAGAAGCTGCAAGCGTCGGGTCGCCTGCGGAAAAGCGGACGGGGCCTTTTAGATAACAAGTGAGTTGTAAGGTTATATTGTTATAAAGTTGTAAAGTTATGCCAGACTCAGCACAACAACCTTATAACTATCCAACCTTACAACACTACAACTCTTATAACGATGAACCGCATTGCTCGTGATGTAACGTTTATGCTGGTCGGCATTGGGGTCGGCACGGCGATTGGTATGTTGTTCGCGCCCGAAAAGGGCATGGTCACGCGCGACCGGCTGTCGTTCCGGCTCTCGAAGTACCGCGAACAGTTGGAGCAACTGCTCAACGAACTGATGACTTCAGCAGACCTGCCCGAAAATTTGTCGAAAAATGAAGGGCAGCGCGTTGTAAACGACGCCCGTGAAAAAGCCGAACGCCTGCTCGAAGACGTTGACCGGCTCATGGCCCAGATTAAACAGCAAAACGCCTAAGCAGTGAACAGTCATCAACCAACAACCAACAGCGAAACTGTACGTTTCGACCAACTGTTGGCTGTTGGTTGATGACTGTTCACTGAGAACACTGCTATGAAACAGTACCTCTTCCTGCTTCTTCTCGGCGGATTAACCCTGGTCGGCTGCGATAACCGGCAACAGGGCGAATCGGCTCAAGCTACGATCTCAGACAAATTGCCTAAAATCACGTTCGCAGAAAAAGGCATTTACGACTTCGGCAACATGATAGAAGGTGATACTGCTGAACACGTGTTCAAGTTCACGAACACTGGCAAGTTTCCACTGATTATCAACAACATCACCGCTTCATGCGGCTGCACTACGCCCGAATGGCCCCGCGAACCGGTGGCCCCCGGCGAAAGTTCATCGGTGAAAGTGCGGTTCAACAGCCGGGGTAAAATGGGTCAGCAAAATAAAACGATTACCATCTTTGCCAATACAGACCCGGCCATGACCGACCTGCAATTCAAAGCGATGGTCAACCCCAGACCTGACTCCGTCAAAACATCTTAATCTACCTGACTTATGTACGCAGTTTTGCTACAGGCCCCGGCAGGGTCGAACACGCCAATGATCTACAATGTGCTGCTTTGGGTAGCCATCATTGGTGTCTTTTATTTCTTTATGATTCGCCCGCAACAGAAGAAACAGAAAGACCAGAAAACGTTTGTCGATAATCTGAAGAAAGGCGATAACGTGGTGACAATTGGTGGTTTGCATGGCCGCGTAGCCTCGGTCGATGGTACAACCGTAACACTCGAAGTCGACAAAGGCGTGAAGATGACCTTCGAGAAATCGTCCATCTCGCGCGAAGCGACTGCTAAAACGGAAGCAACAGAATAAAAACACCCCACCCCAACCCCTCCCCGTTAGGGTGGGGCTAAGCATAGATGCTTCCAGCGGAAGCCCCTCCCTAACGGGGAGGGGTTGGGGTGGGGTATAAACAAGCCTTTTTCTGTGAATACTCCGTCGAACGCTCGTCCGTTTCAGCCAACCCGCTTCCTGCTTTGTTTGGGAGCGGCTGCCCTATTCTGGTTACTGAATGCGCTCAATAAAAGCGGCTATACCCTGAACGTTGACTATCCGATTCACTTCGTTTACAACGAATCGAAGTTCATTCCAACTACGCCCCTGCCCCGCACCGTGATGGTCAACGTATCGAGCGATGGCTGGGGATTGCTTCGGCATTCGTGGCTACCGTTTCGCACAGAGCCGGTCGATTATGTTGTCAAAGACCCAATTCAGGCGTCGGTTATCAATACGGCTTCGCTGGCAGCAACCTTAGCCGAACAAGCCAAGAAACTACGCGTCAATTACGTAGTGGCCGACACGCTCGAAATGCATTTCGAGCGACGCATGACCAGAACAATCCGGCTCATCCCCGACAGTATACATATCAATTTGTCGCCCCGTTTTGTGGTGTCGAGCCAAATTAATCTGACGCCCCGCACCATTGAGATAGAAGGTCCCGAACGACTCGTGCGCGGTTTGTCTGATACGCTGCTGATTCGGATTCCGGGCAAACGAATTTCTGATAACTACGACAACGAATTACCCGTCAATCAATTTAAGCACCCACTTCTCCGCGCATCTGCCGACAAAGTGTCGGTGAGCTTTGAAGTAGGCGAGTTGCTTTCACCAAAATAGAGTGGTTGACTGACTGATTGATTGAATGATTGAATGGGGTGCGAAGGCTCATTCATTCAATCATTCATTCATTCATTCAATCAATCAGTCAGTCAGTCAGTCAGTCAATCACTCAAAAATGCTCCAGATCGGCGTAACGGGCGGCATTGGGTCCGGGAAAAGCGTGGTGTGCCGGGTGTTTGAGACGCTCGGTGTGCCCGTGTATTACGCTGACGAGCGGGCTAAGTGGCTTACTGAACACGACCCAATTCTGAAAGCCGATGTCCGGCGCGTACTGGGCAATCAGGCGTATGATCCGCTCGGACGTTATAACCGGGCATGGGTGGCGTCGCAGGTATTTGCCGACCCCAATTTGCTGACGCAACTGAACGCCGTGATTCATCCGCGCGTATGGGCCGATACAGCCGCGTGGGTTAACCAACACGCTGACAAGCCGTATGTTGTAAAAGAAGCCGCGCTGATGGGAGCCGCTAATCCGGGTCACGGTATAGACGCCGTCATCGTGGTAACGGCCCCCGTCGACTTACGGATCGAGCGCATCCGACAGCGCGACCCGCACCGGTCAGAAACCGAAATCCGCAACATCATCGACCGGCAGGTCAGCGACGACGACCGGCTGAAAATTGCGGATTACGTATTGGTGAATGATGAGCATACGCTGTTGCTCCCGCAGGTTGTGGCGTTGCATGAGCAGTTTTTGAGCCGCTAAAACGCTTTTCTATAGCCGTGTACCGGACTTAAATTGGCTTATCAACTTTTTCGCTCCAGCACAAATTCCGTGAACTGATCGAGTGATGCCGGGTTACGCAGCGTGTCGCGGCTGGTTGCCAACGACGCATCCATGCCCGACAAAATTTTCTTGACCGGTGTTTCCAGTTTTTTACCGCTGATTGTATACGGCACTTCACTGATCTGGTAGACGGCGTCGGGCACATGGCGCGGGCTGAACTGATTCCGAAGGGTTTGTTTGATTTGTTTCACCAAGTCGTCGGTCAGGGTGGTTCCGTCGCGCAGCACCACAAACAGCGGCATAAAATACTTCCCGCCCGGTTGCTCCAGGCCAATCACCAGACTATCAGCAACATCGGGCAGGCTTTCGACCGCGCTGTAAATTTCAGCGGTGCCAATACGGACGCCATCACGATTCAGCGTAGCATCGGAGCGACCATAGATAATTACGCCGTTGCGCTCTGTGATGCGGATAAAATCGCCGTGCCGCCAGATGCCGGGGTACTCGGCAAAGTAGCTGGAGCGGTAGCGTTCATTGCCGGGATCATTCCAGAAAAAGATCGGCATGGAAGGCATGGGTTCCAGAATCACCATTTCGCCCAGTTCGTTGCGCACAGGCTGAGCGTTGGCGTCGAAGGCATCGACTTTACAACCCAGCAACCGGCACTGGATTTCGCCTTCATAAACGGGCAACATCGGATTTCCACCCACAAAACCACTGCAAACATCGGTGCCACCACTAAATGAAATCAGCCAGACGTTCGGCTTCACCGACTCATAAATCCATTGAAATCCTTCGGACGGCAGGGGTGATCCGGTTGAGCCTATGCTGCGTAGCTGACTGAGTGATAACGTGTTGCGCGGTGAAATGCCCGCCCGCAAACAGGCTAAATAGTAGGCCGCACCACCGCCAAAGTGATTGACCCGCCCAGCCTCGGCCAGATTCCAGAGTATGTTTAGATCAGGATAACCAGCCGCGCCCTCATACAGCACGAGCGTGGCTCCAACGAGCATAGAACCTACCGCGAAATTCCACATCATCCAGCCGGTGGTCGAGTACCAGAAATAGCGTTCGCCCACGCGCACGTCCTGATGCAGGGTCAGCACTTTAAGGTGTTCGAGCAAACAGCCGCCCACACTATGCGTAATTGCTTTCGGTTTGCCCGTTGTACCCGATGAGTATAGCACCCAAATGGGGTGATTGAAGGGCACTGGTTCAAAATCAAGCTCGTCGGGCGCAGCTGTTTCCAGCACATCGTGCCACAGTACGCTGCGTTCGAGCCGGTTCTCTACATCCAGAAATGGCACCCACACAACCCGTTGCAGCGAAGGTAAGCTAAGGCGCAGTTCGCGCATCGCGTCGGTTTTATCAATTGGTTTGCCGTTGTAGGTATAGCCATCGGCAGCAATCAACACCTTGGGTTCAATCTGCTGAAACCGATCAACCACACTGGCCGTGCCAAAATCGGGCGAACAACTCGACCACACCGCTCCTATGGCGTTGGTTGCCAGAAAAGCCACAACGGCTTCAGGAATGTTGGGCAACACGGCCACCACACGGTCGCCCACGCCCACGCCCTGCTGCCGGAGCCAGGTCGACACGGCTACTACCTGCCGTTCGAGTTCGTCCCACGACAGAGCCGAGAGCCGCTGCCCCCGCTCCACCGACCGCTCAGATGCGAAAACGATAGCAGGCCGCTGTGACGTTTTGTGCCGGAAAATATGTTCGGCGTAGTTGACAGTTGCCCCTACAAACCATTCAGTACCAATCATATCGGCATTGGTAGGTCGGTAAATTACCTGGTTGTAGGGCGTATGGCTCTGTACGTCGAAGAACTGCCAGATACTCTCCCAAAAATCTTCGAGGTCAGTAACCGACCAATCCCAGAGGTCGTCATAATCTCGGAAATACAGGCCCTTTTTGATAAACAGCCAGTCCATGTATTTTTTCAGGAGCGACTGGTCGCTGGTTCGGCGGTCGGGGGTGTAAATGGGTGTACGTGTCGGGTGGGGCATAGTAGGATATAGCACCGAAGACAGTACTTCGGCTGTAGGTAGGAAAACTATTTTACAGCCGAAGCACTGTCTTCGGCACTATATCGCTAACGACCATCAGCGGTCCTGGATTGTTTTCTGTAAAAATTACGTTCTGCGCACAACCACTACCGTGTGGTTCCTGTAAAAAGCAGTATCTTTGCATCCCTTTTTGACTTGCATAACAGTCGTGAGACTGATAATCAGCATGTTCGCTTTCCTTCACAGTACTATTTACTGTATTATTCCATGAATCAGGATTTTGATAAGAACGACCGCCAACGGGACGATGCGCCCCGGCGAAATGAACGTTCTTCTGGCCGTCGGGATGACGACCGTACCGGCAACAGCCGCCCCCGCTTAGCGCGCGATAGTGACCGCAATGACCGCCCGCGCCGGAACAACGACGACAAACCCCGGTTTAGCCGTGATACCAACCGCCCGGACGAACGGCCACGGTTTGAGCGAAGCAACGACCGACGCGACGATAAACCGCGTTTCAATCGGGACGACAAACCACGTTTTGGCCGCGACAACGACCGGCAAACCAATGCCCCGAATCGATTCAACCGCGATAACGATACGAATAAACCGCGTTTCCGGCGCGACGAACGCAGCGAACAACCCCGGCCTGACCGGAGCAGCCGCGACGATAAGCCGCGTTTCAATCGGGATGACAAACCGCGTTTCAGTCGGGACGAGCGGCCCTCACGCGATGACAAACCGCGTTTTGAACGGAGCGATAATCGGCCCCGTTTTAACCGCGATGACCGCCCACGTCAGGCCGATAACAATCGCGATGAGAAACCGCGCTTCAACCGGGATTCAGAGCGTACAGAGCGACCCCGGTTCAGCCGAGACAATGACCGTACTGATAAACCACGTTTCAACCGCGACGATAAACCTCGTTTCGACCGGGGCGGGCGGGACGAAAATCCCCGTTTCAAACGGGTAGGTGGTTTTAATCGGGAAGCCGACGAGCGCAACCGCTTTGAAAGCCAGAATGAACGTCGGAGCGAGCCCCGCCGGAACGATGACCGCACAACTACCAATCGGAACGATGACGAATCGTCGCGCTTTACACCGGCTCAACGCAGGGCATCGGGCGACCGGCGCGTGGGCGATTACGATAAAGTGCCCAACTACGAACTGGCACAACGTCGTCATGAGCAATATGGTCAGGACGACCGCCGTGGTAAAAAAACCAGCGACAAATACCGCGACAAACGCGACGCCAAAGCGGCACAGCCCACCGATCAGCCAGTTCGGACAGCCGCGCAGGACGGTCTGATTCGCCTGAACCGATATATTGCTAATTCAGGCGTTTGTTCGCGTCGGGAAGCCGAAGAGCTTATTCTCCGGGGCGACATTACCGTCAATGGCAAAGTTATAACCGAGTTGGGCTTCAAGGTAAAAGATGGCGACACGGTGAAATATGGCACGAAACTGCTAAGCCAGCAACGGTTTGTGTATGTACTGCTCAATAAGCCGAAAGATTACATCACTACTACCGACGACCCCGAAGATCGCCGAACGGTGATGGAGTTGGTTGCTGACGTAGGGAGTTATCGCATTTACCCCGTAGGCCGCTTAGACCGCAACACCACGGGTCTGCTGCTGCTTACCAATGATGGTGAACTGGCCGACAAACTGACGCACCCATCAAATGAGGTGAAGAAGATTTATCAGATAGAAATCGATAAGTCACTGACGGAAGAGCATTTTGAAGCCATCCGCAAGGGCATCGAACTCGAAGATGGCCCCATCAAGCCCGACGCGCTTAGCATTGTAACACCCGACGCACACGTAATTGGCATTGAAATTCATTCGGGTCGCAACCGCATTGTGCGCCGGATATTCGAGCATTTCGGATATGAAGTTACCCGGCTCGACCGCACTATGTTTGCCGGACTGACGAAGAAAGAGCTGCCGCGCGGCAAATGGCGGTTCTTAGACCCGAAAGAAGTAGTGAAACTGAAGTACCTGAGTTAAGAGTTCAAACGCAGAGTGGCGGAGGTTGCGCAGAGTACACAGCGTGTTTGATTTAAGCTCTGTGTACTCTGTGCAACCTCCGCCACTCTGCGTTTAGACTAAACCTTACAGGTGAATAGCCTCGCCGTATGCTGCTTCGGTAGCGTCTTTAATGGCTTCCGACATGGTGGGGTGCGGATGAACGGCTTTCAAAATTTCCTCTCCCGTGGTTTCTAACCGACGGGCAGCTACCACCTCGGCAATCATCTCCGTCACGTTCGCGCCGATGAAGTGAGCACCTAAGAACTCACCGTATTTGGCGTCGAAAATTACCTTTACAAACCCTTCGGGTGCGCCAGCAGCTTTGGCCTTACCTGACGCGGTGAACGGAAACTTCCCTACTTTCAGATCGTAACCGGCTTCGCGGGCCGCTTTTTCGGTATAACCTACCGACGCAATTTCGGGTGTACAGTACGTGCAACCCGGAATATTGTTGTAGTTCAACGGCTCAACGTGCGGCAATCCGGCAATTTTTTCGACACAGATAATGGCTTCTGCCGACGCTACGTGCGCCAGTGCCTGCCCTTTGGTGCAGTCGCCGATAGCGTAGTAACCTTCTACGTTTGTGCGGTAGTAATCGTCGGTTACGATTTTGCCCCGGTCGGTATTAATGCCGACATCTTCCAGGCCAATATTTTCGATGTTGGCAACCACGCCCGCTGCCGACAACACGACATCGGCTTCAAACGTCTTCTCACCATCGGGGGTTTTGGCCGTTACAACGCAGCCTTTGCCGCTCGTATCTACTTTTGTGACTTCCGAATTGGTGAAAAGCTGAACGCCCATTTTCTTGTACTGCTTCGCCAGTTCTTTCGAGATGTCTTCGTCTTCAACCGGCACAATGTTGGGCAGGAATTCAATGATTGTCACCTTCGTACCCATGCTGGCATACACGTAAGCAAACTCGACGCCAATGGCTCCCGAACCGATAATAACCATCGAATCGGGTCTTTTTTCGAGCGTCATGGCCTTACGGTACTCAATCACTTTTTCGCCGTCGATGGGTACGGCAGGCAGTTGGCGGGCGCGGCCTCCGGTGGCAATGATAATGTGCTTGGCTTCGTAGTCGGTGGCTTTACCGTCGGGACCGGTTACTTCAACTTTTTTGCCGGTTTTCACTTTACCGACGCCGTTGAGAACGTCGATTTTATTTTTCTTCATCAGGAACTGTACACCCTTGCTCATGCTATCGGCTACACCCCGACTCCGTTTGATAACGGCCCCAAAATCGGCCTGCGATTCGCCCTGTACCGTGATGCCGTAGTCGCCGGCGTGTTTGATATATTCAAAAACCTGCGCTGATTTCAACAGGGCTTTGGTTGGAATACAGCCCCAGTTGAGGCAAATGCCGCCGAGACTTTCGCGCTCGATCACGGCGGTTTTCATACCCAACTGCGAAGCCCGAATGGCGGCAACGTATCCGCCCGGTCCGCTACCTACCACGATAACATCGTACTGTGAAGCCATTTTTATAAGTGAAAAATGAAGAATGTATACTGAAAAGTGTGTGCTGCGTAAACCTGTTCGCAGCGGTCACGTATGCTATTTTGAGAACGCAAAGGTATAGCGAAAAGTTGGTTTGCGGGCTTCCCCGAAACAACGCCCCCCGCTGCTTTTGTTCTATCTTTGTGGTTGTGACACAGAGATACACGGAGAAGACACGGAGATACACAAAGTTTTTAAATTTCTCTGCGTATCTCTGTGCTTCCTTCGTGCATCTCTGTATCACAACTTTCTAACTAACACAAGACAAGTTCATGACAACTGACCAGTTGACCGACTTGAGGGCCAGAATAGAGGCTCTGGGGAGGTATCTTTGACTACGATACTAAAAAAGAGCAATTAGCTGAACTCGAACAGCAGACGTTCCAGCCCGAATTCTGGACCGATGCCGCCCGCGCCGAGGGCGTGATGAAACAGGTTCGTGTGCTAAAAGGCTGGACAACGGGATACGATAAACTGAACAGTCAGTTTGGTGACCTCGAAACGCTGTTTGAGTTTTACGAAGCCGGGGAAGTAACCGAAGAAGAAGTAGACGCCGAAGGCCGCAAGGTAGCCGAAACGCTCGACGATCTTGAACTCAAAAAAATGCTCGGCAACGAAGAAGACCAGTTGAGCGCAGTACTCGAAATCAACGCCGGAGCGGGCGGCACCGAAAGCCAGGACTGGGCCGACATGCTCTACCGGATGTACATGCGCTGGGCCGAAAAACACGGTTATAGCCTCAAACAGGTCGATTATCAGGAAGGCGACACGGCAGGCATCAAATCAGCCACAATTGAGGTCGATGGGCCGCTGGCATATGGGTTTCTGAAATCGGAAAATGGCGTTCACCGGCTTGTGCGCGTATCGCCGTTCGATTCCAACGCCCGGCGGCACACGTCCTTTGCGTCGGTGTTTGCCTACCCGCTCGTTGATGATACCATTAACATTGAGGTTAATCTGGCTGATATTGACTGGGATACGTTCCGGTCGGGCGGGGCCGGTGGGCAGAACGTCAATAAGGTGGAAACGGCAGTTCGGTTGCGGCACCGGCCTTCGGGGCTGATAATCGAGTGCCAGCAGGAACGTTCGCAATTGCAGAATAAAGAGGTGGCGATGCGGCTGTTGAAATCGAAACTCTACGAAATCGAAGTGCAGAAACGCAACGCAGCCCGTGCCGAAGTAGAAGCCGGGAAGCAGAAAATTGAGTGGGGTTCGCAGATTCGCAGCTATGTGCTCGACGACCGGCGCGTGAAAGACCACCGCACCGGCCACCAAACTTCCAACACCGATGCCGTACTCGATGGCGATTTAGACCCGTTTATTAAGGCGTTTCTTCTGAACCAGGATTAGCCAGGATTTTCGGGATTAAACAAGATTTATGCGCTTCGCTTGTAAACTGTTGAATCTTGTTTTATTCCTGACACTTTTGAATGTTAGCGGTTTTAGTTTAGAATCTTGTTTAATCCCGAAAATCTTGGCTAATCCTGGTTCAGATGGTTCTGACTACCTCGCGCTCGGCGATTCGTACACCATTGGCGAGGGTGCGTTAGAGGTTGAGCGGTGGCCGGTTCAGTTGGCCGGGCTGTTGCGCGACAGTGGCACGGCCATCTCCAACCCCGACATCATTGCCCATACTGGCTGGACTACGGCTGAATTGCAGGAAGCCATCGAGAAAAGCGGTAATCAGAAAACCTATGAATTAGTATCGCTGCTGATTGGCGTTAACAATCAGTACCGGGGCCAGTCGCGGGCGCGTTACCGTGCCGAGTTTCGGGCGTTGCTGCAAACGGCTATTCAGTTTGCGGGGGGGCGGGCCAGTCGTGTGTTCGTGCTATCGATTCCCGACTGGGGCGTTTCACCTTTTGCCAGCGACCGCGACCGGGCCAAAATCGCGCAGGAGATTGACCAGTTCAATGCCATCGCGCAGGAAGAATGCCGCCGGGCCGCTGTAGCCTTCGTGGACATTACGCCCACCACGCGCCGGGCAGCAAGTGAGCCCACGCCGGGCGTAGACTCGCAGTTTACCAGCGATGGTCTGCATTACTCTGGTAAACAGATGCGACAGTGGGCCGAACTGGCGTTGCCAGTAGTCAGTCGGCTACTGGTTTCGTAGTCGATTACCGGGTCAGCTTGAACTTCGTCAGGTAATAGCGCACCGTTCGGCCAATAATTAGTCCGCCAAGTATACTCGGCGCAATCCAGGCCACCGTACCTACCCAATCGGGGGCATCATCGGGCAACACGCGGCCAATGTTGGTGACCAATGCCGCCGTAAACGAAGCAATATATGCCCCTCCCATTCGAGTGAAATGCTGAAAATACCAGGGTGCGACCCTCCGATGCATTTTCTGAGCGGGTCTGCGTTGTTTACGATAATCTTCAACGGCGAATCGGAGGGTAAGAAAACCGAAGAATGTAAAGACAATCGGCAGAAAAACAGGCCCATTCAATACCAGTAGATACACGCCAAAACCAATCATACCCGCGCTGACAGCGAGCGTTATGTATGTCAGCCAGTGGTCGAAAGCAGCCACCTGCCCGTTTTTTTGTTTGGTGGCCCGCCAGCCGGTCATGCTCAGGTAGAAACTGAATACAGCAATGCCTGTCAGAAATAGCCGCATCATCTTAAACGGCTGCAACACACACAACAGCAAGGCCGTGAGAGTCACGGCAATCATACAATAGACAAAGACCAGCCCGGCTCGGTTGTGCAGTTGGCTGCCTTTCGTAGCAAACATTGGAATCAGTCCCACCAGCAGGGCCGTAAAGCCAGTAGCAATATGGGTGATGAGGAGAATAGTGAGCAGCGTGTTCATAGCCGTTTTGTTGGTTGCGGTTGATGATGCAAACGTACAGCGGCTCAGAAACTCCGAACAAAAAATAGGGCCAAACGGCACCGTTTGGGGCATTTGGCAAAGAAGAACGTGGGTTGGGACGAATGACAAAGGTGAATTACAACGCCTTCAGTTCGGCTACGAGCGTATCGTTGTACTGACGCGAAACAGGCAAGGCAAACTGCCCGTCGAGGAGGTGTAGTTTGTAGCCCTGCGCGTTGCCCGTCACGCGCTCTACCCGGTCGAGGTTAACGATATAAGACCGGTGGCAGCGAACAATGTGGGGTCGCTGAATTTGGTCGGCCATGCGGCTCAGGCTGCTTCGTAGCAGAACCTTGGCGGGCTTGTCGTTTTTCAGATAAACGACCGTGCAGTAATTATCGCTTGATTCGATAAAGAGCAACTTAGCCGGTTCGAGCGTCAGCGTATCTTTTTCATTGTCAGCCAATAATGTCAGCGTATCGCTCAGGGGCGGGGGCGATGCCGTTTCGGTTTGGAGTGTTGATTCGGCGGTGTTGTGTGCAACTGGGTTAAGCGTGGCGGCTGAGCGGCTGTAGCGACGCAATTGAATAATGTAGTTGAGCATGATAGACCCAACCGTGGGGAAGATGCCAATCAGAAATGTAACGCCAATTATCCAAAGCCAGCTCCCAATTGTAGGATGCCGGTTGAACAGCCAGTTCATGTATAGCCCGTTACCAATCGCAATCGCCAGAATGAACGACAATACCCGCACAATTTCGCGGCCAACGGTCCATTGAGCATCTGAGAAGAACCGGGGAAACAACGCAGGCAGCGCAAACCAGTTCAGCAGCAACACCGCCAACGTTACGGCTCCAAAACCCAGCACTTTCCAGACTTTGGCATCGGTTTGCCAGTCATCGATACCAAACGGCTGAAAAAGCAACAAGAACAGGCCCACAAACGCCCCAATAGTAAATGATTTCAGCAATCGGCGTCGTAGCGATTCTTCGGTTGGGTACGGCTGTGCGAGTAACTTAAACATGGTTTAGAAAAGCCGCCAGCCCGACACCTGATCGAAGAACTGCGGCACTACTTCGGGGTATACCACAATCATAAACAACACACCGAACACAGCTCCGTAAAAGTGCGCGTCGTGATTCACGTTGCCGTAGCCACGCCGGGCTTCGTAGTAGGAATATGCCAGATATAACGCTCCGAAAATAAAGCCGGGAATGCCAATCGGAATGAAGAACAAGTAGATCGGCGTTAGGGGCCGGAACAGGATAGCCGCAAACAAAATGGCCGATACGCCCCCCGACGCGCCCAGTGAGTTATAGCTGGGGTTGTTCCGGTGCTTCAGCAACGTTGGAATATCAGACACAACAATTCCGACTAAATAAAAGCCAATCAGATACAGCCCGCCGTTGCCACCAAACAGGTAGGCAAAAACCTGCTCGATAAAACCGCCGAAAAAATACAGACTCAGCATGTTGAACAGCAGGTGGCCCCAGTCGGCGTGCAGAAACCCGGATGTCAGCAGCCGGTAATATTGCCCCCGGTTCATGACCTGATAGGGATTCATAATCCAGCGACTCATCAGAGCCGGATTGTTCCAGGCTGCCAGGCTCACGCCAACGGTAACGAGTATAATAACAAGGGTAATGTTCATGTGATGTTTAGCTTTCACGCTCGACTAACTGACGAGCGAATTGGGTAAGCAGGAGTCGGCGGGTGGGGTCGGCCTTAAGTTGGTCGAAGTTGGCAAAGCCGCGTGCAAAATATGCATTGATACGCTGTTCGGTAATCTGCCGAATACCTAACTGGTCATAAATGGCCGTTACGGCCTGTACTTTTTCGGCTTTGTCGAACTCAGTTTTGGTAAGCCAGCCGTTCAGTTCATCGTTGAGCGGGCCGGTAGCTTTTTCGAGGGCTTCGATGAGCAGAAAGGTTTTTTTATTCGCCAGAATATCGCCCCCCACTTGTTTGCCGAATTTGGCCGGGTCGCCGTACACGTCGAGCAGGTCATCTTTCAACTGAAAGCCAATGCCAATGTTTACGCCCCCTTCGTACAGATGCCGGTTAGTTTCGGCGTCGGCACCGGCAATCAGGCCACCGAGTTCGAGCGCGTAGCCAAGCAACACCGACGTTTTCAGCCGGATCATGTCGATGTATTCGGCTTCGGTCACGTCCCACCGCGTCTCGAAATTCATATCCATCTGTTGTCCTTCGCAGACCTCGGCGGCTGTACGGTTAAAGCGACTCATCACGGCTTTGAGCTTGTCGGGAGCCACGTCGAGCAGCAGTTCGTAAGCGTTCACCAGCATCACATCGCCCGATAGAATGGCAATATTGGCGTTCCAGCGTTCATGCACGGTTGGTTGCCCCCGACGCAGTGGAGCCTGGTCCATGATGTCGTCGTGCATGAGCGTGAAATTGTGAAAGACCTCCACACCCAGCGCGGGCCGAATGGCCTGTTTCCAGTCGTCGGTGAAAAGATAGGTTGCCATGAGGGTCAGCAGCGGACGCATTCGTTTGCCGCCGAGGCTCATGATATACCGAATGGGGTCATACAGTTCGGGAGGGTACTGCCCGTATTTAGTGCGTTGAAGTTCTGCTTGAATGGCCTCAATAAAAACGGCTGGATTCATTAGTAGTCGAGTGGGTTTGGGGCCAAAAATACGGCAAAAGCCCCCAAAACCCTAACGCCCGAACATGCGCCGGTAATTGCGTTGCTGTGGCGTAATGATGACAACAACCAACCGACCACTCAACACAAAGTAACCGTCATTTTTACCCGTATTGCCCCGCTGTTCGCCGGGTCGGTTGAGCGTTGTACCAAGTTCGGCGCGTCGGTCGGTCAAGGCTGCACCGAGCGGGGTCATGTTACTTCGGTCGATGTATATCGAGCTAACGTCGTCGAAATAGTCGCTCAAAACGTGCGTATAGGTGCCTTCAAGATGAAACCTTAGCCGTTCGGTCGACAGCATTGGCAAACCAACCCCGTAGCGAATAATAAGTGGCAGCCGGTTGTAGGCAACGCCTTCTGTTTCAAATTGAGGTAAACTATAGTTCTGGCCTTCATAACGGGCTTTAGGCGTTATATGGGTAAGTCCCACACCTGCCATAGCATACGGGATAGTAGCCCGGTGGGGGTCGTTTACAGGCCAGAAATCGAACTGAATCCCCGCCCAAACATCGGGATTCAGGCTATTGAACGAGAGGTTGTTATAATAATTTCGGGTGTATTTCTGCCAGCCGTAAACGTAGTACAGTTGCGCTTCGGCCCGCCACGAGAGCCGTTGCGTGGCGCGGTACGTTCCGGCCACACCCAGAGCCGCGCCCAGTTGCAGATGCGCCAGATTACCGGCTTCGGCCAGATCGCCAGCATATCGGGTAGCTCCTGTGCCAACATTCAGCAGCCACGTTCCGGGCTTCTCGTGCCAGTAGGCCGACCGTTGGGCAAATGTGCTTATGTGGTTTATAAGCAGGACAATTAGCAGACAAAAACGGTGGCGGGTTTTCATGATGACAGGACGTTCGCCTATAAGACGAACCACCTACCATTTAGTAACCATGCTATGAATTACGCCAATTACAATTCGCCAATGTCTTCATTCCAGAGGGTTGGTTTTTCGGCGATGAACTGCTCCATCATGGCAACGCATTCGGGCAAATCGAGGTCAACCACTTCGACGCCATGCTGTTCCATAAACTCGCGGGCACCGGCAAATGTCCGCGATTCACCGACGATAACTTTCGGAATTTTGAACTGTACGATGGTTCCGGCACACATGTAGCACGGCATCAGGGTAGAGTAAATAACCGTGTCGCGAAACGACCCAACACGCCCGGCGTTGTTGAGGCAGTCCATTTCGCCGTGCAGAATCGGGTTATCTTCCTGCACCCGTTTGTTATGGCCCGACGCCATCAATGCGCCATTTTTTACCAGTGCCGAGCCGATGGGAATACCGCCTTCGTCTAAGCTTTTCCGCGCCTGCCGAATGGCCTCCTGCATAAATTCGTCCATAGTTTTAAAGCCGCTTCATGGTTTCGTAATCACCAACGTGCTTCAGATAAAGAAAGTGAATAAGCAGTCCGTTTACGTTGTTAACTAATTTATGGGCTTCGGGAAGCGTTGCTACTGCCGTTGTAATTCGCTCAAATTCAGAATGGTTACCCATATTTTTGTGGTGAAATGCCATGATTTCGGCGCGGGGCATCGTGCGTTCGATGAAGAAGAAGTGCATCGCTTCGTCGCTCGTGCCGGTGCTGGGGAACCACAGCCGGGGGTTCAACTTGGTCAGTTCAGTGGCGGTAGCTTCCAGACCGATTTCTTCGCCTAATTCGCGGGCGGCAACATCGGCGGGGTCATCGGCGGCATCGACCATACCGGCGGGGTGTTCGTAGGTTTGCGAACCGTCGGATATGCGCCGTTGCTTGACCAATACGACAAATTTTTCGCCCGTTTGGTCATCAATCAGGCACACTAATACCGAAGCAGCATGGCCTTTAAGAAAACAGACGGGCGGAATTTTATCGCCTTCGGGCGTGTCGGCATCTAACTCAAGCATGGCAAACAGTACCTCGCCGTTGTGCCGACGCCTGATAAAATGATCTTTTATACCATTTATTGTCAATCCGTTAGCTTCAATCTGACTTTTCCAGAACTTGAATTTAGGGGCGTCTTCGAGTTTCTCCATACGATAAGATACTAACAATTTATCTGGCTTTTTGTGCAGGCCAACATCCAGATGCTACAAACATACGTATAGTCAGGTGTTTCTAAATTTCTGATTTACCGATGCAAAACGTTTCAACCAGAAAACTACGACTATGCGTGTTCTGAAAAACCTACGCCCTGTAGCTGCCTTGCTCGCTATCGGCTCACTGCTCATGCTCAATGCCTGTAAGGAAGAGCAGCTTATTGACTCGCGGGCCGAATTAGGTGCGGCCCAGGCGCGGCTGTCGGCCAATTTCACCTTCTACGCCCTAACCGACAACAATCAGTTGTTGCTGTTAAACTCGCAGAATCCAACTTCCGCACTGGCTACCACCACAATTACCGGACTGGCGAGTGGTGAGCGGTTGCAATCGATAGACTTCCGCCCGGCAACGGGGCAACTGTACGGCGTTAGCGATGGCAGTCGGCTATACACCATCAACCCCAACACAGGCGCGGCCCGGATGGTAGGCATGGGGCCGTTTATGCCGCCCGTTGCCGGCGACGTGGTTTCGATTGATTTCAATCCTACCGTCGACCGCCTTCGGTTAGTAACCAACCGGGGGCAGAACCTGCGACTGAACCCCGAAACCGGCACTGTGATGGTTGTTGACGGTTCCATCAACGGCCCGGCTCCGGTTGCCATCAACGGAGTAGCGTACACCAACAACCGGGCGGGCGTCACCAGCACCATACTGTACGACATTGACCCGCTTACCGACAAATTGTATCGTCAGGATCCGCCGAACGCGGGTGGGCTGGCCGAAG
Source organism: Spirosoma montaniterrae (assembly GCF_001988955.1). Lineage (NCBI taxonomy): Bacteria > Pseudomonadati > Bacteroidota > Cytophagia > Cytophagales > Cytophagaceae > Spirosoma > Spirosoma montaniterrae. The sequence continues at coordinate 5,713,045 of NZ_CP014263.1, read as the reverse complement.
TTGGTTCGCTCGGCATTGACATCGCCGGGCGGGGCAGCTTCGACATCGCCCCCGATGGCAGTGCAGTGGCAATCCTGATTAGCGGCACTACGCAGGGTTTTTACCAAATTGACCTGATGAGTGGCCGCGCCGAGCGGCTGAGCGATCTGCCGAACCTGAGCCTTATTGGTATCGCCATTCCAACCGAGCCGGTGGCTTATACCGTCGATGGATTGAATAATCTGCTCATTTTTAATCCGCTCAACCCGAACCCAATCAGCAAAACCATTACGGGTCTGCAAAACGGCGAAACGATTTTCGGCATCGATTTCCGCCCGGCCAACGGTCAATTGTATGCATTGGGTAGCACCAACCGCCTGTACACGATTAATACGTCGAATGGCGCGGCTGCTCCTGTTGGGTCAGGACCATTTGCAGCGTCACTATCGGGCAATGACCGTGGCTTTGACTTCAATCCGATGGTCGACCGTATTCGGTTAGTGACTAATTCGGGTCAGAATCTGCGGCTTAACCCCAATGACGGCACTGTTACAGCGGTTGATGGTAATCTGAATCCGGGTTCGCCCAATGTAACGGCGGCAGCCTACACCAACAACTTTGCCGGTACTACCAGCACGGTGCTCTTCGACATTGACACCCGCACCGAGAATGCAATGCTGATGCGTCAGGACCCGCCGAACGCTGGTGGATTAGTAGCCGTTGGGTCATTGGGCATACCCATTGAAGGTGGTAACGGCTTCGATATTGGCGGTACGAGCAATTCGGCGTATGCCCTGCTCCGTTCGGGCGGCACAACCCGTATCTACAGCATCAACTTAACCACGGGTCAGGCTTCTAACGGCATTGCGCTACCCGGCAACCCAACGGTTCGCGGCTTCGCGCTGGGGTTAGGTTTTTAAGGAGTAAAGGGGAACACGGATTGAACGGATGGGGCGGATTGACACAGATTTCTTTATGTTAAAAATCTGTGTCAATCCGCCCCATCCGTTCAATCCGTGTTCCCCTTTAGTTTTTACCGGCTCAGATACAAATTCCGCTCCGAGTACACCTTTTGGAAGAAATCGTCCTGCAAATCGTCGATGAAATAGATGCCTTCGCCAGTTGATTTCATTTCGGGGCCGAGTTCCTTGTTTACGTTCGGGAATTTGTTGAACGAGAATACCGGAATCTTGATGGCGTAACCCTTCTTTACGGGCTTGAAATCGAAATCTTTTACCTTCTTGTCGCCCAGCATCACCTTTGTGGCGTAGTTCACGTAAGGTTCCTGGTAAGCTTTGCAGATGAACGGCACTGTGCGGCTGGCGCGGGGGTTGGCTTCAATCACGTACACCTGTTCGTTTTTGATGGCGAACTGGATGTTAATCAGCCCTTTAGTCTCCAACGCCACGGCAATTTTCGTTGTATATTCCTCAATTTGCCGAATCACGTTCTCGCTCAGGTCAAAGGGCGGCAACACGGCGTAGGAATCGCCGGAGTGGATGCCCGCCGGTTCGATGTGTTCCATGATACCGATGATATACACGTCTTCTCCGTCGCAGATGGCGTCGGCTTCGGCTTCGATGGCGTTTTCGAGGAAGTGATCGAGCAGGATGTTGTTGTCGGGAATATCCTGCAAAATCTTCATCACGTGGCTTTCCAATTCCTCTTCATTAATCACAATCTTCATCGACTGCCCGCCCAATACATAGCTGGGCCGTACCAGCAGCGGGAAACCCAGCTCGCGTGAGAGTTCGATGGCGGCTTCGGCTTCGCGCACCGTCCCGAACTTCGGATACGGAATGTCGAGCTTGCGAAGCATGTCGGAGAAGTGGCCCCGGTCTTCAGCCAAGTCGAGTGCTTCCCAGCTTGTGCCAATGATTTTGATACCGTAACGGGTCAGTTTCTCGGCCATTTTCAGTGCCGTTTGCCCGCCCAACTGCACAATTACGCCCTCCGGTTGCTCGTGCATGATAATGGCGTGAACGTGTTCCCAGAACACCGGCTCGAAATACAGCTTGTCGGCAATATCTGGGTCGGTCGAAACGGTTTCGGGGTTGCAGTTGATCATGATGGTCTCATAACCAGCTTCTTTGGCGGCCAACACCCCGTGAACGCACGAATAATCGAACTCGATACCCTGCCCGATGCGGTTCGGGCCAGAACCCAGCACCACCACTTTCTTGCGGTTCGAGCGGATCGATTCGTTGCCGGGCAGGTCGGATACGGGTTCGGGCCGGTCCTGGGTGATGGGCAACTGATTGTTGAACGTCGAGTAGTAATACGGCGTTTTGGCCTCGAACTCAGCCGCACAGGTATCCACGCATTTAAACACCCGCCGGATGTTGTGCTGCTGCCGGTACTGATAAATCTTACTTTCTTTCACCTGCAACAGGTGCGCCAGTTGCCGGTCGGCATAGCCTTTTTGCTTGGCCGTGCGGAGCAGTTCGGGCGGCAGATCGTCCAGATCGTACTGCTGAATTTCGCGTTCGAGCAGAATCAGTTCTTCGATCTGATGCAAAAACCAGGGGTCTATTTTGGTCAGTTGCTGAATCGTGCGGAACGACATTCCGGCTTTAAAAGCATCGTAGATGTGGAACAGCCGGTTCCAGCTTGGGTGTGCCAGGCTTTTGGTCAGTGCTTCGCGGTCGTTCAATTCACGCCCGTCGGCACCGAGGCCATTGCGCCGGATTTCCAGACTCTGACAGGCTTTTTGCAAAGCTTCCTGGAAGTTGCGGCCAATGCCCATTGCCTCGCCCACCGACTTCATTTGCAGGCCCAGCGAACGGTCGGCTCCCGGAAATTTGTCGAAGTTCCAGCGCGGAACCTTTACAATTACGTAGTCGATGGCGGGTTCAAAAAAGGCCGAAGTCGTGCCCGTAATCGGGTTGATAAGTTCGTCCAAATTGTAGCCAACAGCCATTTTGGCGGCAATCTTGGCGATGGGATAGCCCGTTGCTTTCGATGCCAGTGCCGACGACCGGCTTACGCGCGGATTCACCTCAATAACAATGATGTCGTCGGTTTGCGGGTTCACCGAGAACTGGATGTTGCACCCACCCGCAAACTGCCCAATGCCGCCCATAACCCGAATGGCGAGGTCGCGCATTTGCTGGTACAGCGTGTCGGGCAGGGTCATGGCCGGGGCCACCGTAATGCTGTCGCCGGTGTGTATGCCCATCGGGTCGAAGTTCTCGATGGAGCAGATGATAATGAAGTTCCCGTTATTATCGCGCAGGAGTTCAAGCTCGTATTCTTTCCAGCCCATCACGCTCTGTTCTACCAGCACCTCGTGTACGGGCGATGCGTGCAGGCCGTGTGTCAGGGCTTTATCGAACTCTTCGGGCGTATTCACGAAGCCGCCCCCCGTACCGCCGAGCGTAAACGACGGTCTGATAACCAGCGGAAACCCGATTTCCTGGGCAATTTCTTTCCCTTCCAGAAACGACCGGGCCGTGCGTCCTTTACAAACCCCGGCACCTAACTGAAGCATCAGCAGCCGGAATTTTTCGCGGTCTTCGGTAGTTTCGATGGCTTTGATGTCGACGCCGATAATTTTGACGCCGTATTTCTGCCAGATACCCGCCTTCTCGCAGTCGATGGCGAGGTTGAGGGCCGTTTGCCCGCCCATTGTGGGCAGCACCGCGTCGATGGGCCTGCCCATGTCCTGATGTTTTTTCAGGATTTCGACGATAGACTTCTTTTCGAGCGGCAGCAGATACACGTGGTCGGCATTGATCGGGTCGGTCATGATCGTAGCCGGATTGGAGTTGATCAGACTGACCTCGATACCTTCGTCGCGGATGGAGCGGGCAGCCTGCGAACCGGCGTAGTCGAACTCACACGCCTGACCGATAACAATGGGGCCGGAGCCAATAATCAGAACCGAGCGGATGGCAGAATTTTTGGGCATCTTTGGAGGGAATGTACAAGGGGCAATAAACAATGTACAATACTGGCCGTCGGATGGGGATATCGTAAGGCCAAAAATCCCGCAAAGGTAGGGGGTACGGGGGGGGAATGCAACGGAAATCCGGTTAAATTCCGATTACCAATAATTGGAGTGATGGCCATCTACTTTATTAATGTTTTGCCAAACCGAGTGAAGCCTGTACTTTTACTTTATGGCGCGTGACATATTTCATCAAGTAGTTCGTGAAGCCCTTGAAGCCGATGGATGGCTAATTACTCATGACCCGCTGATTTTAAAACTCGGTGGTTTGCGACTCGAAATAGATTTGGCAGCCGAACAGGTTCTGGCGGCTGAACGAGGTTCTGAACATATTGCGGTTGAAGTAAAAAGCTTTTTGAGTAAGTCGAAACTCAGCGATTTTTATCAAGCCAAAGGTCAATATGATGTTTATTTAATTGGCCTTCAAGAGGATAGACCATCTCGAAAACTTTTTCTGGCCGTCGATACAGATATATATACCTCATTCTTCCAGAAACCTTTGATTCAAAAGATCGTTGCTGATTATAGCATTTCACTGTTAGTTTTTGATGCTAACTCTAAGCGAATTGTACAATGGATAGCAAGGTAAATACATATCGAACGTTAATTACCGAATTGCTGACGCAGTATGCCAATGCACCTGCTATTTTCATAGGTGACGATCAAGTTGAAGAACAACTCATTATAGACGCCGAGCGCGACCATTACCAGATTCTGACCATTGGCTGGGAAAACGGTAAACGTGTGTATTACCCGGTCTTCCACCTCGATATTAAAAACGGCAAAATCTGGGTGCAGGAGGATGCTACCGATTTTGATATTGTTGGTGAACTCGAACGTAGGGGAGTCAGTAAAGATGATATTGTGCTGGCATTTCACGCTCCATACAAACGTCCCTACACAGGATACGCAGTCGCCTGATTCGCCGTCAAACGCCCCCCTGAATCCGGCTGATTTTTTCTAAGTCGGCGGGCGTATCGACGCAGATGCTGACGTAGGGGGTTTCGACAAGCTTTACTTTATAACCCGCTTCTAACCAGCGCAGTTGCTCCAGCGATTCGGCCTGTTCCAGCGGTGAGGGCGGCAGTTGGCTGATCTGCTCCAGAATATCGGCGCGGTAGGCATACAAACCCACGTGCTGGTAATAAGGGTAGCGCGTGTGCCACTCCGCCGGGTCGACGCCCCGCAGAAACGGAATCGGCTGGCGGCTGAAATACAGCGCGTCGCCCTGTTTGGTGAGCGCGATTTTTACTTCTCCCGTGTCGTGCAGAATGGTAGCCGAATCGATTTTGGCACACTGAGTGGCAATTTCTACCGCACCATCGAGAATAACAGTCAGCCCGTCGATCTGATTGGGATGAATAAAGGGTTCGTCGCCCTGAATATTCACTACATAATGCTGGGCATCGCTTTGGGGCGGCAGTTGCGGGCGGAGCAGGTTGTAGGCTTCGTAGCAGCGGTCGGTGCCGCTCACGTGGTCGGGGCGGGTCATGAGTACGTCGGCCCCAAAAGCGCGGGCTACGCTGGCAATGCGCTCGTCGTCGGTAGCAATCGCCACGCGGTCGAGCGATCTGGCTTGTGAGGTGCGCTCCCAAACGTGCTGAATCATGGGTTTGCCGTTGAGTTGAGCGAGGGGTTTACCCGGAAACCGCGACGAACCGTAGCGTGCCGGAATGATGCCGATAAACATAGGGGTATAAATTCGATAGGCGAAGATAAGGGTTCATACCGTATAATAAGCGATACCTACCGTTTACAAAATAAGTGAACCAACCTATTTCCTAATGTACTTACCAGATGTAACTTGCTGCGTTAGATTGCCTTTGTATGACCTTCTCAACGTTAACAAAACCGGCTATTTGGTTTGAACAGCAGCTTGAGCAGTTGAGCCAACTGCCGGTGTTTACCATCGGGCGCGGTGCCGATAACGACATCGTGGTAGCCAACCCGAAAATCAGCAGCAAACACGCGTCGCTGATTCAGTGTACACCCACCGATTTCGTACTCGAAGACCTCGACAGCAAAAATGGCACGTTTGTGAATCAGCAGCGCATCAAGCGTAAACTGATTACAGACGGCGACACTATCCGCCTGGCCGACGTCGATTATACTACTAATCAGTTGCTCGCCCTCCGGGTTGTGCCACCCGCCAATACGCCAGAGCAGCCCGTTCTGCCGCAGCCTACTGCATCCAAACCAGCACCAGAAGCCGCTGATTCGCTCGACTTTTCGCGCCAGTTTTCTGATTTACAGACAGTTTACGAGCAATATCCGAAACTTCGGCGCGACTGCCGCAACCGTGAAAAGATGATCCGCACGGGCAGCGTGATTGTGTCGTCTATCGTGGGCGTGAGCGCGGCCATAGCCACAGGGGGCGGGTCGATACCGATTCTACAGATTATGTCGGGAGCCGGGCTAAGTATGCTCGTACCTACGTTGTGCTCGACGCTGCTGTCGACCGAAGAGAAGTTAGAATTAATCGACAAACAATATCGCGAACGCTACCGCTGCCCCAACCCTACCTGCCGCGATCCGTTCGGCACCCGCGAATGGGACCTCCTGGCTCAGCAAAAAAGCTGCCGCCGATGCCAGGCCATTTGGGTAAGCTAAATTTTTTTCGCGTCGATCACTTACCTTTTTCAAACTCGCCCGATAAAGGAATGATCCACACGAAAAAGAAAACTATCCACACCCTGTTTCAACCTTCTCATTTTTCAATTTATGCAAACCGATACGTTTACGCCAAACCGCTCAACCATGTCTACGACAAATGGCCTCTCTGCCGATCAGAAAAAAATGCTGGGCATCTCGGCGGCTACCCTCCTGCTCGGTGGAGCCGCCTGGGCCGTTGCCTCAAAAATTCCTAAGTCAGGCTCATCACCTGAAGGTCAGCCCGGCATGGACTTAGCCACGCCCACAACACCTGTTGGTGCATTACCCGCCGATATCGACGTGGCTGGCAAAACTACCGACGCCATGTCGTTCGATGAGGCTTTCGAAGCGGCCCGGAATGAAGTAGGCGTAGGGGGCGTATTTAACTGGCATGGCCGCTGGTACAACACATTCCTGAAAGACGAATGGACCGATCTGTCGCTCGAACAGCGGGTTGAGTTTACGGAAATGGTTACGCAGGAAGAACTTCCGTTTAAGCCCTACCACTCTGCCAAAAGCCAGACAGGTTCGCGAATCGAATTGGCGGAACAGACCAAACCTACCGTCATTGAAGGCTACGTGAACGGTCGGCGGGTAATAGGTATTGACGACGATAACGACGGTGTAATTGATACGCTCGTACTCGATGGCGAAGACGGTCACACGTATCGGGTAGTTGACGAAACGGGCGATCAGGGTTTAGACACAGTTTATAAGTACGATGCAATTGACGGTGAGTTGGTCATGATTCAACGAATCACGCCCACCGTATTGTCCAACGACGATTTCGGTCAGCACCTCGAACACGCTATGTCGCGCGAGGTGGTTGATTCGATTGTTGATACCGACGCCGTTGACGACCAACCCGTACCGCCCACAGACGCGACGCTGATGCAGACAACCGCCGACGAGATGGACGCCGAAACCTACGCGCCTGAAGTCGATTCGATGTCAGACGACACCTATGTTAACAACGGCAACGTGCAGGACATGGAATCGTGAGTAGTATGCCAGGTTTCAAAACATCGCTCATTTCCTGCCAGCAATGTGGCCGGCGCATCATGGTTCGGGGCACCGACGCCGAACGCGGCTATATCGTCTGTTCGCACGTTGGCTGCGGAGCTACCAACATGCTGCAATCAGCGTTTCATTACGACGAAAGTATTGTACATGGCCTGCCCGGCTTCGGTTGCCTGACCTACCTCGGCCAGCCCAGAACGTTGTATCCGCTGCGATATGGCCCAAACGTCATCGGTACGGGCGATACGGCCAACATTCGGGTAGACCGCTACCTGCACAACGGACGGTGCTTTATCAGTCGGCAGCACTGTACGCTGACCGTGAGTTTCGATAAATGGACCGGACAACTGCGCTATCAGCTTCAGGACGGAGCCGCCGACCCCGATACGCAAGCCATTCGACATAGCCTGAACGGTACATCGCTCAACAACGTACCTCTCCAGAAAACCGACATCATCGACGTTGACCATCAGGGTCTTATCACGCTGGGCGGGGCCGACCGTTTTCGCCTGAGTCACCAGCCAATCAACCCGGTTATGCTCGAAACTTACAAAGTTGATCTGGCTTTTAACCCCGACCGCACTCAGTAAATTATGCGCATTCACCTAACCTTACCTCTTGCCTTCTCCCAGGTAGGTCAGCGAAACAACAATCAGGACGCCCTGTATCCGCCCGTGGGGGAAGCGCAGCCGGAGAACCAGCTTTTTCTGGTCTGCGATGGTATGGGCGGAGCCGACAAAGGCGAGGTTGCCAGCCAGCTTCTGTGCCAGCACATAGTAGCCTATGCGCAACTGTTCGACTTTCCCACGCTCGACAGCGTACACCTGCAAACAGCCCTGAGTCAGGCGTATGAGGCTTATCGGCAGTACTTACTACAGCACCCGCTCGTAAACCGAATGGGTTCGACACTGGCTCTGGTACAGGTTCACGAACGGGGCATAACCGTGGCGCACATTGGCGACAGCCGGGTGTATCAGATTCGCGACGGGCGGATTATTTTTCAAACCCGCGACCATAAGCAGGTTAACGACATGGTCGAAGCCGGCATCATTACAGCCACGCAGGCCCTGACACACCCGTGGCGCAATCGGCTCAGCCGGGCCGTGGTTGCCACAGCGGGCGAGGTCGACGTGTCAGCGCGGGCCACTCCCGATATAACGCTGCTGACCGACGTGCGGGCGGGTGATTATTTTTTCCTCTGCACCGATGGCGTGCTGGAGCAACTGCACGATGAACTGATCGAAGCCCTGTTTGTGCATACCATTCCCAATCAGGCCAAGCTACAATCGCTGTTGGCCCTGTGCGAGGGGCAGGTGCAGGACAATTATTCAGGCTATCTGTTTGGTATCGAGTACGTTGCGTACCCAGAGACATATCCGACACCCCTACCCTACACCTGCCATGCAACCTGACAGTGCTGTTTTTTCTATCCTGTTCAACTGCGTTATCAGTCTGCTGCTCAGTACTTCGGGCACGTCGGCGCAGCCAGCTACTTACGCTGTGGTCATTGGTATTTCAGACTACGAAGCGTTCTCCTACCGAACAGGCGATCTGCGCTTTGCCGACCGCGATGCCCGGCAGGTAGCGGCCTTTCTGCAAAGCCCGTTGGGTGGGCGGGTGCCTGCGTCAAACATGCGGGTGCTCACCAACCGGCAGGCTACGGCTTCGGCCATCGGCCAGGCTATGTTGCTGTTTCGGAAAGCGAAACCAACCGACCGCATCATGCTGTACTTCTCCGGCCACGGCACCGCCGATAGTTTTGCGCCCGCCGATGCCCGTTCGGTAAATGATTTGAAACGGCTTTCGCATCAAACCATCAAAGCCGCTTTTCGCGCATCGAAGGCCAGTACAAAACTGTGCATTGCCGACGCCTGCCTGTCGGGTGGTATGACCAACCCAACCGCCGTAGCTTCGACATTCGGGCAGTCGGCAGCTCCGCACGCCGACGAATCCGGTGCTATTGCCCTGCTGCTCGCCAGCCGCTCCACGCAGGTTGCCATCGAAAGCCGGCAGTTGGCGGGCGGCACCTTTACGCATTACCTCCTGCGGGGCTTGTCGGGCCGGGCCGACCGGAACGCCGACCGAATTGTTACCATCCGCGAACTTCACCAGTACGTGAGTCAGCGGGTTAAACAGGCAACAAATGGTAAACAAACGCCAATTTTTTATGGTCGCTTTCCAGATAATCTACCTTTAACGTATATTTGAAGTTACATTGTGTTACGCTCTAAAGCCACGCTATGAGTCAGCCGTTTACTTCTTTTCACCAATTCAAACAACGCTACCCCATCCGGCCCAACGATGCGGAGATGTTGCTTGGTAGTGGCTCATATGGTCGGGTTATCAGGGTTGAAGATCAGTTAGAAACGGAGTGGGTCGCCATTAAAATCAGTGAGTTTAAAGGAAATGATACCAAGTCGCTAAAGGCCGAAGTCGAACTGGCGCAGCGTGTACCCCGGCAAGGCAACATTGCCCGCTACGACGCCTGCTACCGGCTCGAAACCGATACCAGCCTTTGCGATTTTGCCATCATGAAGTATTACCCCGATGGCAATCTGGCCGATCTGCTCAAAAAGCAGCCGCTAACTCCCCCGCAGATTCACGACATCACGCGGGGCATTCTGCTCGGTCTGCAACACCTGCACCGCCATCGCATCGTTCACCGTGATTTCAAACCGGCCAACATCCTGATTTCACGCGATAACGCCGGACGCTTTATCCCTAAAATCGCCGATTTCGGTCTCAGCAAATTGGTGAACGACGACGAACTCGACAGTTCGGATTTTGACCTGAGCGATGGTCGGGGAACGCCTTCGTATAAAGCTCCCGAACAAATCGAAGGCAGCCGGGTCAGCTTCAACCTCGACTTGTGGGCTTTTGGCGTGATTCTGTACGAAATGCTGGCGGGCGAAAAGCCATTTCGGGCCGATTTGCGGAACAGCAGCGAGCAGTCGATTCGGCGCGAGATTGAAAAGAAGATTGTGACTGTTGAATTGCCCGCCCGCGTTGATACCATTCAGGAGCCGTACCGAACCATGATCCGGCGGTGTTTGGTGCGCGATATTCACGAGCGGGTTCGCAAGGAAGACGAACTGCTCGATCTGCTGGATGCCATTCCGCAACGACTGACCGAAGCCCGACAGCACATGGCAAACGGGCAATACGATGAGGCTGTTTTGCTGTATGAGGAGATTCTGCGCGGTTCGCCTACACAGCCCGAGGCTATACAGGGGCTGGCAACGTGTTTGGCAACGTTGCGACCACGCCCGGCTCCGGTAATGGCCCCACCTGCCGAGGCAACCGACGTATATGAAAAACCGCCCGTCTGCGAAGAAGCCACAGACGTGTATGCTGCCTCCCCGGAACCGACCCCAGTCGAAACGCCGATTGCCAAACCGGTACCGGTACGCATACCGACGCCCAAAAAACGAACGCAACAAAGCACATTCATTTTAGCCGCTTTGGCTGCGGGTGGTATATTGGTCTACGCGGTACTGAACGGTCAGCAGACAACGAGTTCAACCGGTACAAAAACCGACTCAACGGCGATTAGTACGGGATCAGTTTCTCCAACTATTAGTGGTACAAAAGACCCTGTTCCGCCGGTTGAAGGAAACGGCACTACCGACAACAAAGCCGCGCTGACAAAACGCATCGACGTAGCGTTGGCGAAAGCCCGAAACGCGTTTCGTCAGGGCGATTTTGTCAGAGCAGTTGAACTTACGGCCAGCGCACTCCAACTCGACCCGACCCGGCGCGACGTTCGGCAACTGCACAATCTGGCTCTCAATCAAAAACCCGCCGGTTCACCCATCGGATCGCCCCAAACGGCTGCGGTTGTGCCCACGCCTATACCGTCGGAGCCTGCGCCAGTGAAAACAACGGAAGATGCCGCCGTAGCCGAAAAATCGCAAAGACAACAGGCCGAATACGACCAATTGATCGAAGCGGGCGTGAAAGCCATCGATAATGGCAACAACAAAGCCAAAGCCATTACCGATTTCAGTCGGGCGGCTGCCTTAGCCAGCGAACATAAATTGAACACCAGCAAAGCCGAGGGCGCGTATGGCCGCTACCTGAGCAAAGCAAACAAGATTTTTGCCAACGACGAGTTCGACGGTGCGAAAGACTGGTATAAAGTGGCGCAGGCTCTGCGCGATACGCCGGAAGTTCGGATGCGCATCAAACAGTGTAATAACCAGTAACGCGTTACATTTTCTACCATTTCCCCATGATGAAACCCTTACTTTTTCTTTTCTTCTTTTTTGCTTCACTCTCGGTTCAGGCCCGGCCCGCCAATGCGCTGCCGCTCGTTGCTGCCCATATCGATGATGAATATGATCGGTACAAAAAGAAAGGCGACGACCTATTCCGGGTCGGCAACTACGCCGAAGCCGTGAAGCAGTACCGAAACTGCCTGGAAGTACCCACGTTTGAGAACGACGCCTACGCCAAAGGCCAGATCGAGCGGTGTACGAACGCGCTGAACCTACGGCAAAAGGCCGATAGCACCTTACAAAAGGGCGATGAAAAATCCGCTATGCCGCTCTTCAATCAGCTTCTGAGCCTGAACGCCGACGATGGTATCACAAAAGCCACGCTGGTCGATTATTACGAGCAAAAAGCGAACCGGCTCTATGGAGACAAATGGTTCCCTGAAGCGAAAGGTCAATACGAAAACGCGCTACGATACGCTACTAACCCCACCAAGCGCAGTACGCTGGAACTCCAGATTCGGAATAGCGAGGAAAATACAATCTCGAAAGTCATCACAGATACCGAGGTGGCCCGACCCTCCAAACGCATCGGCTTGAAATTGCTGACGGGGGCTGTGGCTATAGGTGCCGGGGCGTATGCAATGGTGTTACGAACTGATTATCAGGCTAAGCTGAATAAACTCAATGAGGTTGGCAGAACCGTTGACCCCGACAATGACGGCATCATTAATACGCCCGACGCGTACAGACAGTACGCCAGTGCCTACGCAGACGCCGAAGTAGCTCAACGGAAAAACGGTCTGTACAAAGCCTGTCTGGGTATAGCCGCAACGGCAGTTTTGCTCGAAACCTATTTGCTGATCCGTAAGCCGAAAGTGCGCGAAACGGCCCTGCAAGTCAACCCCTCGTCGCATAGCTGGGGTGTGGCCGTGCGCTACTCTTTTTAATTCGTCTATTCACCGCTCAACCTAATTCTTCTTAACCATGAGGTCATTAGCAACTTCTTTGTTTCTCATCGCATTTGCCTGTCTGTGCGGCTATAGCCTGACCGGGTGCGAAAACTGGGAACTACCCGGCAAAAAAACGCAGCGTGAGTGCGTGAAGCCCGGCGGTCTTATCAACGCGCAGATTCAACAACTTCAGGTCGATTTTTCAATTGGCAGCAACGCCGGAACCATCGATCAGGTCATCTGGAATTTCGGTAATGGCAATCCCACAACTACCACCGGTCTGACAACCCGGTACACGTATCCGGCTCCGGGCGAGTATGTCGTAAAAGTAGTTCTGACCAATTCATGTGGCCTTGAAACCGAGTTGTCGCGCACGGTCACGGTCAGCAATGCAACCACGCCTGCCGTAACGGTTCAGCCCGTAACTGAGTTGTCGCCTACGTCGGCCACCGTGCGGATGGCCGTTACGTCGACGGGTAACGCCAACCTGACGCGGTACGGCATCTGCTACTCCAGCAGCAACCAAAACCCGGAATATGACAAGGACGCTACGCAGAATATAAACGGCACAGTAGCCATCAATACGCCCGTTTCGTTTTCGCTGACGAACCTTTTGCCCAACACCCGGTACTATGTGCGGAGTTTTGCCGTGAACGCAACCGGACGTGCAGGTTATAGCTCAACGGTCGACTTTCTAACATACATCAACCCGTCTGTTGCCGCCGTGGGCGTGCCCAATGCTGCTGTAACGACGGCTACGGTCAATTTTATCATCAACAGCCCCGGCAACCCCGCAGCCACCAGCTACGGCATCTGCTACTCGCCCACCAACAGCACCCCCGATGTTAGCAACTCGCCAACCGTTAACATCGACAATCCGGCTATCAACGTAAGCGTCCCCGTTAACCTGACGGGTCTTCAGCCCAATACGCGCTATTATTACCGACCCTTTGCGCGCGTGCCCAATGGCGGAATAGTTTATGGAAACATCAACCAGTTTACCACCCAGCTCGACGCTGTAGCTCAGGATTTAATCGCGTCAATACCGTTTACCGATGGTTCGCGGCTCGACGTGAGCGGTTTCGACAACCATATTATACTGGTTGGAAACCCGACCTTCACAACCGACCACAAGGGCCGGGCCAATTCGGCTATTCTGCTGAATGGGAGCAATTATTTTTTTATGAACGACAACATAACGCTACGCCCCGACGCGCTTTCGATCAGCATTTGGGTCAGACCGGGTGCTTCGGCTGACCGAATGCAGATTTTCAACAAGTCAAGGTTTAGCGATGGCGGAGCCGAAATGTACAGTTCGCAGATACGGCCCAACGACAACGGACCGGGTATTGCCATAAACACTGACATCAAACAAAACAGCAACTGCGCGGGGGGCGTGGGTTGGCAGAGCCTGTCGCTTGCCAGCAACATCCCGCTCAATACCTGGTATCACATTGTACTAACCTATACCGGGCGCACCGCCCGCATGTATATCAACGGCACCGAGTTCTCATCGAACACAAACCTGCCCGCCAGCTCAATTGACAACTGCCCCGGTGGTGAACTGAAATTTGGCGCACAGAATCGGATTATTCCGTGGTATTTCAACGGTGCCATGGACGACATCCGCATCTACCGCCGGGCGTTGACAGAAAGCGAAGTGAAAACATTATCTGAGCAATAGCTCAGTCGATTTTTCGGAGTACTTCCTGCGCAAGTTGCCGGAACGGATGAGCGTTGTTGTTGCTGACCTTTTTAAGCAATGGCAACGCTCTTTCGTTTTGCCCATTTTTCACGTAGGCCAACGCCAGAAACCACTCCGATTTCTGGCGGATGGACGATTCAGGCGAATTCATGGCCCGTTTGAACAGCGGAATAGCCCTGGCAGGCTGCTTATTGGCTAATCGGCTCAAACCCAGAAAATACAGTTTATAAGGTTCCGACTGTTTGTCGGCGGGTACTGTTCTCAACTGCTCGATAGCCCGGTCGTAGCGTCCGGCTTTGTACTGAGTAAACGCATCTAAAAACTGCGTCCGGACGTTGGACGAAACGGCTCCAACAGGTAGTTCTTTCGCCAGGTCGTCGCTCTGATTTGGGGCTATGGTGTCGATAAATGCCAGATCGGGCGGGCGCGTAGTTTGTTGATAAGCAACGTAGCCAATTGTAAGCACGGCAACTATCGACGCAGCCACGGCCCAATAGAACCATGACCGCGACGAAACCAGCGGGCGAACCGACGCAGCCGCTGGCTTTATAGCCTCGTACTGACTACGTGCCTGCATCACGGCCTTTTCGATGCCAATGGCCCGCAAGCCTAACCGCAGATTGCGTTGCAGGCTTACCTCAGCTTGCAGATCGGGGTTGCGCTGCATATCGGCCTCGAACGCGGCCCGGTCTGTTGCCGACAGTTCATTGGCTAAATACGCTTCAATAAGTTCGTAATCTTCTTCGGAAAAATTCATAATCCCTGACGATCAGCAAGTTTCTGATACAATTCTTTTAACTTCCGGGCACATTCATACCGCTTCGATTTCACCGACGTTTCTTTCATACCCAACCGCCCGGCAATCTCGCGTAGCGATAACTCATCGACGTAAAACCACTCCATCAATTTTCGGCACTCATCTTTCAGTTGCTGTAACGATTGCCGAACCGTTGCCACAATTTCCATGCGTTCCAGATCCTGCGCCACCGAAGCCACGTCTGCCGGGTCGAAGGCGTCGGGCAGGCTGGCGCGGGTTCGCAGCCGGGCCGACTGCAACTCGGTCAGCCATACGCATTTGCTGTAGCCAAACAGCACAGTACTGATGCGAGTGCCGGACTGATATTGATAGCTGCCGGTTTCGATGTTCAGCAAAAAATTCATCATGCCTTTCTGAAACGCATCTTCAGCGTCCATCTCAGAACCGCTGTTCTGCAGCACCCAATGCCGGAACATCGGGAAACAATCGGCGTACAGAAACTGGTACGCCCGCTCGTCGCGTCGGCGCAGGGCCTCGTAAAAATCGGGTTCGGTTGCATAAATGGGCAGGGGGCGCGTCGACATACATGGGTCATAGAATTCACGAAGATAGAACGTGGTCTCGTTTGTCTATCAAGTTACCGCAGCTTAATCGGGCGAAAGCGTGAAAGGTAAGCGGGCGATAGATTCCAATTTTGGTATGTTACCCGTTATCCCGGAAATGTCCCGATATTTGCGCCAACAAAATCATTGATTATATGCCGGGTATGGAATTCTTCGGTGCCGACGAACGCGCCGAAATCAACGACGTGCTGGAAACGGGCATCCTGTTTCGCTACAACCACGAAGCGCAACGCAACAATATCTATAAAGCCCGCGAACTCGAAGCCGAAGTGGCCAAGTTAGTGGGTGCCAGCTACGCTCATGCCGTATCGAGCGGGTCGGCGGCTGCGCTTTGTGCGATGGTTGCGGCTGGTATCGGCGCGGGCGACGAAGTTATTGTGCCGCCGTTTACTTACGTAGCCACTATCGAAGCCGTATTGCTGGCGGGTGCGCTGCCTGTTTTCGCCGATATTGACGATACACTCTGCCTGAGTGCCGACGGTATTCGCAAGGCCATTACGCCCCGTACCAAAGGCATTTGCTTAGTGCATATGTGCGGACAAATGGCTGATATGAACGCCATCATGGCCGTTGTGAACGAGTATAATCTTGTGCTGGTGGAGGACGCCGGGCAGGCAATGGGTGCCAGCTATAAAGGCGTTTATACGGGGCTTTGGGGCCGGGCCGGTGCCTATTCGTTCGATTTTTTCAAGATTGCTACGGCGGGCGAAGGGGGCGTGATGGTAACAAACGACGAGCAGGTTTATAAACTCGCCGACAACTACTCCGACCACGGCCACGACCATATTGGCACCAACCGGGGCATGGAGCAACACCCGATTGTGGGCTTCAACTACCGCATCAGCGAACTCCACGCGGCTGTGGGGCTGGCCCAAACGCGCCGGGTGCCGATGATTATCGAGCAAAACAACGCCCGCAAAAAGCAATTGATGGAGCGACTGGGCAAGGTGGCGGGCCTATCGTTCGCCCGTATTCCCGACCCCGACGGTGATTCGGCCACATTCCTGAATCTGCTGCTGCCAACCGAAGCCGCAGCCCGGCAAACCGTTTCGGAGTTGCAGGCCGCTGGCGTGGGCGGGTTCAACTATTGGTTCACGAACATGTACCACTTCATCAATCAGTGGGATCATATCAAAACGATGCAAACGGCATCGGCCCTGCCCATCGAGAAATTCGGCCCTCCACAAGATTACCAAAACCTCGACCTGCCTACTGCGCAGAACGTAATTGGTCGGCTGATTTCGTTCGGCATTCGGGCTTCCTGGACGTCCGAAGAAGCCGATACGCTGGCCTCGCAAATTGAAGCGGCTGTAACGAAGGCCACGCTTATTGACGCCTGATGCCAACAGTGTTTACGCAGGCAGGTCTGCGTTTTTTCTTCGTTATGTTCGACCTGCTAAATGAACCATTTCATATTCATGTAGGCGATGGAGGCCGTAAATTGTGTAAATACTGGATTTTTGCAGATGGTGTTGTACAATTGGCAGACAATCAGGGCTTCAAACAGCGCGAACTGAACAATATCGAGAAGACGTTAGCCGAACAAATGCCTTATATACAAGAGACGTATGGAGCCTACTGCACGAAAAACAACATCGCGGTCAACTACAAAATCCGCCGTGTCGCCTGAGCCGGTCAGTATAAGCGAACTACCAGTTTTGGCGAATGTGTGGATTGACGACAGCCGGGTTCATTTTGACTTGGAAGATGGCCGCTCTGTTGCCTGGCCCCTTAGCTGGTCGGTTATTCTTACGAACGCAACGCCTGAGCAACGGCAACGGTTTTCGTTCTCGGCTTATCATGTTTTCTGGGACGAACTTGATGAAATCATTGGCATCAAAAACGTCTTGTATCCACCTACGCGACTGACCAGCAAACAAGAGCGGTTGGCCACCTAATTCACTCATAATGCACAAAAACTTTAAAGGCGTCGAAAAAACCGTTTTTGGCCGGGGCAGCTTCGACCAATTAGGCGACATTCTGGCTCCGCACCGCACAGGCGAAAACCCCTACATGGTGTTTCTGGTCGATGCCTATTTCAACGGGAAACCGCTCGAAAGTCGCGTTCCGGCGCAGAACAACGACCTCGTTTACTATATCAGCGTCGAAGAACACGAACCCACCACCGAGCAGATCGACACCCTGCGCGATGAAATTCTGGCAAAGCAGGGCCTGCCCGCCGGGGTTGTCGGCATTGGGGGCGGCAGCATCATGGACATCGCCAAAGCTCTCTCGCTGATGCTGACCAACGAAGGCTCGTCAACGCTGTATCAGGGGCTGAACCTCATCAAAAAGCCCGGCGTTTACCACGTTGGCGTACCAACGATTTCGGGAACGGGTGCCGAGGTATCGATGACCGCCGTACTGACCGGACCAGAGAAAAAACTGGGTCTGAAATGTGAATGGACGGTGTTCGATCAGATTGTACTTGACCCCGACCTGATTGCTACCGTTCCGCGCGACTGGTGGTTTTACACGGGCATGGACACCTATATTCACTGCGTCGAGTCGGAGAACGGGCAATTCAACAATGCGTATTCACATGCCTTCGCCGAGCAGTCGCTGGCTCTGTGCCGCGAGATATTCAGCAAAGGTCAAACCCCCGAAACCGACGAGAAACTAATGGTAGCGTCGCTGATGGGCGGGTTAAGCCTGACCTATTCGGAAGTGGGCGTTTGCCACGCGCTGTCGTATGGCCTGTCGAAAATTCTGGGTACGCGGCATTGCTATGCCAACTGCCTCATCATGAACCACCTCGATGACTACTACCCCGAAGGCGTTGCCGAGTTTAAGCAGTTTGTGGCCCAACACAACATCACCCTGCCGCAAAACCTGTCGGCAGAGTGGGACGACGACACGATTACAAAAATGGCCGAAGTGTCGTATAATCTCCCACACATGTGGAATCACGCCATCGGCTATGACTGGAAAAACACCATCACGATGGACGTACTGAAAGATTTGTTCAGAAGATTATAGAATCTAAACGCAGAGTTGGGAGAGGTAGCCGCAGAGAGAACAGAGGTACTTTGCGCCCTCTGCGGCTACCTCTCCTAACTCTGCGTTTAAAAAACCTC
The DNA here is from genome assembly GCF_001988955.1 of Spirosoma montaniterrae. NCBI lineage: Bacteria > Pseudomonadati > Bacteroidota > Cytophagia > Cytophagales > Cytophagaceae > Spirosoma > Spirosoma montaniterrae. The sequence goes on along the minus strand of NZ_CP014263.1, from coordinate 5,694,116 downwards.
AAAACTATATGTCACAGAAACTGGTTCGCGTTGGCGATATCGACTGCGGAGCCGATGAGTTATTCCTCATCAGTGGCCCCTGCGTAATTGAAGACGAAAAAATTATGATGACCGTTGCCGAGCAACTGAAAGAGATTTCGGAGCGGCTCGGTATCAAGGTCATTTACAAATCATCGTTCCAGAAAGATAACCGCTCCGACCTGAGCTATTACATGGGGCCGGGTCTGGAAAAAGGCATCAAAATTCTGGCGCAGGTGAAAGAGCAGTTCGGCTTTCCGCTACTGACCGATATTCACTACCCCGATCAGGCGGCTCCGGTAGCCGAGGTAGTCGACGTGCTGCAAATTCCGGCTTACCTGTGTATGCAAACGACGCTTGTGGTGGCCGCTGCTCAAACCGGGCGCGTTGTGAACATTAAGCACGGGCAGTTTCTGGCTCCCGAAAACATGAAGCACCCCGTCAAGAAAATTGTAGATTCGGGCAACGAGCAGATTATCCTGACTGAGCGCGGCTACACCTTCGGCTACAACGATCTGGTGGTTGACCCGCGCAGTTTCTACCACCTCCAGAACACGGGCTACCCTGTGGTGTTCGACGTTACGCATGCCATCCGCAAGTACGGCATACCGTCGGCGAGCGCGAGCGGTGGGGCGCGGCAATACTTGCCCGTACTGGCCCGTGCGGGTGTGGCGGCTGGTGTCGATGGGCTGTTTGTCGAAACGCACACCTGCCCGTCGGAGGCTCTGTGCGATGCCGCCAGTCAGTTGGATATTACGCTGCTCGAAGAGTTCCTGAAACCGCTACTTGAACTCCACGCCGTGACGCGAAAATACACGTCGGCGGGCGAGATGACCGTATAAAATCCAGCCTATAGTGCGCCATAAAGTAATGCCATGTCGTCAGGATATGGCATTACGGCGTTTATGTTTGCATAGCCAATTCGTACCCGCTACCTTTGGTCATCCAGCTTTCAACGCTAACGTCTATGCCAAAAATTTTTTCGCTCGCCCTCTGCCTGATGCTCAGCGCACTGGCGTTTACCTGCGTCCGCGATTATCCGGCTACGGCACCCTACACTCGTCCGGTTGACACGAACCCGCCATCGGGCGGATTACCTCCGCAGCAACAGCCAAACGCGCCTAAACGCCTGTTTCTGCAAAACGACAAAATTCGCGTAGGTATCGACCTGAACGCGGGCGGAGCATTTACCTACCTTTCCGAAGCGGGTAGCACCGTGAACATGGTCAATAACAACGACCTGGGTCGGCAGTGGCAAACAGCCATTTATGCTGGCCCCGTCCCCTACAGCGTAAACGGCAAAAACCCCGTGCCGCAGTGGGTGGGGCTGGGTTGGAACCCGGTACAAACGGGCGACGTACATAACAACCCCGCTCCCATCATCAGCTACCAGCAGAGTCAGAATTTAGTGTACGTAAAGAACAGACCGCTGATATGGCCCCTGCTCAATGAACCCGCCGACTGCACGTTTGAGCACTGGGTCGAATTGCAGGACAACGTTGTTCACGTCCGGTGCCGGGTCGTAATTGAGCGACGGGATACAACCCAATACGAAGCCCGGACGCAGGAAACCCCCTGTATTTACCTGAACGGCCCTTACTATCGGTTTGTGACCTACAACGGCAACCGCCCATTTACCAACGACGCCACGGTTGAATTTACTGACCGGGATATGATTAACCGGTACGGCACTGAAAACTGGATCGCCCTACTCAACGAACAGGGCCGGGGCCTTGGCCTGTATCGCGATAACCAATATATGTTTGTGTCGGCAGGATTTGGTCTCCCTAAAGTAGGTACTGAATACGATAATAACAGCGGCTACATTAACAACAACATGTTTCTGCTGGTCGACCACAATGGCACGTATGAGTATGATTACTACGTAGTTGTGGGCACACTGGCCGACGTTCGGCAGTTTGCCTACAGCCGTCCACGTCCGGCAGCCGGCCCAAATTACGTGTTCACAAATGACCGACAGGGCTGGTATTATTATAACACCCGCGACACAGGCTGGCCCATCAGGAATGAGCTAAACATCCGCTGGCAACGCAACAATACCGAGCAGGCACGTTTCCGGCTCATGGCTCCGATGGCTTTCTGGCGGGCCACCGACGTGCCAAAAATTTATATTCATGCGGCTTTCCAGACCAAAGCTACCCAGGCCAGTATCGTTTTTCGTAAACCCAGCGATCCTGACTTTTTAGACCAGCCCAACCGAACCGTTACCTTCCCAATTATTGGCGATGGGCAGTATCGGATTTATGAAGTAACCATGAGCGGACGCGAAGGCTGGGACGGTATTATCAACCAAATGTCGCTGACGGCTCCCGATGGGCAGATTCAATTCGAGAAAGGCTCGACCGTTCGGATTAAGAGCATCACCATGACTCCTCCGAATGGGTAAGCAACATGGATGAATTAGTGAATAATCCGAAACAAACAGACGGGTGCGTAGTTCTTACCTACGAATTTATAAACTATTGGAGCAACCGTTATGATTAAGAACGAAGACATTGTCGAGGATTTGAACGACCTCGTCAAAATTAACAACGACCGCATTCAAGGCTACCAAAAAGCTGTTGAAGATACTGAAGACGCCCAGTTAGACGACCTGTTCCGGCACTACATCATCCAGAGTCAGAACTTCCGTAGCCAACTGGCCGACCATATTGTGCGTATCGACGGCACCGCCGTTACCGATGCAACGTCTACCGATCTGCCAAGTAAAGTACACCGGGCCTGGATCGACATTAAGGCAGCCTTAACCGGCAAAGACCGCGACACGGTGCTAAGCTCAGTTGAGTTTGGAGAAAATGCCGCTATCGAAGCCTACAAAGATGCCATTGAGAAAGACCACATTCCAGCCTACATTAAAGAGGATTTGGTAAAACAGCTCGGTCAGCTTGAGGACGCTTACGAGAGAGTAACCGCACTAAAGAAGTAAAATATAAGGGGTAAGGAGTAAAATGGGTAAGGTTGGAAAGAAGGTTTTATTCAAACCAATTGTCTTTTCCAACCTTACCCGTTTTACTCCTTACCCCTTACACCTTCATTGTGGCAACGGCATATCCTGAAAATCTTCCTCCGTCAGGGCGATCTCCGCAGCCGCTGTGTTCTCTTCCAGATGTTTCACGGATGAAGTGCCAGGAATCAACAGCATCACAGGCGATGCGGCTAACAGCCACGCCAGCGCAATTTGATAGGTAGTCGTGCCGTGACGTTCGGCCACCCGGCGCATCGATTCTTCGTCTCCGAGGCTACCTCCGCCCAGCGGATACCACGGAATAAACGCAATGTTGTTTTCTTCACAGTACGCCAGCACCGAATTCCATTTCTGTTGAGAAAAGCTGTACATGTTCTGTACCGATACCACCTCAAAATACTGCTGCGCTTCCCGAATCTGCTCAACGCTCACCTCCGACAGACCGATGTGTTTAATTTTGCCCTGTTGTTGCGCTTCCTGCAAAAAGCCGAGATACTCTTCCGACGGCACTTTATCATCGAAGCGGTGTAGCTGATACAGATCAATCTGCTCGACTTTCAGCCGCTTCAGGCTTCCATTCAGAGCTTCTTCCAAATGTTTCCGGCTTCCGTCAACGGGCCATTGGTTCGGGCCGGTGCGGAGCAAACCGCCTTTTGTGCCAATCACCAGACCGTCGGCGTAGGGGTGTAGTGCTTCGGCGATTAGCTCTTCCGATACATACGGGCCGTAAGAATCTGCCGTATCGATAAAATTGATGCCCAGGTCGAGGCAGCGTTTCAGTACACGAATGGCTTCGTCGTGGTCGCGGGGTGGCCCCCAGATGCCGTCGCCCGTAATGCGCATGGCTCCGTAGCCCATTCGGTTCACGGCCAGGTCGTTGCCGAGTGTTACGGTGCCAGAAGCCAGGGCGGGTTTATTTGTTTCGGTTTGCATGAGTTTGTTGGGTTGCTGTTAAAGAATGTTGACACTCTCCCGGCTAAAGCCATGAGATTCTTGCTTCAACGACTACCTAACGGCGGTCTCCACAAGCGCAGATTCGGGGCTGTCCACCCCTATTAGGTTCTGTTTCTGAAACGCAAACCTGACAATGTTGTTAGCCGCCAATAGGTCCCTATTGTGTGTGGTTCCACATGCTGAACACGTCCAAACCCGATCTTTCAGCGTGAGGGCGTGGTTCAATGTGCCACACGTGCATAGTTTTGAGGATGGTTCAAAGCGTCCAATTTTCACCAGGTTCTTGCCCTGCCACTCACATTTGTATTCGAGCATCGACACGAAGCTACCCCAACTCACGTCTGCAATAGCACGGCTGAGTTTGGTGTTCTTCAGCAGGCCCGAAATGTTCAGGCTCTCTACGCAGACCGTTTGGTTTTCACGGACTATCCGGGTAGACACCTTGTGTAGAAAGTCGGTACGCTGGTTGCTTACCCGCTCATGCTGTCTTGCCAGTCGAACTCTGGACTTATTTCGGTTACTACTACCCTTCTGCTTCTTGCTGTGCTGGCGAGAAAGCCGACGCAATTTTTTGAGTGACTTCTTTAGAAAGCGCGGGTTGGCAATCGCTTCGCCCGTTGAGAGGGTAGCAAAGTCTTTCAGGCCCACGTCGATACCGACCGCTAACGCTTGGTTGGGTGCTGATTTTGCGGGTAGTACATCGGTCGTTTCGACCAACACCGATGCAAAGACCTTGCCCGTGGCCGACTTCGAGACCGTTACGGTCTTGATGGTGCCGACAAACTCGCGGCTCAGGACGGCTTTCACCTTGCCAATCTTAGGTAGTTGGATAGTCGAAGTACTGAAGTCAACCTTGACGTTTTGGGGACACTGGAAACTATGCCGACTATCTTTCTTCGACTTAAAGCGGGGGAACCCTTTCTTTTCCCGAAAGAAGCGGGTGTAGGCTGAATCCAAATTCAGTAACGCAGATTGGAGTGCCTGGGAGTTTATTTCTTTCAGCCACTGCTGTTCTCCTTTCAGGTTGGGCAATTCCCGCTGTATATCGTACCGGGATAGTGCTTTGTTTTCGGTCTGGTATGCCTGCGTCTTTTTGGCTAAAGCCCAATTGTAGAGATACCGAACACTGCCAAAATGCCTGTTGAGTAAATCGGCCTGTGCAGCGTTGGGGTACAAACGGTATCGGTACGCTTTGGGCATAGACAAAGATACAAACGCATCCTTAGCAGTGCAAGTAATTAACGCTAATATTTTGGCCTGTATACTCCGATTAAAGCCGGGAGAATTAGGCAAATCATTTTCTTAACACATAATGGTTATCCATTAATCGCACGGCAAATTGTAGGCAGACGTCAATATCTTCTGGTTCCAGCATCGGATACTGATGTAAAATTTCCTCCCGACTGTCACCGGCGAAGTAGTATTCCAGAATAGTTTGAACCGTTACCCGCAATCCCCGGATGGTTGGTTTTCCATTACATAAGTCCGGGTCAATGGTAATCCGATCTGCGATATACTCCATGACGAATCGTTTTTTGACAAAAATAACATATCCAGACTACAGCGCGTTCATCGTTTCTCGATACCATCCAGTACACGCCGGATTACGTTGGCGCGTTGCATAAAGTCGAGTGAGGTGGTAATATCCTGATCGTCGATGACCTGCTTAAACTGTTGCAGAAACTCGATGTAAGCTGCCAGCGCGTCGGAGACATTGGCGCGGTTCTGGTCGAAGATGGGTGCCCACATCTGCGGGGAGCTTTTGGCAAGGCGCACGGTGCTGCTGAAGCCCGTGCTTGCCATGTCGAAAATGGCCTGCTCGTCTTTTTCTTTTTCCAGCACCGTCAGGCCGAGGGCAAACGCGCTGATGTGGCTCAGGTGCGAAACATAGGCCAAATGCAGGTCGTGTTCCTGCGGGGTCATGAAAAACAGCTTCATGCCAATATCGCGAAACAGGCTCTCCGCCAATTTCAGGCATTCGGCATCGCTTTTCTCGCGGTCGCAGATAATCAGGTTTTTGCCGGGCAGCAACTCCCGAAAGGCCGCGCCGGGGCCGGAGTTTTCGGTACCCGCCATCGGGTGAGCCGCCACAAACTGCGCCCGCTTCGGGTGTTGGTCGGCCAGAACGCAAATCTGTTCTTTGGTGGAGCCTAAATCCAGCGCGGTAGCACCGGGCTGCAGCAAATCCAGCACGGTGGGCAGTTGCTGCAAAATCACGTTCACGGGCGTTGCCAGCACCACAAGTGTGCTTTGAGCTACGGCTTCGGTCAGTGGCAAAACCTCATCGACAATGCCTTTCGCTAAGGCCAACTGTCCATTAACTACCGACGCATCGACCCCAACGAATCGCATTTTCGGGTATTTCTCACGCAGAGCCAGAGCAAACGAGCCACCCAGCAAACCAACGCCGATAATAGAAACTGTCATACAAAAATTATTCAGTCCGCAAAATAAGCCAACCAGCCCGGCATAATCACGCTCCTCGGTAACAAATCACTGGTTTGGCGAACAAAACGGCTGATTGTAAGGTACTATAGATGAGGAAATGCACAGGCTGATTACTCAACGATTATGCTTCAATACGACAAACTTTCGCTCAATATACCCGATACCACTAAACCCCGCGTGGTTATCATCGGTGGTGGATTCGGCGGTATGAATCTCGCCAAAAGCCTGCGTAATACCGACGTGCAGGTAGTGTTGTTCGATAAACAGAATTACAACGGTTTCTGGCCGCTGCTGTATCAGGTGGCTACTGCCGGGCTGGAGCCGGATGCCATTGCCGAGCCGTTTCGGAAAATGTTCGACGGTCAGAACGATTTCCATTACCGCATGGTGCGCGTCAACAAAATAAACCCCGACGCAAAAACCGTAACTACGCTCATTGGTGACCTGACCTACGATTTCTTAGTGATTGCCAGCGGCTCGAAATCGAATTTCTTCGGTAACAAAGACATCGAGAAATATGCCTTTCCGCTCAAAACCATTCCGGAAGCCCTGAACGTCAGGAGCCAGTTTTTGCAGTGCTTCGAGCAGGCCAGCATCACCCGCGACCCCGACGAACGCCAAAGTCTGCTCAACTTCGTGATTGCCGGTGCCGGACCAACGGGCGTTGAAATGGCCGGATCGCTGGCCGAAATGCGCCGACACGTGCTGCCCGCCGATTATCCGGGATTAGATTTCAGCCAGATGAACATCTATATCGTAGAAGGCATGGGCAAAGTATTGCCGCCCATGTCGGACGAGGCCGGGCAGAAAGCGCAACGTTACCTCGAAGAATTAGGGGTTATTGTCAAGCTCAACACCTTTGTAGAATCGTATGACGGTCAGACGGTTACGTTCAAAGGTGGGGAGCAGATCAGAACACAGACGCTGGTATGGGGCGCAGGCGTAACGGGCGCACTGCTCGACGGTATTCCTGCCGAATCGACCGAGCGGGGGCGTATTCTGGTCGATTCCATCAACCGGGTTCAGGGCCTGACCGACGTGTTTGCTATTGGCGACATTGCGTTCATGAAAACCGAGAAATGGCCGAAAGGGCACCCCGGCGTGGCGCAACCGGCCATTCAGCAGGGGCAGCATCTGGCTAAAAACATCCGCCGGATGCTCAAGAACGAGCCGACAGAACCGTTCGAGTATTTCGATAAAGGTTCGCTGGCAATTGTGGGTCGTAGCCGCGCCGTGGCCGATTTGCCGGGCAATATTCATCTCGGCGGATTCATTGCCTGGATGGCGTGGCTGTTCGTGCATATCTGGTATCTCGTCGGGTTCCGCAGTAAACTGATTGTTTTCAGTAACTGGATGTACCGGCTCTTTACCTACCAACGCGGCACCCGGCTCATCATTCGGCCCTTCATTCGTAAAGACAACCCGGTGGGAAATGAAATTATGCTGAAGAACGAGGTAGCGTAATACCCCGATGTTCTGTTACTTTCGCACTGCGATTGCACTAATTCAGAACGATATGCTACGAAAAACGTTGCACCCGGCAATGCTGACGGGTGCGCTGCTACTGGCGTTGCTTGGATCGGCTCCGGCCCAGACTACGACAACCACGCCAATCGACACTACCCTCGGCGGGCCGCTCGACCTCGGCAAAATGTGGACTTTCGACAGCCCGCCGACGGATTATTTCAAGAAAACCTACAACATCAACGCCGACGAAAAGTGGTTCGATGAAGCGCGCATGGCCGCGCTTCGGTTTGCTGATTACTGCTCAGCCTCGTTCGTGTCGGCCAACGGGTTGGTAATGACCAATCACCACTGCGCCCGCGAGTCGGGAACGGGCGTTCAGCGCAAGGGCGAAGACTTGAACGCGACGGGCTTCTACGCAAAAACGCTGGCCGAAGAGCGTAAAGTCGACGGTCTGTTCGTTGATCAGTTGGTAAAAATCGAAGACATCACCCGGCGGGTGCAAGACGCCATGACAGCCGCCGGAACAAACGAACAGGCACAGCTACAAGCCCGCGAGCAGGTGTTTGAAACGATCAAAACCGAGTATGGTGCCAAAGCCGAGTGGAAAGGATTAGAGTTGCAGGCCATCACGTTCTATAACGGTGGGCGATACGCACTCTACGGCTTCAAACGCTACACCGATGTTCGGTTGGTGTTCATGCCCGAACTGCAACTCGGCTTCTTTGGGGGCGATCCTGATAATTTCACCTACCCCCGCTATGCGCTCGACTGCTCGTTTTTTCGAGTCTACGACAACAATAAACCACTGCAAACCAAGCACTTCTTCAAGTTCAACACCAACGGTGTGCGCGACGGTGAACCGATTTTCGTAATCGGCAATCCGGGCCGTACCGAGCGACTGAAGACCGTAGCCGAGTTGGAGTTTGACCGCGATTTGCAGACGCCACATACCGTGCAGTTGCTGCGTAATCGCTCCAGCGCGCTGCAAGCCTACAACGCTACTGCCAAAAACGACAGTATTCTGAACGAGATTTTCAGCTACGAAAACAGCATCAAGGCCATTGGCGGGCAACTCGCCGGTATGCGCGACCCGACTCTGATGGCCCGTAAAGCCCGGTTCGAGCGGCAGTTCAAAGCAGCCGCACAAACCAAAAACGTCCCCGCCGACCAACTCAAAACCTGGGACGAACTGGCTGCCAACACGCAACAACTGCGTGGACTGTTCAACGATGCCACCTACCTTGGCCCCAGCGAACGCACGATGGGCGACCTGCTGACCTTTGCCAACGTGGTCACGCAATTTAGCCAGTTGCTTGCCAGCCGCCCCGAAGACGCCGAACGGGCGCGGTCGCTGATGGTGGCTCCGAGCGTGAAGAACATGGCACTGGAAGAAGCGTATTTGGCCGCGCACCTTGCTGAGGCTCAGGCCGGTTTGGGCAACAACGACCCATACGTGCAAGCCGCTCTCAATGGCAAGTCTCCCAAAGAAGCAGCCGCCTATTTAGTCAAAAACACAAAACTAACCGATCCGGAGTTCGTCAAAGAATTAGCTACGCGCCCCAACGCGGCCAGTGCATCAGACGATCCGATGCTGGCTCTGGCCCGGATTGGCTTTCCGCGCTATCTGGCAGCGGCCCGGCAGGCCCGCCAAATCAGTCAGCGGCAGGAGGTGCTGCGCGGGCAATTGGGCCGGATGCTCTACGCCGTATATGGCAACGCCGTTCCGCCCGATGCTACGTTCTCGCTCCGCATCAACGACGGCGTGGTGCAGGGGTATCCGTACAACGGTACGCAGGCTCCCATCATCACTACCTTCGCCGGGCTTTACGACCGCAATTATTCGTTCGGCGATAAGGCCCCGTGGAATCTGCCCGCCCGCTGGAAAAATCCGCCCGTAGCGTTGTTGAAAGAGCCGATGTGTTTCATTAGTACCAACGACATAATCGGGGGTAATTCGGGCAGTCCGATGATCAACAAAAACCGCGAAGCGGTGGGTTTAGTGTTCGATGGCAACATGGAGAGCCTGCCCGGCGAGTTCATCTTCGTACCCGACCTGAACCGCAGCATTTCGGTACACGCAGGCGGTATGGTAGCGGCCATGCGCTACATCTACAAAGCCGACCGGCTCGTTGGCGAATTAACGGGCGTTGCTGTTAAAAAGTAGAGACGCAACCCTTTGCGTCTCCCTCGCGCCAGCCATTAACCCGCTAGCCATTAGCCCGTTGCGTCTCCCTCGCGACAGCAAGATGCCATCTGGTTCCAGTAAAATACCATCCGGTTCACGTAGAGACGCAAAGGGTTGCGTCTCTACACGTAAATGCCCTCCTTCCATGACAAAATCCGACATTCCCGTTCTGCCCAATTTTTTCGACCGGTACATCAACCTGGCCGATGATCAGCAAGTAATCGACGCCCTCACGCAGTTCGATACGTTCGATAAGCATATTGCCCGCGAAACAGTTGAGCAACTGGGTGATTATCGCTACGCTCCCGGCAAGTGGACCGTGCGCGATATTATCCAGCACGTAATTGATAACGAACGCATTATGAGTTACCGAGCCTTACGTTTCGCCCGTAACGACAGCACCGAACTGCCCGGTTACGACGAAGAACTGTTCGGGCTGAACGCGCAGGCCAATCGCCGAACCGTAGCCGATTTATACGACGAATACGCGCTGGTTCGGCAGTCGAGCATCGCACTGTTCCGCAGTTTTGACAACGAGATGCTGCAACGAAGCGGGGTTTGTTTTCACCAGCCGATGTCGGTGCTTGCGCTCGGCTTTGTACTTGTTGGTCATGCCCTGCACCACGCCAACATCATTCGGGAGCGGTATCTGTGAAACAACCTTTTAACGTATGCATAAGCTATTCATCCTCTTTCTTTTAGCACCGCAACTGCTCTGGGCGCAAACTAAGCAAAAAATCACCGTTACCGACCTGACACGTATCAAACAGGTAGGTAGTATCGCTATCGCGCCCGATGGCAAACGCGCAGTTTACGCACTCACGACTATAGAGCCGGGCGTCGCTACGTCGGGCGTCGCTACGTCGGGTTCTGACCAAAAAAACGAATACGACTATCGAACCCATATCTACCTGACTGGCCTGAAACCCGGTGATAGTCGCGCCCTCACGCGGGGCAGCGAATCGGCGCGGGGAGCGGTGTGGTCGCCCGATGGTACACGGCTGGCGTTTGTGCGTAACGTAAAAGGCAAAAGCCAACTTTTCGTGATGCCGCTCGACGGGGGCGAAGCCTGGCAACTTACCAATGGTTCATACTCGGTGTCGGAACCGCTGTGGTCGCCCGATGGGAAGCAGCTTGCGTTCACGGCCTCGGTGCCGATGACCGCGCTGCTGACCGACTCGCTGCTGAATCCGGGCAGGAGCGGTCCGGTATGGTCGCTTGAGAAACCGGGCTTTGCCAACAACAATTTTCTCAAACCCGATACGTCTGTAAAACCTAACCCCGATGGGTCGCTGGCCGAAATCAGGGCATATCTGGCAAAAGACGTTGAAGACAAAAAGGCAAAGGTGATAAACCGGCTCAATTTTCAGGGCGAAGCTACCACCGAGCCGGACATGAGTTTCGCGCATCTCTACATAGTCGATGCAACCGAAGGTGCCACGCCCAGACCCCTGACACGCGGTTTTACGTCAGTGCAGGCCACCGCCTGGCACCCCAACGGGCAGGGCTTACTGGCAACTGCTGATCGCGATACCACTCAACACCCCGACCGTGAACAGGCTAAAGCCATTGTCTTTATTCCGGCCAACGGCTCCGGGCAACGCGTGGTAGTGCTGGGCGATGCGGGAAAGCGATACGGAAGCCCAACACCCGCACCCGATGGGCGGACACTGGCGTTTTTGGTTGGCCCCTCGGAGGGCGTCAACGTACCGCAGTTGGCGTTGGCCGCGCTCAACGGTGCGTCGGCATCGGCGGTTCAGGTTCTTGATTTCGACCGGGGAGCCAACAACCTGACGTGGGCTACAATGCCAGCAACCACTAAAGGCCGTAAACCAGCTTCGGCCAATTATACGCTGTATTTCACGGCTCCATCGAACGGTGGCGTGCCGCTGTACCGGCTCGATCCGGCAACTCGAAAGCCCGAACAACTGACCGATGTTGAGAGCGGCATTACGACGTTCGACGTGTCGGGTAATAGAATAGTTTTTGCGAAAACTCAGGTAGAAAATCCATCGGAACTGTACACCAGCCTCACCGAAGACAAAACCATTTCCGGTGTGAAACTCACTACCCACAACGCCTGGGTGGAGCAAAAGCAACTGAGCTACCCCGAAAAGCGGACCTATAAAAACTCACTTGGGCAAACTATCGACTACTGGATTATGAAGCCCACTGTGATGGCATCGGGCAAAAAGCACCCATTACTGCTGAATATGCACGGCGGGCCAACGGCCATGTGGGGACCGGGCGAAGCCAGCATGTGGCACGAGTTTCAGTACATGTGCGCTCAGGGATACGGCATCGTGTACGCCAACCCGCGCGGGTCGGGCGGGTACGGGCTGGCCTTTCAGCGGGCAAATATCAACGACTGGGGAACCGGCCCCGCCGAAGACGTGCTGGCAGCAGCTACCGACGCGGCCAAAGAAGCGTGGGTCGATACGGCGCGGCAGGTTATTACAGGCGGTTCTTACGCCGGTTATCTTACAGCGTGGATTGTGGCCCACGACAACCGCTTCAAAGCCGCCTTTGCGCAGCGGGGCGTTTATGACCTGACCACCTTTCTGGGCGAGGGCAATGCGTGGCGGCTCATTCCCAACTACTTCGCCTACCCCTGGACGCCCGAAGCCCGCGTTCTCGATGCCAACTCTCCGTATACCTTCGTGCAGAATATCCGAACGCCACTGCTCATCAAACACGGCGAAAACGATCTTCGCACGGGAGTAATTCAGTCTGAAATGCTGTACAAAAGTCTGAAAATTCTGAACCGCCCGGTCGAGTATGTCCGAATGCCCGGTGCCACTCACGAACTAAGTCGGAGCGGCAACGTGCGTCAGCGCATTGACCGAATGCTACGGATTTATGAATTTTTCGAGCGATACGTAGGCCCGACTATGACCAACTAATCCCGAATCACCACGTTCGGCGGACGCTCAAAAAACCGCCGAACGAATCGGGTAGTAACTCACCCCGGTCAAGCGCAAACGAGGTACTCAGCAACGTGCCAGCCCGGCGACCCAGCGGCCACTGCGCCGAAAGCAGTCCGGAAAACTGCCGGAAAACTGCCGGATAAGGGCGTTTGTACATACCGAAGTTGCGGCTGTGCGATGCCCGTACCGTTAGGGTTGGGCCGTTCCGAAACGCGCCGTTCAGGCCAGCGTACCACGTAATCAGGCGGTTATTTGGGAAGAATCCGGCACTCGATAAGCCCGCAACTGCCGGAGCCAGATCAGTGCCCGGCATAATAAACGGCGTACCAATGGTGCGGACCCGGTACGACCAGCCTTCGCGGTACTGACTGTTGTTAAAGTAGTTATCCTGTCCCTGGAAGCGGGCCGACAAATCGAATGTTGGCCCGCTTTGGTTTGTCGTGCGAAGCCATTCGACCACCACGCGCCGAATCTGAAACGTGTGGGTAGCTGGTTGATGATTCAGGAAACGCAAACCCGTTAGCCCGTCGGGCAGGTTCTGAAACGACAAACCCGACGCATCTTCGTAAGGATGTTGCCGATACAGGAGCCAATTGGCTTTTGGCCCATTCCATTCAACCCCCACGTCGTAGCTGCCTACGTGATTACCAATGCGGTTTGTGCCGTCGAAATCGGTAAAGCGACTGCTCTGGATGGCATCAGGATAGCTCCCCGTCACAATTGACAGGTAATCGCGGAACGAAGTAGGTAAACTACCATCGACCGACAAAGCGGTACCAACGAGGTAATCGGCCCGGCCACCCCATTGCACCTGATGATTTAAACCGCCGTAAAAACGCACCCGCCAATGGGGCTTGCCAAGGCGAGCGTACAGGTACTTTTGGTGCAGATAACTGCCTCGAATGTAGGTGTTTATAAACCAGCCATGCGCGTAGCCCGCCCGGAATGCAAAAAGATGCTTAGTAAAGCCAAGCGACACATAGTCGGGTGTGTGAAGCTGTATTTTTGGGAAAGGCAGCGCATTGCCCGACCAGGCCACGAAACCCGACGTCAGCAGGGTATCGCCAATACCGTACACCTCGCGCCGATTGCCCGCAAACAACTCCAGCCGACCGTACCGGATTTTGGCGTAAGCGTCGGGGAAAAATGCCGCCCATTTCTCAGACGCAGAAGCCAGCCCGCGCTCCGACAGAGCAGCATTCGCAACGGCGTTGATGCCAAACCCCCATCCGAAACGGGATGTCCGGCGGCTTTTGGCCGAGTCGGGACGTGTTTTGTAATCACGATACATACCCAGCCGTACAGTGGCCGCCGGGCTGTTGAGTGGCACGGTGCCATATTGGTTGGCCCGGAGCCAGAACGGCGTTTGCCTGACCGAAGCGGTCATCCCTCCTACTTCGGCTTCATAGCGAATCGGCTGGGCGCAAACCACCGTCAGGCCGAGTGGGGCGAAGCACATTAGTAAGTAAATCGTCCGCATAAACATCCCGCGCCGTAAGTCGTTTCAAACATACGGGTTAACTTCAGATTCTGACTCCAAAATTTATTTGACGTATGTACGTAAATACGCCGATTGTTACGCTCAACAATACCATCGACATGCCGCTGCTGGGCCTGGGCGTGTATGCTCCCAAACACAATAGCGAAGTACAACAGGCTGTAGAGTGGGCACTGGAAGCCGGTTGCCGCCTGATTGATACGGCGTCGGCCTACGGCAACGAACGCGAAGTGGCCGACGCCCTGCGAGCCAGCGGCCTGCCCCGCCAGGAAGTATTTATCACGACCAAAGTCTGGAACGACGATCAGGGCTACGATAAAACCCTGCGGGCGTTTGACCGGAGTGCCGAGAAACTACGGCTCGACGTAATTGACCTGTATCTGATTCACTGGCCTTCCAGCCCGCACCGGCTCGACACGTGGCGGGCACTCGAAAAACTTTATACCGACGGTCGGGTGCGGGCTATTGGCGTGTCGAACTACTACCAGACACACATGGATGAGTTGCTTGAGCGGGCCACTATCGTTCCGGCAGTGAATCAGTTTGAGTTCAGCCCATATTGTTACCTACCCGACATACTGGCGTATTGCCGCAAAAAAGGCATTCAGCCCGAAGGCTATGCGCCATTGGTGCGGGGTGAAAAACAAAACGATCCGAGGTTGGTCGCCATTGCCGAAAAGTATGGTAAATCGACGTACCAGATTCTGGTGCGCTGGTCGATGCAACATGGCGTTGTAACGATTCCAAAGTCGGTCAAGCGCGAACGTATCCGCGAAAACTTCGACGTGTTCGATTTCGTGATTTCGGAAGCCGACATGGCCGAACTCAATACGTTTTATGACAACACCCGCGTAGCTCCCGACCCGCGCGACATTTTGTGATAACTCAGCTTTAGCTCATGATCAGGCTAACTTTTCCTTGTAATTACACGGGCACCGCCCCGTTTGCCCTTTCCTTTGCTTTTTATTGCCAGTCGAATCTTATAGCATCCACGCCCAAGAGATTCGCCCTGCGTTGGGTTTTCGGCGAGGCTTTCTCCCAAATTGCCTATATCGACTTTTATTGAAGGATATTTTTTGGACAGTTGCTTAAGCTCACGTACAAACGTTGGTGCGGTACTGACTTCATAACTCATTCAGCACCTCCTTCAATGAACGCGTTTTCAACTTTCCTTCTTTATACTGTTTTAACTCCGCAAAACCTTGTTTGATGGTGTTCCAGGTTTTACGCTGGGCGGGCGTGAGTGTATCCTCAACCGAACGGTCTTCCTGTTCCACCTCCTTCACTAACTGGCGGGCTAATTTACGCTTCTCACTGGCAGGAAGTTGCCGGGCTAAGTCTGCTACCTGACGGTACGATAATTGAATAGTTGCGGCCATTATCAAAACTATTTCCTCAAAGATAACAGTTTTAAAAACCTAATTAATGCCTCATAACCGTTAACGCCGGCCATTGCGCCTGTATCAGCGTGGCCAACGCCTGTAGTCCCCACTCTTCGGTACGGCGGTGGCCCAGGGCAATGACGGCGATACCGACTTCATTTACAGCTTCCTGTGCTGGTTTGCGGTATTGGCCCGTCAGGTAAAGCTGCGCGCCCCGGTTGGCGGCTTCGCGAACGAGCGCATCAGTCATGGCTCCAACCACAGCCACGCGGCTGATGGTCGGGTGCCGACCCATTTCGGCCCGGTCGTAGCCCTTAAATTCGTCGCGGGCCTTATACAAATGCGCGTCGAATTCGCCTTCCGGCACGGATAGCAGCATCCCGATGGGGCGCGGAGGCAATAGCATTCCAGCTTCGTCGGTGGCTTGTTTGAAGCCCAGCGGTTCGGGCGGGGTCTGTGCGTTCAGTCGTTCGGCCAACCGTAGATTAAAGCCAATGGTCAGGTGTTCGTCAAAGGGTAAATGATGATGCAGAATACCAATGTTGGCTGGTATTGTGTTCATATCGAGATGCCAGGGACGGTGCAGCCACAGCGCGTCGATCTGGTTATCGACCAGCCATTGGGGCAGGCGGGGAAAGGGTTCCAGAGCCAGGCCAAGTCGCGCAACGGGCCGGTTAGATGCGCGATAAATACCACCACGCTCAGTAGCTGAATACTGCTGAACGCTTAGTTGGGTTCGTAAAAACTGGGCAATGTCGTTAGGTAGTATGGTCTGGTTACTCATTGGTTAATGAACCATGTATAGCGAGAAAAGTTGGCTATTTATGTACCGTTCGCTCAATATCAATTGGTTGTCAACAAAATAAAGCAGTAGCTTTGCAGCATTAAAACGCAACTGCGCCCTGCGGTTAGCCAACGCCCATGAAGTTCATTGCCTAAGACCCTACGGGGGTCTTCTTCTCTTCCTTCGCCACACAACTCCTTCGGGTGGCATTTTTCCTATTTCATTATAGCTGGCAGGCAATTTAAGCGAGGTATCGTTTGATGGCAGGCCGTATTCACCCTCTTCCAATGACCCGATTTTTTCGGTTATTTCTGGCTGCATTGCGCGGTACGGAAACCAATTTTACGTCCGGCAGCATCAACCGGGCTATTTTCCTGCTTTCGGTTCCGATGATTCTCGAAATGGTCATGGAATCGCTGTTCGCCATTGTCGATGTGTTTTTCGTAGCGAAAATCGGCACCGACGCCATCGCTACGGTCGGCCTGACCGAGTCTGTTCTGACGATTGTGTACTCGGTCGCTATTGGCCTGAGCACGGCGGCTACGGCGTTGGTATCCCGGCGCGTGGGCGAAGACAATCGGCAGGAGGCCAGCCACACCATCGGGCAGGTGATTGTTGTGTCGTTGACAATGGCACTACTGCTGGGCTTGCCGGGTTTCTTTTTTGCCGAAGACATTCTCCGGCTAATGGGTGGCTCCGACCGGTTGATTGCAAACGGTGTGGGTTATACCTACATGATCTTCGCATCGGCTCCGGCCATTATCCTGCTCCATACGCTAAGCGGCTGTTTGCGGGGCGCAGGCGAAGCGTCGATGGCAATGCGGTCGTTATGGTTGGCCAATGGCGTCAACATTATACTGTGTCCGGTGTTTATCTTCGGTTTTGGCCCCATACCTGCTTTAGGCGTTCTGGGTTCGGCGGTGGCAACAACCATTGGGCGCAGTGCAGGCGTGTTGTTTCAGCTTTATGCACTGGTTCGGGCGGGCGGTATTGTGCAGGTACGCCAATCTGATCTGGCACCTGACCTCGGCGTGATTCGTAATCTGCTAAGTGTGGCGGCTGGTGGCACCGGGCAATTCCTGATTGGCTCGGCCAGTTGGGTGTTCCTGACACGATTGGTTTCAACGTTTGGCAGCGAAGTGGTGGCGGGCTATACCATCGCCATCCGCATTCTGGTGTTCACCATTCTGCCGTCGTGGGGCATGGCAAACGCAGCCGCTACGCTGGTAGGCCAAAACCTCGGCGCGGGCCAGCCCGACCGGGCCGAAACCTCAGTGTGGCGGGCGGCTTTCTGTAACATGGTGTTTCTGCTGCTGGTAGGTATCGGTTTCTACATCGGTGCTGCCGAAATTGTGGGTATCTTCGACCGCGACGCCCGCGTGGTGGCTGTAGCGGTACAATGCCTGCGGGTGTTCTGCTTAGGCTACGTGGCTTTTGCCTATGGCATGGTTGTGAGTCAGGCGTTTAACGGCGCAGGCGACACCCGAACGCCAACGCTGATTAACATCGTATGTTTCTGGGCCATCGAAATTCCGTTGGCCTACCTGCTGGCCGAACAGTTGGGCTACGGTCCACAGGGCGTTTTCTGGGCGGTAGCCTTCAGCGAAACCCTGCTGGCGGTGCTGGCCGTGCTGATTTTTCGTCGGGGCCGCTGGAAATTAGTGCAGGTGTAGCGGGGTAGAACTTTTACCCAAACGTGTAAGTTTTATTCATTACGGGTCTTTCATTCCCAAGTCTGCGCGACTTGGGAATGAAAACCTTGTTATCAACAAAAATCATGTATGATCGACACCCATAAACAACCTGAAACTGCCGTGCTGGTCGCGCTCATTACGCAAAAGCAGACCGCCGAGCAGACAAAGGAATATATAGACGAACTGGCGTTTCTGGCTGAAACGTCGGGCGTTGTAACGAAAAAAGCGTTCACCCAAAAACTCGACCGACCCGATACCCGCACGTTTGTGGGCAAGGGTAAACTGGAAGAGATTCAGACGTTTATTCTCGATAATCCGGTTGATACCATCATCTTTGACGACGACCTGACGCCTGCACAGGTGCGGAACCTCGAAGCCGAGTTCAAAGAAATCAAAGTGTTGGACCGGAGCCTGCTTATCCTGAATATTTTCTCGATGCGGGCGCAAACAGCACAGTCGCGCGTACAGGTCGAACTGGCACAATACCAGTACCTCTACCCCCGCCTGACACGCATGTGGACGCACCTGAGCCGCCAGAAAGGCGGAACCGGAATGCGTGGTCCGGGTGAGAAAGAACTCGAAACCGACCGCCGGATCGTGAAAGACCGGATTGCGTTTCTGCGCGAAAAACTCGCCAAGATCGACAAGCAGAGCGTTACGCGCCGGAAAGAACGCGACCGGCTCGTGCGCGTGGCACTCGTGGGATACACCAACGTGGGCAAATCGACGCTGATGCGCACGATGGCAAAGACCGACGTGTTTGCCGAAAACAAACTCTTCGCTACGGTTGATTCGACGGTGCGGAAAGTGACGCTGGGCAACATTCCGTTTCTGCTGACCGATACCGTTGGGTTCATCCGCAAGCTACCGACTACGCTCATCGAAGCCTTTAAATCGACGCTCGACGAAGTGCGCGAGGCCGATATTCTGGTACACGTCGTGGATGTCTCGCACCCGAACTTTGAGGAGCAGATCGAAGTGGTAAATAGTACGCTGGCCGACATCAAAGCCGCCGATAAACCGGTGGTTCTGGTCTTTAACAAGATGGATCAGTTTGTTCCGAAAGAGCAATGGCTCGACAAACCCGATCTGACCAACGACGACTCCGACGACCTGCTGACCGCTTCGCCCAACGATGGCGAGGTGCTGGTGCCGATGGCCGTGCGTCGGAGAACTGCGCTGGAGTACCTGAAAAACACGTATTTACGCCAGAAAGCCGACCATGTAGCGTTTATTTCGGCCCAAACCGGCGAGAACGTAAGCGAACTGCGCGAGTTACTGTACTGGTTAGTGAAGGAAAAGCACTTCTACATTTATCCAAACTGGGTAAACGTACCCCTCAGCGAAGCCGCCGAATACGGCGACGGTTTGGCAGAGTAAGGGTTTTTCGGCAATTTTGTAATCGCACCGGTAGAGACGCAAGATTTTGCGTCTCTACTTTTTGGTCATTGCGTCTCTACTTTTGGTCCCGTAGTTCAACGGATAGAATAGACGTTTCCTAAACGTTTGATATGGGTTCGATTCCCGTCGGGACCACAATTAGTTACCTTGTGACGTAATATGATTACGCCACAAGGCTGTGCAATGCTGGCACAACGAACCTAATGTTAGAATTTGACGAAAACGGATTTCAGAAGCCGTATCAACCCATAAAACCGATATTAACACATTGGAGCGGGTGTTTGTCACAGAGTTTGCCAACTCGACCACGCGCCAAGCCCTATTTGAGCAATATCGAGCTTATACCGACCGATTGCTGACGCTCTTACCGGGCGGGTTTACGCAGTGGATAGACGGGAGTTTCGTGAGTCGCAAACGTGACCCCAACGACATAGATGTACTGACGTTTGTAGATGCTGATTTGTACAGTCAACACGAACGGGAAATTGACGAACTGAAACAGGCATACCGTATGCAACGGCCTATGCTGGTTGATGCCTACTTTGTGCGGGTGTATCCCGTAGGCCACCGCCTACGTTTTGATTTTGAAAGTAACCGGGTTGAATGGCTCTTTGACTGGACGCGCACCGTAGGCCGCAAACCCAGACACAAAGGACTGATAGAACTTGACTTTTGAACCATGAACGACGAACTGAACGCCGACGACCGCGCCGATTTGGTAGCGGGCTTGTTCGACCGAATCGACCATCTAAACCGGGTTATTGAGCAACGTCGGGCCAGTGCTGACACCGACCCGTTGGCCGTTGAAGAATTTACCGCCCGACGTGATAAGTACGTGCGTGAACTCAATAAACTCCTGTGGAGTATCGGGTTAACAGGTGAATTGCATATGCCGCGTATGGCTGCGTAAATCAGTTGAGCTATGCAAGTAGAGGATATTTTAGACGACATGCCAACAACCCCGCACGAACGGGCCGAACTTATAGAACACTTATTGGAGATGATTGAGCGGCTGAATCAGTCGATTCAACGGCATGAAGCCTACCAAAACCCCGATAGGTTAGCCATTAAGCAATACGCTGAATTACGAACAAAGTACGTGGGGCAGTTAGACGTACTGCTCAATCAGTTCGGTTTAGTGGTGCAAATGCCTGACAACCCACAGCCGAACGTTTAGCGGCCTGACGCGCGGACCGGCCAACGGCCACACGGTAGGCGTTGACACAGTGAACGCCGATGAGGTACGGGCCGTTGATTATAGAGCCGATAGAACTGCCCGAACTAACCGTTAATAGAGATCCAACGGTTTACATTGTTGAAAAGATACATGCCCGGTCTTACAGACTGTCTTCAGTATTAGAGTGCTGGCAATTATGATTAGTGGGCGACTTCGATGAACCTGTTTCACGGGTAAAAGTGGCTGGATGCTCCCGCCCTTAGGCGGGGGAGGAAAGCCCGCTCCGGCGTACCGGCTAACTTTTTCTGTGTTTTTGCTTTCATTTGAATGATTGTTTTTGTATATTTGGGTAATGAAACTAACAGCACAGATACGGCTTTTACCTACCCCTCAACAGGCAACGGCCTTGCGGCTGACCCTCGAACGGGGTAATGAAGCCTGTAATCTGGTTAGTGCCTATGCCTTTGAGCAAAAGGTGTTTCGCAGTCAGGAAATCCAGAAGGTTCTTTACTACAGGCTGAAAGAAGAGTTTGGTTTGTCGGCTCAGTTTGTGATTCGCTGTCTGGCTAAAGTCGCTGACTCGTACAAGACGCTGAAAGCCCAGATACGTAACCACAATGCCACCTGTGAGCCAGACAAGAAACGGAGCCTGACCCAGATTAGCTACCGCCCAACCGGAGCGATTGCGTTCGATAGTCGGATTCTGTCTTATCGTACCGACCGCAAAACGGTGTCGATCTGGACGGTCGAAGGGCGCAAAACCATTACCTACGCCGTTGGTCAGCACCACGAAAAACTCTTGCACTATCAACAGGGCGAATCTGACCTTGCTTTCATAAAGGGAAAGTGGTATCTGTTGGCAACCTGTGATATACCCGACGAAGAAGGCGAATCCACCGCACCGGCGGACCGGCCGGGTGGTGAAATTGTTGACGCTTTGGGCGTTGATTTGGGTATCGTAACGCTGGCTACCGATTCAGACGGGCAAACCTTTAGCGGGGCCAACGTAGAAGCGACCCGTCAGTGGTACGCCAAACGCCGGGGCGTTCTGCAAAGCGTCGGCACGAAGTCGGCTAAACGCAGGCTGAAACACCTTTCCAAAAAGCAATCTAAATTCCAGAAAGACACGAATCATTGCATTTCCAAGTTCCTTGTATCGAAGGCTAAGGCATCTAACCGGGCTATCGTTCTGGAAGACCTGACAGGGATTTCCAAAAACGTTAGAAAGGATGAGAAACGGTTGCGCCAATGGCAACGGGCTAAACATGCCAATTGGGCTTTCTACCAGCTTCGTCGCTTCATTGGCTATAAGGCTACCTTGTCGGGTGTGGCCGTACTGCTGATTGACCCGCGCAACACGTCCCGCACGTGTAGCCAGTGCGGACACTGCGAGAAGGCAAACCGAAAGTCGCAATCGGAGTTTGTATGTCGGTCGTGTGGTCATTCGGCTAATGCGGATTACAATGCGTCGCAAAACATTAAAAACAGTGGGCTTGGTCAGATAGCCTATGGTGTCGAGTCCGGGACGCGTAGTCTAACCACTCAGGCACAAGCTCCCGGCTTTAGTCGGGGGTAGCTGACTGCTCAAGCTGATCGTCGGTTAAGCTGATTGATAATGGCCTTGCGTTTGGTGAGGTAGTCCGAGAACGCTGGTTGCATACCAAACGTACATAGAACCAGCGGATAGAGCCCGGACCAAACGGCCATCACAATTACAGAGAGGGCCAGTAAGCTTACAACAAGCAGCATTTCTTCAGCGGCTGTTTTTCGGCGTTTCAAGGCTTCTATCGACAATTGGTCGAGTGTCTGGGTCGGTAATGAGCAATCTCGGCGCAGGCGAAAGTTGAACTTGTTTTTCATGGTTGTCTTCTAATTGGTTATCAATCACTTGAATACTAAACAAGCGTAGTTAATTCCTGCATAGCTACCCGATTGCACTTTACCAATAGTTCCTGTAGATCGGCCCCCGGTGAACGTAATGGGTCAAGTGCACTGACCAGCTTCGACCGCATCACATACAACTCTTCGCGGTTAAATTTTTTAGACCCTCTCACCAGGTCAAGTTTCATCAATGCCTGCTGCTGATTTTCTTTGGGATTAAACCAGCCGTTCAGTTCGGAGCATTGGTTGCAAACACCATTTTTATGAATGAGTGCGCAGCGATTGTCAAAAATATCCATCAGCGTATTCCGGCCATCCTGCAACAAATACTTGACGATGCCCTCGGTTTTATCCAGAATCAAACAAATGTCTGCGACCGAAAAGTCGTACACGTCTTTCAGAATCAACGCAATCTGATTTTCAATCGGCAGGTTTTTAGCCATGCAGGTGAAGCAGGTATCGATGTGCTCTTTCATATCATACCGTGCATCTGATGCGGTTTCGCTCACTTTTCCAATGAGAGCCTGCATCTCTTTGCTATTGACAACGAGGTTCTTGGCCTGCTCCATGACATCGGGCGTCCAGCGTTTCTGTCGCTTTAATTGATTATAAGCGAGGTTTGTTGCAATCTGAAAAACCCACGTTTTGAGCGACGATTGTCCTTTAAATGTGCTTAGTTCATCGTATGCTTTTATAAACGCGTCGTGGGTTAAGTCATCGGCATCGTTTCGGCTGGCCGTCAGGCGGTACAAATACGATTTTAACTGGCTCTGGAATGCGCTGAACAACTCCTGGAATGCGTTAATGTTTCCGTTCATGGCTTTCGCCAGTGTCTCTTGCTGTAGATCGGTCGTTTGCATAGATAAGCAGTGTTTTTAACTAAGCCAGGAGCCGCAGGTAAATACTACGGCTCCTGATTTTCATTTGGTTAGCGTGTATGTACTACTGGTACATTCAACCTGGCCGGGCGTTTGTCGGCTGTACACATGTTATTGTCATCGGGTCGCAGGCCGAAATAAAGTTTGCCGTCTTTATCCAGTGCCAGCAGGTCATGATCTTCGTTGCACTCGGCCACTGGTTTCCATAAAGAGCATCCTGTCAGGGAAATATCTTTCTCCTTGTCTATGTCAAAGCCGCACTGGTCAAGCCCAAAGCCCTGCGCCAGTTGCTTATCGGCGGTCTTGAGCGTAACCCACTTTTTATCTTCGATGAACAGGGCATTGTAAGCATCGGGAACGGTCGCTGATTTTTCCAGCACCTTATAACTGCCTACCGTGCGGAACACAAATACGGGCTGTTTCATCTGGGGGTCCAGGGCCAGCGTGAACAGCAACGACCATCTGCCTTTGTCGAAGGTGAATACCCGCGTTCCAAACGTGCCCCGCCCCCAGTCGACGGCTTTGGTATCGGCATATGTACCAGATAATGTCTCCAGTGCTTTTTTAGTATCTGAAGCAGGAGAGAAAGCGACGACTGCCGTTACTACTACAGCCAGTAGCAACAAGCGTGTGATGGAGGTTTTCATAGACTTAGTCATAGCGTACCATTTTTTGTTTGTACTGCTTTGACAATTAAGCCTGCATAAACGGATGAACGAAAGAGCCAGCCGGTATTTTATTACAGCTTCTACCGGTGCCGCTCCACCCCAACTTGTTCACAAAATTCCAGCACGGGACAGGTGGAACAGTGCGGTAAAGTCCCCGTACAAATGTGCTTACCGAAAGGCATCAGCAGCCGATTGATGTCAGTCCATTGCTCGCGGGGAACCTGCTTTTCGAGAATTTTCAGCGTTTGCTCAGGTTGCTTCGTCGGCACGTAGCCCCAGCGGTTTACCACGCGGTGAACGTGGATATCGACGCTGATGGCGGCCTGCCCGGTTGCTACACCGAGGGCGAGGTTGGCACATTTTGGCCCTACGCCTTTCAACGATGTGAGCGTATCGAAATCAGCCGGGAGAGTACCGTTAAACTCGTTGACGATTCGTTCGGCGATGCCGCGCAGGGTATACGCTTTCTGGTCGGGATACGTGGTGCCGTAGAGCAGGCTCGTGAGCGTTGGGATGTCGAGGGCGAGGAGTTGTTCGGGGGTACGGGCCTGCTCAAACAGCCGCAGCGAGACTGGGATAGTGGTTTCGTCGAGCGTGCGGATAGAAACGATGCACGAAATCAGTTGCTCGAACAGGCTGTTATAGCCCCGACCGGCCAACTCGAACATAGCGGCTTTGGGGTAGGGCTTAATGGCGTCTTCTATACGGGCAAGAACAACGCTGAGGTCGAAGTTTGGCTTCATGTTTGTTTAAACGCAGAGGGAGCAGAGGTGTTCGCAGAGAACATAGAGTTTCTCTGTGGCCTCTGCGAACACCTCTGCTCCCTCTGCGTTTAAACAACTCAAACTTTCACAATCACCAGTTCCACGCGCCGGTTCTCGGGTCGTTCTTTCAGGCTTTTGTTGGTGTTGATGGGCCGCGAGGGGCCGTAGCCGATGGTGTCGATTCGGCCCGCGCTAATGCCTTTGCTAACTAAATACCGCTTCACTTCATTGACCCGATTTCGCGAAAGTTCTACGTTGGCGTCGAAATCGCCAACCGTATCGGTATGGCCTTCGAGCCGGATTTGCATGGTTGAGTTCGTTTGCAAAATCGTCACTAACCGGTCGAGTTCGGGGTATGATTCGGGTTTAAGGTCGAAGCGCGAGACGTTGAAATAAATATTTTTCAGCGTAATCTTCGTTCCAGCTTCGATGGGTACAAGATCAAAATCGCGCGTAACGTCAATGCGGTTCGTTGCCAGCGTATCGCTTTGGCTGAAATAGCCTTTAGCTGAGACTGTTATGGCATATACGCCCCGCGACACGTCGGGAATACGGTATTGCCCCGTCAGGCTACCGCTCTGCGTAGAGTCGGCGGGACTATCGCCAGCGGCTTCGGCACCTGAAATCAGTCGATATGTGACGGTGGCAGCTATCGGGCGTTTAGTTTTGGCGTCACGCGTAACGCCACTGATGGCAACAGCCGCTGGCGTTGGCAGGGGTGTTACGTCGGGCTTTGGCGTTTCGGGGGCCGGGGCAGGCGTTGTGCGCGGAACCGGGCGGGGGGCCGGTTTGGTTGCCACGGGCGGCTGCGAGCGGGGTAACGGTTTTGCAGTAGCGTCTTTCGGCTTGCGGGCAGGATTGATAATGTGCACACCCCAGAAGTTGAAGCACGTAATTCGGGACTCATTCTCAACGTAGTCCCGACATTCAAACAAATCAAACGTTGTATAGCCCGGCGTAATTCGCTCAAAATACGCCACGAAATCAACCCGTTCGCCAGGAGCTACTTTCCGCCGAATGTCAGATGGAATATTTTCGGCCCGAAGTAGTTTATATGATCGCTCGCCCTGATTTACATACAGCCGTGTTGATGGTTGAAAACCGATATTTCCCCCCGGCACCTCCTGATATAAACTACCGTTTGGACGCCTGAAAACACCCCGTCCCGATTGCTCTCTGGGCTGGTTGTATCGCATGTAAACAATGGTGTATTGCTCAGTTAGTTCGACCCGCTTGATAGAAACGTTACTATCGTTCGTTTCATCTACGCGCGGGCGTTCGGTTGTGTATTGCACAACCTGCGCGTATAGGTCTGGCGTCGGCAGCAGAAAGAGAAAAAGAAAAAACAGGCGGTTCATAGTCGTTGTTTAGAAGCTGTTGCTTCATATAAACATATGACATCGCCGGGTAGTTTAGGTTTAACTGATTCACCATCAGTAAATTCTATTTATTAGCTATAGGAGGTAGTTATTTCAACACGCCCCTCTCCACATACCAAAATACCGGTTTTAATTCGCCGACTGGCTGAAAATTTGTCAGATCAAAACCGGGCGTACCTTCGGCAGAGCCAGCGAGTGTCCAGACACGCACGGCCTTTTTATCGGCATTCCACGTAAGTGGCTGACCAGCTACGCAAAGTTCAGGTCTGATGGCGGCAGCTTGCAGAAAATAAGCCTCGCCCCGACCAAAAACCACAGCCCGGCCCTCGGGCGATACACAAACGGCGGTTTGCTCATCGACGCCGATGCCACGCGCAACCACATTCCAGTCGGTGACGGCCCGCGCCAGAAACGCTACGTGTCGGCCCTGTCGGTTGCGGTTGCTGTAGTGCTGATCGGTTATAATCGTTGCCAGCAACGGCTGTTTCAGAAAATCGTTGTTGCCCAGTGCTACGCGCTTATCGAACGGATTGGCAAGAGCTTCATCGGTAGTAACGGAGCCTTCTTTCGCCGAGAAATAAAGCTGACCGAGAATGGCGCAGCCCGCACTGGTGCCGCCCAGCACGATACCAGCCCGAATGCGGTCGTTGAGTGCGTCTATCAATGGGGTGTTCTGGTAGCAATTAACGTAGTTGGCCTGATCGCCACCGGCAAAGAAAATGGCTTCGGCATTGCGTACCTTCCGAACAATGTCGGCATTACTGGCTAACTCCCGATTGTTCACCAAAATGGTTTCTACCGAATTGACCCGCTCGCCTAATTCATTGTACAGGTAACTGTTGTAGCCATCGCCACCCGTAGCACGGATGATGAGCACATCGCCCCCACCCGACCGGCGCAGAAACCACCGCATAGCCGCGTCAACATCGGTGCCACCTCCAGCCAGTACCACACCCCCCAGCGGCTGGGTTTTCACGTCGGCAGTGTCGCCCACTGCCCAGGCGGTATAGGCCGGCTTGACGGCTTTGATGGGCGCGGGAGTTGGTGCCGGATTAGATGGAGACGAACCGCAGGCGAACGAGACAAACAATACTACAGAAAGTAACGGCGAAGTTACAAAGTGATTTAGACGTAGATAAATCATGAAAAAAATCATTAGAACGCTAATATGAGAAATATAAGTTTTTAAAGAACCGTTCGCCCATAGACTATTTTACAAACAGTGTCCAATATGGCAACAAACCGCTTTTTTAGGCAATCAAACCCATTTCTACAAACGTAAATTTTGGCTTTTGAAAAGGACTGTTTCCTGCTTCATCGCGTAGTCTTTTTTTAATTGCGAATCCACTTTTGTACTTTTACAATTCTTTTCAACAATTATTAACACAACTACCATGAGAAAACCAGTACTTTTTTGTTTCCTGTTCTGGCTCGCTCTTGCGTTTGATAGCTTTGGCCAGGGCCAGACTGTTACGGGCAAAGTCACCTCCGCCGACGACAACGCCGGGTTGCCGGGCGTATCGGTGACGGTAAAAGGCCGCACGCAGGGTACACTAACCGATGCCGATGGCAATTACCGGATTGCCGTCAGCGACGACGCAACGCTGGTCTTTAGCTTTATTGGCTTTTCACCCATCGAAGAGCGCGTGGGTGGGCGTTCAACCATCAACATTCGGCTTCAGGCCGACGTGCGTAACCTCAACGAAGTCGTTGTAACGGGTTACGGTCAGCAGATCAAACGTGAACTGACGGGTAACATTGCCAAAATCCGACCCGCCGACATTCAGGACCAGCCCGTAACGAGCTTCGACCAGGCTATTCAGGGTAAAGCCGCCGGGGTGCAGGTAACAAACAACAGCGGCAAATTAGGTCAGGGGATTCAGGTGCGCGTGCGGGGGCAGTCGTCAGTATCGGCGTCGAACCAGCCACTGTATGTAGTAGACGGTACGCCCGTTACGACCGATAACCTGTCGTTCAATGCTGCCGAAACCAACCCGCTGTCAGACATTAACCCGCAGGACATCGAGAGTATCGAGATTCTGAAAGATGCCTCGGCAGGAGCTATCTACGGATCGCGGGCAGCCAACGGCGTGGTGCTGATTACCACTAAGAAAGGCCGCGCCGGGCGCACGAACGTTAATTTCGGAGCGCAGTACGGTTCGAGCACACCCAGCCGCAAATTAGAATTCCTGAACACAGAGCAGTACGTAAATTTCTACCGGCAGGCAGCCGCCAACGCCGACCGCATCGACGGGCTGGCAACCAGCGACCCCAGTTCGGCGTCGGCGTATATGGAAGACTTTTTTGTAACGCAGGGGCTGGGCACGTTTGGCACTCCTCAGCAAGTCAGCACCAACTGGGGCGATCTGGCATTTCAGCAGGCACCGTTCCAGCAGTACGACGTCAATCTGAACGGCGGTACCGATAAAACCACGTTCTACATATCGGGGCAGTTGCTCGACCAGAAAGGCATTCTGATTGGTAACGCGCTGACCCGCTATTCGGGCCGTGTCAACCTCGACCACCGCGTATCGGATCGGTTTCGGATTGGTTTTAACACCGGCCTTGCCCGCACGCTCAACAACCGACTGTCGGGCGACCGTCAGTTCGACAACCCGATGCAGATGGTCGCGCTACCACCGATGACGCCCGCAACCGACCCCGCAACCGGATTACCAGCCGGTACTCCTCCGGGCGACATCAGCATTCCGTACTACTACAACCCGATTGTTAACATCGGCAACTCGTACTTCAACACCACTGTGTATCGCAACATCAGCAATATTTATGGTCAATTGCAGATCATGAAAGGCTTGACGTTCCGGTCGGAGTTTGGTCTCGACGTATTGAATCAAACCGAAGAACTGTACTACAACAGTAAAACGCAGCGCAACTCGGGTAGCCCCGGTGGTGAAGGGTCATACCGCACGGCCCGCGTTGAAAACTACACCACCAACAACTTTTTCAATTACAACACGACCATTGGTCGACATGGCATCGACGGTGTGTTGGGTATGTCGTATCAGCAGTCGCAGACACGCACGAGTCTGGCCGAAGGGCAGGATTTCCCGTCGGATGCGTACCGGATGATTATCAGCGCGGCCCGCAAAACCAACGCCACTTCTACGCAGTTGGATTATCGATTCCTGTCATATTTTGCCCGTGCCAACTACAAATTCAACGACCGTTATCTACTGGGGCTGAGTGCTCGTATCGACGGTTCGTCGCGGTTTGGGCGCGATAGCCGCTACGGTTTCTTCCCGGCGGCTTCGGCTGGCTGGGTGCTGTCAGAAGAAAATTTCCTGAAAAACAACCGTACCGTTAGCTTCCTCAAACTGCGGGCCAGCTATGGCCGCACGGGTAATGCCGAGATTCAGCGGGCAGGTGTTATTCAAAACTTTGCCCAGTTGGGCCTGTTCAACGGCGATGCGGGTTACGCCGGTTTGCCCGGTCAGCGGCCTTTCCAGTTGGCTAACCCCAACCTGCGCTGGGAAACAACCGACCAATTCGACGTAGGTGTCGATTTTGGCTTGCTGAACAACCGGATTTCGGGTGAAATCGATTACTACAACAAGCAAACGAGTGGCTTATTACTCGACGTGAACGTGCCGGGTACAACAGGTTTTGCCACGCAGTTCCGTAACGTAGGTGCACTGGAAAACAAAGGCTTTGAGTTCGTACTGAACACCGAGAATACGACGGGCGCCTTCCGCTGGACAACAAGCCTGAACGCAGCCACGAACCGCAACCGCATCACCAACCTGCAAGGGCAGATCATCGAAGGTGGTCTGAACGCCATGAGCCGGGCCGTTGAAGGCCAGCCGCTGGGCGCGTTCTTCACAGCAGAGTATGCCGGTGTTGACCCCGCCAATGGCAACGCAATTTGGTACAAAAACACGAACATAGTTGATGCGAACGGTAACGTAACGGGTGTTGATCGAACAACCACCAGCGTCTACAATCAGGCGCAGCGCGTAGTGGTTGGCAGCCCACTACCGAAATGGACGGCTGGCGTAACCAACACGTTCAGCTACAAAGGCTTATCGTTGAGTGTGTTCTTCAACGGCGTGTTTGGCAACGACATCAACTTCTACGGCGTAGGTCGCTTCTCGTCGGCCAACGGTCGTTTTGAAGACAACCAGACCGTGAATCAGTTGAACGCCTGGACGCCTACTAACACCAATACCGACGTACCCGAAGCACGGTTGTTCTTCAACAACGGAGCACAACCCTCAAGCCGCTTTATTCTGGATGGGTCGTTTGTGCGGCTCCGCACGGCAACGTTGTCGTATAATCTGCCCAAGACGATTATCAACAAGGCGAAGCTGAACAACGTGCGGCTGTTCGTAACGGGTCAGAACTTGCTGACGTTCACGAAGTATGCTGGCTGGGACCCCGAAGTAAACGCCGACGACATTGTGACCAACATTGCACAGGGCTACGATTTCTACACGGCTCCGCAGGCCCGGACCATTATCGGTGGTATCAACATTGGTTTCTAAAGACAACTCCGTTTTGGATAAACACATTTTCCCGACAATGAATATAGTCAAAAAATACGGGTTTCTAATCGGTGTGAGCGCACTGCTGGTAACAGCCTGCAACAGCCGTTTAGAAGTACAGCCCACGCAACAAATTGATGCTTCGCAGGCGTTGGCATCGGAGCAGGACGTTCGTATTACACTGACGGGTGCATATGACGGCCTTAGCGATGTTAACCTGTACGGCGGTGGCATCCAGTACATGGCCGAACTATTAGGCGATAACCGCGACGTGATATTTGGTGGTACGTTTGCCACGCTGGACGAAATCTGGCGTAAAACCGTTTCGACCACCAACCTCGATGCCCGCGACCTTTGGCTCGATGGTTACAACACCATCAACCGAACCAACAATGTGCTGGCCGCTTTGGATAAAGTTGGTACGGCCAACCGGGGCAGTTACGAAGGACAGGCCCGGTTCATTCGGGGAGCACTGTATTTTGAACTCGTCAAAGCGTTTGGCAAGAGTTTCAATGACGGCACCCCGGCTCAAAATCCGGGCGTACCACTCGTGCTGACACCAACCGGCACTGTTGGCGATGCCGACAGCCGCCCCCGCAACACCGTGGCTGAAGTGTATGCGCAGGTGCTTGACGATCTGACGAAAGCCGAGCAACTGCTGCCTGCCACACAGGCCAATGGGTTTGGTTTTGCCACGAAAGGAGCTGCTCAGGCTATGCTGGCGCGGGTCTATCTGCAACAGCAGAACTTCGCAGCCGCCCGCGATGCCGCTAACCGCGTTATTACATCAGGTACGTTCACGCTCGCTCCAACCTACGCAGCAGTATTTACCGACAATAGCCCGGAGATGATTTTCAAAATCGTTATCACGGATCAGGAAGGGGCCAACCCCGGCGGCACCAACGCGCTGAACACGTATTACGCACCTGCCCGCTTCCAGGGCCGGGGCGATATTCGGGTACAGCCCAAATACCGGCAATTGTTCGGAGCTACCGATGTGCGTGGTCAGTTCTTCACTACCATAAACAACTTAGTATACACCAACAAATTCAACGACCGCTTTGGCGACGTGCCGGTGGTTCGACTGGCTGAGATGTATCTCGTGCGGGCCGAAGCCAACCTGCGGCTGAACGCTACTACAGGCGCGGCTCCGCTGGCTGATGTGAACGCGATTCGCGCCCGTGCCGGTGCTGCGCCCCTGACGGCGGTTACGCTGGCCGATGTGCTGCTGGAACGTCGGCTGGAGTTGGGCTTTGAAGGGCAGCAACTTGCCGACATCAAGCGCACTGCCGGTACGGTCGGAACCATTGCCTACAACGCCAACAACCTCGTTTTGCCAATCCCGCAACGCGAAATCGACACGAACAAAAAGTTGGTGCAAAATCCGGGGTATTAATCTCTCAGGAATTTCATTAACGCAGGAAGCCCGGCTATGTGAATAGCCGGGCTTCCTGCGTTAGAACGGGGCTATATCGCTGATAATTAATACTTTATTATATGAAAAAATAAAGTATTAAAATATGTTAGTATTTTATTTATAAAAAAGTTTTTACTAAAAATTTGATTTTACCACATGACCTCAGATACATTTGCGGTTCAAATCTGTCCAACTATTTATGTACTATCTCTACAAACGCGTCGCGTATGTTGCCAACGCGCTCTTGTTGACCTTGTTCGCTTACTCGTCTCTGGCTGTCACGCATGGAGCTATACCCCCTACCCGTCAAAAAGTAACTGCCGTTACCGAAAAACTTCCCCGCCCCGTTGCTGGCAAACCGATACGCCCTTTCAGCAACGACCCCATTCGGTTTACCTTGCAAGCTGATGCTCATTCCCTCATTCTTAAAAAATGATTCCATGTCAAAGCAGAATCTGAAATGGTTGCGGGATTTTGAGTCGCGCTACAAGCCAAGCAACTCATTTTTAAGATGTATGGATAAAAGGCTTCGGGAAGAGTATACGCGATTGACGAAAAAAGAATTTGATGTGAAGTTTCTCTTCATAGAGTTTCAGGATGACTTATCGTACGATATTGTCAGCAATAAAGCTTGGCTGAAAGCAAGTCCACGTTATGAGAACAATTACGCTG
This sequence comes from Spirosoma montaniterrae, assembly GCF_001988955.1. Lineage (NCBI taxonomy): Bacteria > Pseudomonadati > Bacteroidota > Cytophagia > Cytophagales > Cytophagaceae > Spirosoma > Spirosoma montaniterrae. Next base: position 5,661,034 of record NZ_CP014263.1, on the reverse strand, counting down.
GCGAGTGCATCATTTCATGGAATAGCGTTCATAATAACGAACTTATAATGCCAGACCGGATTCTTCAAAAAGAAGATATTGTGTTTAAGTGGGCGCACTTAATTCGGCCTATTTTACCGTCAGTAGGTGATTTTTTACTTCATTCAGCGGCTCAACGCTACGGTTTAACACTGAATTATACGCTGGTTGAAGAGGTCGATCAGGCTACAACGGACCTTGAACTGTATGTAAAACTGGATGATGCATCGGTTATTGAGTCGCTGACAAATCAACTATACGCCTTTCGCGAACGCTGGAATAATGAAGCTGAGCAGGATAGTATCCGTCGGAGGGGGTACATTCATTGGCTGTCTTTTGAGCGCATTGAGCAGGAAGAATATGTATTTCGGGTTGACATAGGTTCGTCGGGTAACGAGGGGTTCATTGCCATTCTGGACGAGTTCGATAACCCGACATGGCAGGTGAAGCACATAATTATTCGGGGCATTCAATAAAAATTCAGTGTTGAGTACTCTCGCAAAATTCAAACAGTGGCTTGTTGCCATTAAGTTAAACAGCACCCTATATTTTACAGTATGGGGGTATGACTCTACAGTAGATGAATCTACAAACGACACGAAAATTTTAATAAATCATCATAAAAGTGTAGCCTTGTTTTCCGAAACTAAGTACGCAGTTAATGCTGTAATACAGCACAAAATAGCTCTTTTTGATTCTTACAATTTACTTAAATGGGCAACAGCTATCAGAGAGGAAAAGCTATTTTTTGAGGTAAACACACTCTTAGATTTTGATAATATTATACGTATAATCGACAATACTAAACTTAGTGATATAAAGGGTATATCACCAGCCGACGCTAAAGAGGTTATTGAGTTTATTAATTTCTGTAGCGACTTTGCGGATCAATCAAATGATGAGAAACTAATGAGTTTGTGCCAAAACCCGAATGTTCGACTCTTTTGGAATTACATCTACGACACCTTTTTTTGGAAGAAAGAAGAAAAAGCTTCTTTAAAACCTACTTCTGAGAAATATGATAATAGCGATTTTCAAAAAGTACTGAAGCAAATGTATACATCCATTATCACAAATATTGCAATAATGGATGTACCGTGATTCGATAAAACCAAGAAATTCTCCCGTCATTCCGGCCTTACGGTGCTGGCACCTGAAAGCCGCTGTTCGATGGTGGGGTTGCCCCGGTAACGGACGGTGCTGGCGCCAGAGGCCGTTACGTTGAGATTGCGGCTAACGGCTATGTTGGCCTGACTCGCGCCCGATACGTCCAGTATGGCATCGGTAGTGGGGTAATCGAAGCTGCGGAGGGTGGATGCCCCGGCCAGATCAGCCTGCAATGTTGTTCCTGAGCCATTGAGCCGCCCTTCCGATGCGCCCGACAAGTTCACAACAGTGCGGGTTGCCTGCACGTCGAACGTGCCTTTCGATGCGCCCGATAACGCAATGCTCAACTCGGCGAGATTACGAAAACCCGACACGTTCGACTGGCTGGCCCCGGAGAAATCAACGCCCCGCAACGTCGGCATCGTAATTGTAAACTGCATTTTATATCGGCGGTTGCGATTGACCCGGTATTCAGCATTTAGTACGCCGTTTCGGACAAATACGTTTAAGTCGTCGACGTCGTTGCGGTAGCCGCGTGCCGTGATAGCGAAGCTGGCACCCTGCGTCACGGTAATTGCAAACGCGCTGCCCATGTTCAGGCGGTCGAAATCGGTGAGGTTGAACGTGGCCGTGCGTTCGTCCTGCGGGTTGTAATTGTCGTCTGGATTAACGTTAATGATGCAGCCCGTCAGCAGCGACGCGATGAGACCCAGCGTAAAAAAGGTCGTGAAAAAACGTTTCATGGTATGTCGGTATTTGTTCAGATACGGTCATGACCGATAAAATTACGTTTACCCCTACGCCTTCCCGAAAAAAATTTTCAGGAATTTTTTACTGCTTCACAATCCGTCGCCTGAAGGTCACGCCACCAACTTCGACCTCAACGATGTACATGCCGCCCGGCGAACCGCGCAAATCAAGTGATTGCTGGAAGAGTTCGGCGTTTTTCTGATGCTTCTGCCGAACCACGTCGGCACCGGTCAGGCTACGGACCGAGAGCGTTAAGGCACCTCGTTGTGAACTGTTGAGCGATACGAGCATCTGCCCGTCGGTCGGGTTGGGCGATACGCGTAACTCCTGTTCGTTGGGCGGTGGCGTGGCCGTTACGGTGCCCGCCCGCACGTTCACCGTGATAACAGCACTTGTGCTACACAGATCGTCGCCCGTACCCGATACCGTATACGATGTCGTTTGCGTAGGTTGCGCCACAACCTGCGGGCCGAGGCTGGCGTTCAGGCCCGAACCAGCCCACGTAAACACGCTGGCTCCACGCGCATTCAGCGTAACCAGCTCGCCGGGGCTGATAAAGAGCGACGAAGCCGCTACCTGCACCGACGACTTCATACCAATACGTGCCGCTACATTGTGCGCTACGTTCAGACCGAGACTGTCGGCGTAGCGCAGCCAGTCGCCCTGTCGATTCTGCCGCCAGGCCGTAGCGAAGACCGATTCGCCATTTCGGGTTGTCGATAACGCCACCGTATCGCCAGCCGCGTAGGGCAGCGTAAGGCCGATGTGGAATGGCAGGCCGCTCAACGGCACGTTGCGTTCAAACGTTACAATGGTAGGTCGATTGGCGGCTACGTCGGCCAGAATATCGCGCAACGGCACGTCTTTGCGTTCCAGAACGGCACCGGGGCCATTCTGAAAACCACGTCCGTTCCAGACCGTGACCGTAACTACCGACTCGGTGGCGGCTCCGCGTGCAGCTTTGGCTACGGCAAACCGCAATGATGCGCCCGACAGATTGCTGTATCCCAGCGAGTTATCAAAGAATTCGGATACAGCCTGCGAGCGTTTACTGTTCTGTCCGGCCACATAGCCTGTGCCACCCGGTTCGCGCAAAGTGGTATTGGTACCATTGAAGTTGGTAAATTCAGCGCAAAGGCCAGCGTTCAATACTTCAACATACTGCTCACGCACAAGCGGTTGTGATGATCCGACGGTGTTTGTCACACGTAATGTAACCCGAAATCTACCCGGTTGATTATAGGTCACAACCGGGTTTTGTTCGGTCGAGGTAGCGGGGTTGCCGCCTTCAAACGTCCACTCCCACCGCGTTGGAAATCCACCCGACAAATCGCTGAAGCGCACCTGCCCGCCAAGCAACACCCGTCGGTTGGCAACCTGGAAGTTTGGAACTGGTAGCACGGCCACGGTAGAACCACAGACGTTCGACGTAATGAGACTATTTCGGCGCGGGCTGATGTCGATCACGGCGCGCATCCGGGCTTTCTGGTCGTTGGTGAAGATATTGAAACAGCCGTCGTCGGAGTAATCCATATAGTTTTGCACCATATTGACCCCTCCGCAACTGACGCGCCCGATCTGGCAACCCCGGCTTTCCGACGCCTGCGGGGGCGTGTCGCCACAGAAATCGTCACCACAGTTGGCATCACCCCAAATGTGGCGCAGGCCCAGCCAATGGCCCACTTCGTGCGTAAGGGTACGGCCTAAGTTATAGGGTGCCTGCATCACGGGGAAAGTTCCCTTCTCCGCGTTCCCGAACGAACGGTAAGTAACTACTACACCATCTGTACTGGCCGGGCTTTGCGACGGAATGCCAGGCAGGCCCGACTGACTCGGAAACTGCGCGTAGCCAAGCAGCCGGTCGGCACTGGCAAACTCAACTACCCAGATATTAAAGTACTTGTTAGGGTCCCAGAACGAACTGGGTTTCAGTACACCCTCGATAGCGTCGCGGTCCCAGGTGCTACGGTTGCCATTGACGCGGTCGATACCCCGCTCGGCCATGGTACGGCCCTGCGGATCAACGGTAGCCAGGCAAAACTCGATCTCGATATCGGCCCCTACAGGGTTATCGTTGAAGCCACGCGTGCCCGGTTTACGCCGAAAATCTTCGTTCAGGGTTTCGAGCTGCGCCTGCACCTGAGCCGCGCTGATGTTGCGCCCCGTACCAACCGCTTCGCCATTATGCACAACGTGAACAATGACAGGAATGGTAACGACCGGTGCGGCTACCCGCCCATTCGCCGACGCCATGCGGGCTTTCATCTGCACGATCTTCCGTTGCAGTTCGCGCTCAAAATCATTGAGCGTACCCAATTCAGGATGCCGCGCCCGCAGCAGGCTATCCATCTCCATCGTAGCGCATTGCTGCACCGGCCTCTGCGCTAAGGCCGCGACGTTAACGCATAGACAAAGAAGTAGTAGTAATCGATTCATAGTTTGTTTCTAAAGTTCGTCATCTCACTGCGTTGAACGTAAACCGATAGCTGGCGTTAACGTCGCCGAAATAATATTCGACAGTCAGTACGTCGCCGGTCAGGTTTTTGATAGTAAACGGAATCGGGAATCCTGCCAGAATAGGCAGTACAAATTCCAGCGAGGCATTGGCATTCACTAATATCCAACTATCGGTAACGTAGATATCCGGGTCGTTGGGACTGCATTTAGTAGCTCCTTCGCTGATTTCCAACCGCCGTTCATCATTCGCGTAGAACGTGTACAGATCATCGGCAAAACAGGCCGGAATGCCCGCCTGCTGAATCGGAATCACGCCCGACGACTGCCCGTTATCGTTGATGATAACCGATACTACCCGCCAGCTTTTCTTGGTTGTACCTGTTAATAACTGCGTGTATGTCAGCGGTTTTGGCTCAAGCCGTTCAGAACAGCCGCCGAATAGCACGCCACACAAAACCGGAAGCAGTATAAATCGAAGAAGTGTTTTCATAGCAAAACGGTACATGAGTTGCGGGTAGAGTCGGTGGCTTATTGAGGTGTATAGGTCTGCACGTACCGCAGCACAGTGTCGCGGTTATTGCTGAGCCGGAGTTTTGCTTCGAGGTTAAGCGTAATAACCCGATTGCGGGGGTTCCACGCGCCCGTGCCGCGCAGGGTATCGGTCGTGTTGAGATCGCTGTTTCCCTGGGCCGGAATCGTCAGCGAATTGTCGCCGTTATCGATAAACCGTAGGGTAGGTTTGATGGCATCGAACGAAAAGAACGGAATGCCAATGTTCCAGTTGCTGATTGTGTACTGTTTACAGTCGCTGCTGCTGATGTCAATGTCGGATACAGTAGCCGTCTGTGTACCGACCCGCATGGTTCCGGTGTAGGTTCCGCCGAACAAACAATCGTCCTGAATGGTCAGCGTCATCGACCGGCCCAGCCGACCGCCCCCTCCTTCGGCACTACTGCCTAAGCCAAGCTGAAACGTGTTTGGCTGTACGCCCGTAAGCGTGAACGTTAGCGACTGCGACTCCAGAATGTTGTTGGCGTTGTTGATGAGTTGCACCTGAATTTCGCCAAAGTTCCGATTGGCCGGAATCACTACCGTCCCTTTCGTGCCAGGAATGGTAAAGTCGCGGCCTTCGCGGGCCGAGCCGCTGATGGCATAATTTACGGTGATAGGCGTGGTTTGCTGCGGCCCCACGTTATGCACCCGAACAACGACCGGCTTCGACACGCTTTCTTTAACCGTCATCGTTGAGTCGGTAAAACGCACGAAATAAGGCCCCTGAAACGTGCGGTCCAGGTCCTGCTCTTCGCAGCCTACAGCCAGCCAGCCGAACGCTATTGCCACCAACAGCCCAACCCAGCCTGTTTTTACTTCTCTATGTAGAAATATTCGTTTCATGGCTGCTTAATACCAATTTTAATTTTGCTTATGTGTTCACCCCACCCCAACCCCTCCCCAGAAGGGAGGGGCTTCCACTGAAGCATCTATGCTATAGCCCCTCCCTTCTGGGGAGGGGTTGGGGTGGGGTAATTTCATGTCAATACCCCGGATTTTGCTGGGTTCTGATGGTTGGATTTTGCTGAATTTCGGATTGTGGAATAGGCCATAACTCAAAGCGGCTGTTCCAGTTGGGCGAGAACGACGACATTACGACCTGCGCCCGGCCCGTGCGGACGAGGTCGTACCACCGATGTCCTTCAAAAGCCAACTCATAGATGCGTTCACGCTCTACGGCCAGCAGCACCTCGGCCTGCGCCGTGAGCGCAATGGCCGGCGCTTTGGCGCGTGTTCGGAGCACGTTCAGGTCGGCAACGGCTCCGTTGGCACCGGTCAGGCGACCCTGCTGCGCCCGTGCTTCGGCCCGAATCAGGTGCATCTCGGCCAGCCGAATCAGCGCGATGTTGTTGTTATCTTCCAGAGCAAGACCGTATTTCTCAACCGTCCAGCCGTTGTCGTTGCCCCGCAGATTTTGCGTACTGAATGAGATGGTTTGCCGGCGTGTGCCCGCTTCGGCAGAGACTAATGAAACCACTAACTGATTTGATGGAATCACCTCGCGCCGACCCACCAGCAAATTATTCAGACTAAGCCCATTTGGAAAAAGTGATGTGCTGGTTTGCGGATCATCAGTCACAGAATAACCCACCTCAATAATCGACTCATTATTAAAGTCTTTCACGATGACATCGGCGAAGCTCGTTTGCAGTGTGTACACACCCGACGAAATCACCTGCGTGGCGAGTTGTTCGGCCTGCGCCCAGTTTCGCTGGTACAAATAATACCGCGCCAGCATAGCCCGGCAGCTTACCTTATTGATGTAGGCCGCGTTGGTGAGCGCATTGGTGGAGCCAGCTTCTACATTGGGCAGGTCGGTCAGAGCCGCCTGAAAATCAGCCAGAACCGAAGCCAGTACCTGCGCTTTGGGTGACCGGCCAATGGTGCGGTTCGTAGCCTGAACGGTGGTGGTTACCAGTGGAAAATCGCCGAAGGTATTGGTTCCGATGAAGTTGGCATATCCGCGAATGAAACGGGCTTCGGCCAGTATTTCTTTGCGCCGGGCTTCCCGAACGCCAGCCACGTCGGGTAGCTTTTCAAGCATGAAGTTGGCGACGTAAATGGTGCGAAACAACGATTGCCACAGTAACCCAACCGCTGCATTGGCGGCTGTAATCTGCTTGGTGCCCAACTCACGATAATCCGTAAAGGTGCCGTTATGCTGAATATGGTCGGCGGTAAAATCACCGGCAATAACGGTGGGAGCCGCTGTGCCGCGCAAGGCACTGTACATGCCAATCCGAACCGGTTCAACGTCGTTTGGCTCGTTGAGAACCAGCTCATCGACCAGCAGATTGACGGGTTTCGGTTCCAGCACCTGCTGACACGATGCCAGACAGAACAGGATGATAATGAAACTATATCGAACGTATCGAAACATAAGATCGTAAGTAGTTAAGCCGCCTGAAGCCGGTTAAAATGTCAGCGAAATACCACCAAATATGGTCTTGATTTGGGGGAACGTGAAAAAGTCGATACCCTGCGCCGTTGTCGAACCATCGAGCGTACTCACCTCAGGATCAGGCCCGGAGTAGCGCGTCAGTGTCCAGAGATTGGTGGCTGAGCCGTAGACGCGCAGGTTGGCAACCTTGTATTTAGCCAGCCAACGCTTCGGAATGTTGTAGCCCAGCGACACGTTACGCAACCGCAGAAACGAGCCATCTTCCAGATACCGGCTGCTATGGAAGTTGTTGAACGTATTCTCGAACTGGTAGCGCGGTACGTTCGTGATGTCGCCCTCTTTCTGCCAGCGTTTCAGAGCCAGCCGACTTTGGTTGTTTTGCAGATCGGCCCCGGAGTTGAGCAGGGTTGCATTGGTGAAATTCAGGGTTTTATTACCAAACGACCCCTGGAAGAAAACACTCAGATCAATCCCTTTAAACGACACGGTGTTGGTCAGACCGCCGTACACCAACGGCTGCGCGTTGCCAATCACCTGCCCATCGTCGGGGGAAATTCGGCCATCGCCGTTTTTATCTTCGTAGATGGCGTCGCCTGTTGCGGGGTCAACACCGAGGAATTTCAGGCCCCAGAACGTACCCAGCGGATGCCCCGGCAACACAACGTTCGTTTGGCTGACGCCGTCGGCGGTGTAGCCCCGGAAAATCGGCTCGTTGCTCACCAACTCGACCACTTTATTGTCATTATGGGAGACATTGAAATTGGTGTTCCAGCGCAAGCCCCCCGTAGCCGCCCGATCAATGTTGACGGTTGAAATGGTTAATTCAACGCCCCGGTTGGCTACTTTACCGATGTTGCCCTGCACAGTGGCGAAGCCCGTTGTTTGCGGAATAGGCTGGGCAAACAACAGCCGGTCGGTCAGGTTGTCGTAAACGTCGATGATAACGCTGAGCCGACTATTGAAAAACGATGCATCGATACCCACATTGGCTTCACGGGTACGCTCCCATTGAAGAGCCGGGTTGGTCAGTGCCTGCGGCCCTACGCCCGTTGAGCCACTGTAGGTAACTGATGACCAGGTGCCGAGGAACTGGAAATCGCCGATGCGCTCGTTACCGGTGAAGCCGTAGCTGGCTCGCAGTTTAAGGTCATTGAGGAACGTAAACCGCTGCAGGAATTTCTCCTGCGACAGCCGCCACGCCACCGACGCCGATGGAAAGAATCCGAACTGCCGATCTTGTCCAAACCGCGACGAACCATCGTAGCGGGCAGTCAGCGTACTCAGAAAGCGGTCGTCGTAATTATAGCTTACTTCACTAAAGCCCGACAGCAGCCCGTTGTTGACCACAAACGATGATCCCTGGTCAACAACGCCCGCCGATGTGATGTACGTGAAATCGTCGCTCGGAAAAATCCGGCCCGACACATCGCCGGTGCGTTCGGTACGCTGTAGAATTTCTCCGCCAAGCAGGGCGTTGAACCGATGCTTTTCGTTTAGCCGAAAATTATACGTCAGCGTGTTGGTGTTGATAAACGTACTGAGCTGCGAGTTGATGTATACGCCGTATCCCTGTCCGCCAACACTGGGCAAAAATCCGCCAATAGCTGTTGACGACGGCTCGAACTGATCTTCGGTAACGTTATTGTAATCGACGCTGGCTTTTGAGCGCAACCGCAGATTTGGTATGATTTCATATTCTGCATAGATGCCACCCAGCATTTTGAACGTATATGCCCGGAATCGCGGCAACACAGCCTGCCCCACCGGATTAAAATTCGGGAAACCAGCATAGTTGGGGTCGTTGGGGCCGTAGAGTTTACCCTGTTCGTTGTAAGGCGCGTAGTAGGGCAAACTTTTGACAGCTCCCGAATACACGCCGTCTAAGAAGTTATCACCTTTTACGCGGTCGTTGCGGGCACTTGATAAAGTAATATTGGTGCCGAACGAGAGTTTGCTGGTGGCTTTATGGTCGAGCCGAAGCTGACCGGTGTAGCGGGAAAAGCGGTTGTTAAGCTGAACGCCCTCTTCGTCGCGAAAACTGCCGCTGAGGTAAAACTGCGTTTTTTCGTTGCCGCCCTGCGCCGATAGCTGATACTGCTGATAGACCCCTTTTCGCAAAACGGCGTCGACCCAGTCGGTATTTACGCCATCGGTAACACCTTTGATAAGACCTAATTGGTCGGGGTCTTTGCCCGCATTTCGCACGGCTTCGCGCTGGAGGTCGAGCAGTTCCGACGCGTTCAGCAGGTCGGGTCGGCGCACAACGTCGGTCAGACCGCGCTGCACGTCGGCACTGAAAACAGTTTTCGCGTTGGAGCGGCCTCGCTTGGTCGTGATCAGTACCACGCCGTTTGCCGCCCGCGAACCATAAATAGCTTTGGCTGAAGCATCTTTCAGCACCTCAATGCTTTCAATATCGTTCGGATTGAACAGAGCAAAAGCATTGTCCTGCTGCCCACCAAATTCCCGCGCCGACAGGTTGCCATCTTCAACCGGCACACCATCCACAATAAACAGGGGCCTGTTTACGGCTGAAATCGACGTATTTCCCCGAATGCGCACCATCAGCCCTCCGCCCGGCGTACCCGACGACTGCGTAACCTGCACCCCGGCAGCCTGCCCCTGTAGTGCCTGATCGAAACTGGCGGCTGGAATATTCTTGAATTTTTCGGGCGAAATCGATGCAATAGAACCCGTGATGTCTTTGCGCTGCGTGGTGTTGTAGCCCGTTACGACTACCTGACTCAGTTCATTCACGACCTCCTGCATCTGCACGTTCAGCACGGTGCGATTGCCAACAGCAATCTCCTGCGACGCCGACCCAATGGACGTGTACAGCAGCACATTCTGACCATCGGGCAACACGATGCTGTAGTTGCCATTGGCATCGCTGCTGACCCCGTTGGTGGTGCCTTTAACCACAACGTTCACACCCGGCAGCGGCTGACCATCCTGCGCTGACGTAATACGACCGGAAATACGCCGACCCTGCGCCCACAGCAAACCAGGCAGCATCGTCAGTAATATTCCCCAAATAGCAATTCGGTATTGGTTCCTCATAGATGTTGGTCTGGGTTGAGCAAACAGCGTATCATGACGTTTTAGTGGGTGTGCGATGCATGAACACAACAAACAGTCAATATACCATCATACAAACGAATAAAAAGGGTTTTGCCGTATAAAATTTTGACAGTTCCTGGACTCTCCTATCAGTTAAAGCGTATAATTTTCATTCGCTACTATGAATACCAAACAGAAAAGCAGGCCGAATGACCTGCTTTTTTTCTGTTTGAATCGACTTTAGCCTTTCTGCTTCTTTTAGTTTACTACGTTTAAACGGTAGAAGAACGGCGAACTGTAAAAGGCTCCGCCCGTGATGTTGAGGCCCGTATTCGATGCGGTGAACGACCGCCCATTGGTTAGCCGCATCACTGCTGTTATCTCAAACCGATCCCCTGCCAATATATCGGCATCTGTTAGTTTAGTGGCGGCAAGAGCTTCTGCACCCGTAACCGTGATGGTAGCACGTGGGTAGCCCGTTGTGGCGTCTTTAGCGTAGGCCGAGGCTGGAATCGACCGCAACGCAGCAGACGTGGTGGTTTTGGTGCCATTGGCTGGTGTAGCATCTATGAACCGGATCGACAAGTCGTAAGAAGCGAACAATGCACCCTGATTTGGCGTGACGGCTTCGGCTACGAACTCCATTTTCGTACCGCTCATGTTGGCTTTGCTTACGCTAAACGTAGTAGCCGCAACCGGAAACGGGCTTACCGTTCGCATATAACCGCCCTGCTCCAAATTGAACTCATCGATTCGTTCAATCATTTCTGTCTTGCACGACATGATCAGCAGGCCGATTAGCAGGATGACAGAAAAATTATGAATGTATTTCATTGTTGTCTGTTTTGATCGTTAAAGAAGGTAGCCGAACTATCGGGTAAGGGTTGCCGGGTTGTTGTCCCAGAATACGGGAACCGATACGTTAGCTTTCTGCTTGGCGTTTGCATTCCGCGCTATAAACGACGTTGGGTAGTAGAACGACCGCACGAACACACCCGGATTGGGATCCAGGGCGGGCTGCTGATTGGCCGGCTTGCCGGTACGTCGATACAGGTTATAGGCTTCGATACCATTGCCATACAGGGCAAGCCAGTATTCGGTAGCGATGATGTTCAGCCGGGCGTCGTTTGTAGTGGCGGCATCATACGTTGTCAGCACCTGATTCACGTAACGCGTTACCTGATCGGCCCAAACAATCTTCTGGTCTCCTTCAAACGTAGCAATTTTACCCGCTTCGGTTGTTGCTAATGCAAACGCCCGAACATCGGCCATTGATTTTTCGATGGCTGACTTCAGCAGGGCGCGGGGATTGCCCGTAGTGCCCAGTTCAAGTGCAGCTTCGGCCAGCATGAAATCGACGAACGAGCGCATCATAATTGGATGGATACCGGCTCCACCTGCACCCGCGCCCAGCGAAACCGGACGGCCAGCATCGTTATCATACAAGCCACCTGCCGGATACAGACCCCAGGCCGTGCGAAGCAGTCCATCGGGTGGAATCCCCTCGTTGCTGAGGTGGTCGCGGCCCCAATAGCCAACCGTTGTGGGCAGGCAGAAAACGTCGTTCGGTCCGTAGTGCGATGGTCGCTGATTCGTAATACACCGCAATGCGTTTACGTCGGTTGGGTTGCGAACTACCTGCCGATAGAAGTAATACCGCATACGCGGATCAGGAAAACCTTTACTGTCGTACATAGTTCCCATGTACGAGTTAGACTGATAATCGCCCCCGCCCGTTGGTGAGTATTGACCAGCATATCTGGGGTGGCGCGTATCGGGGTTAGTCAGGTTCGATCCGAACTTAAACGTAAAATTCTGAGCCGCCGTCGAAATTAGTTTATCACCCGTAATGAGGCTGTTTATGCCCGACGTAGCACCGGCCTTGTCGATTAATCGCCGGTTCAGCAGCATCTTCAGTTTGAGCGTATTGGCAACCCGAATCCAGCTATCGGCGGTTCCGCCGTAGAACAAATCGCCGGTGGCTCCGGCTCTGGAGCGGGCATTGAAGTTCTCAATGGCCTTATCCAAATCGGCAATAGCAGCCGTATAGATGGTGGCTCCCCCGTCGGTTTTAGGGTTGAAATTCTCAGGGTTCAACGCTTCCGTAAAGGGCACGTCGCCAAATACATCCACCATGTTTGCCATTACCGAAGCGCGAATCGTCCGGGCGATACCGGCATGAACGAATAACTCGCCCCGTTCGGCCAGCGGAATAATGGTTTTCACATCGTTCAGGATACCGGCATAGGCCGTTGTCCAGGCACCATCGGTGCTGCCGGGTGTAACGGCGTTGTCGTAAATAGCGGCTCCAGCATTCAGCATCCGCACCAACCGCATGGTGGGGTCAGTTAGTTGATTGAAATGACTGAGTGTTGTGGGAGTAATACCGCCAGCGCGCTGCCCAGCATAGTTCAGCTCAATCTGGCTGAGCAGGTAGTTGATGTCTGTATTGGCTGCCGTTACGGCGTTGGGGTTGTCGAGCAGGTTCAGTTCGCACGAACTGACAACGGCTGCGCACAAAGCCAATGCGAACAGTTTTATTGGTTTAAACATTTCTTTCATGAGTTACGAATTGGAGCTATGTCTATCTCGCAGGTACTTGTTGTTAGAACGTCAGTTTAAGCGTGCCACCCAGTCGGCGCGAACTTGGCCCGGTCAGGAATTCAAAGCCCATCCCGTTGCCAACGCCCAGCCCTAAGTTATCGGTATCGAAGTTCAGGCCCGGCGGGAAGTTGAGTGCCTTATACCAGATATTGTTGCCGGTCAAAGAAATCGTTGCCCGCTTGATGCCAATTCGGCCCAGCAGTGAGGTGGGCAGTTGGTAGCCCAGCGATAACTCCTGAAGACGAATCGTAGAACCGTCGAAAATACGCCCCTCATCGCCAAAGAAATACAGGTTGTTGAAGCCTACGTCCGACGCCGTTACCTGAATGTCGTTCGGGTTGCCGTCGGCCTTTACGCCGGGGAAGATGAACGTCTGAGCACGGTCATACCCTTTTTCCAGTCCCGTGTCGTAGGTCAGGCCGCGCCCGAGCAGCGCACCCGCTGTTGACGAGTACATAGCTCCGCCGTGCCGATACGTCCACATCATATTGAACGAGAAGCCTTTAAAGCTGAAATCGTTGATGAAGCTGGTGGTAAAGGCCGGGTTGGGGTCGCCCAGAACAATGGGCGAGGTAGTGGTTTGCAGATACCCCTGATTATCAATCAGAAACTGCCCCTGCTCATTGCGCCGGTAGCCCGTTCCTTTGATGATGTTGAACGGTTTGCCCACCACTGCGTAGTTACCCAACGCCGAGCCAAAGCCCGTTACCTGAACTTCCTGCAAGGTGCCACCGAGGTCCATCACCAAGGGTTCGTTGCGCGAGAAGTTGAACGTTCCATCCCAGGCAAAATCACCGCGACGAATTATATTCCCCGACAAGCTCAACTCGATACCCTGGTTACGAATTTTACCGAGGTTGATGGTGGTTTCGGTAAAGCCGGTAGCTGCATCGAGGGGCGATCTGGTAATCAGATTGCGGGTAATCCGGCGGTACAACGTCAGGTCAACATTAATCCGATTGTTGAAAAATTTACCTTCCAGACCCAACTCGTATTCGGTGTGCAATTCCGGCTTCAGGTTGGCGTTGCCCAGTGTGTTATCAACGGAGTGCGTCTGTACAGGTGCTCCGGCAGCGTTCAGCCAGCCGCGTGCGCTCTGAGCCAGAATGTTGCGGGTGCTGTAAGGATTCGGGAAACCCGCCGACGTACCATAACCGGCCCGCACTTTCAGGAAGCTCATAAAAGGCGACTCTAATCCTTTGAAGGCAGTTGTTGGCACAAACGAGACACTACCCGATGGATAGAAGATACGGCGATTTTCTGGCTCAACGGTCGAGGTCCAGTCGTTACGGCCTGCCAAATTAACAAACAGATAGTTGTTCAGGTCGGCAGTTATTTCGCCGAAAATACCCATGCGGGTCTGCTCGGTGGTCTGGTCGAACGCTACGTTGTCAATAAAATTATTATGCTTATACAGGTTGCGGGCTAACTGATTCTGACTGTTGATGTTATACAGGCTAAACCGGTCATTTCGCATGTTGCCACCTAACTTACCCGATAACGACAGGTTTTCGCTCACTGAACGGTTGTAAGACAACAGCAGGGTGTTATCCCAGATGGTATTTTTGAAGTTCAGCGTGTTATACAAGCCATTCACAAGCGCAACGCCACCTTTGTTTAGTTTGAACTCCTGCACTTCGTCGTAGGTATCCAAGCCCACTTTATAAAGCAGCGTCAGGTCTTTAGCTAAATCATACGTGACGGTGTTGGAGGCAAAGATCCGGTTTACAACGCCCGTAGTTTTGTAGTTATTCAGCACCCAGCGGGGGTTCGGAATGTCGTTGCCGCTACGGAAATAAACCGTACTGCCATCAATCGGATTTTCGTAGGGCCAGCCCATCAGGTCAACCTGACGCGGGGTGTACATCACGTTTGCCAGTACCGAGGGGAAGTCGTTGGCGTTGTTGCCCTGACCGGCACTGAGCGGGGGCGAAAACTGATCGGTGTTGGCGAAGTTGATGGATGTCTGCATCGACAGCCGCTTACTCATCTGCGCGTTCAGGCCCAGGCCAATGTTCAGCCGTCGGAGACCGTTGTTAGGAATGTAGCCCTGCTCGTTGTTATAGCCAACCGATACGTTATAGCTGACCTTTTCGCCACCACCCGAAATGTTCAGTGCCGTGTTGGAGATATTGCCCCGCCGGAAGAAATCTTTCACGTTGTTGGGGAAAATCTGCATGGTATACGGGCTAACCGATGTCACGTAATCGGCCATAGCGGCCCTTGTGGCGGCTACAGACAAAAAAGCGAAAGGATGGTTCGTCAGAGCTGGGTTAGTGTTCTGCGACGGATAAATTTTGGCCTCTGCGAGCGTTGGTCCCCAGTTGCTGAAGAAATAGCCTAAATTTTGCTGGAAGCCACCTACGTAATCGTTCTGATAACGCGGCAGGTGCGCTGTGTTGGTGAAGAGCGACTGCGTAACGGTGAATTCGGTTTTGCGGGCTTTGCGCGTACCGTTCTTGGTCGTCACCAGAATTACCCCGTTCCGGCCCTGATCGCCGTAGGTTACGGTGGCGGCCAACCCTTTCAGCACGGTAATATTCTCGATGTTGTTGGGGTCTAAATCCAGAAAACGGCTCGATGATGATTGAGAGCCGCTGGTAAAATCGGTAACTCCCGTCTGACCCGTAGCCCGCGTGTTGGTGTTGGAGTTAAAAGGAACCCCATCGACCACAAACAGCGGCTGCACCGAACCCGTGATAGACGAATACCCGCGAATGGTGATGTTGGTGCCCGTACCTGACACCCCCGACGTAGCCGTGATGTTCACGCCAGGAACTTTGCCTTGCAGCACCCGCCCTACGTCGGCCTGCGGACGGTCTTCAATCGACTTCTTGTCAACGGCGGTTACGGCGTATCCTAAAGCGCGTTTCTCCCGAACCAGGCCCTGCGCCGTTACGACTACCTCACCAAGTTGTTTCGAATCGTTTGCCAGTTGTACATCGATTACTGAACGGTTTCCCGCTTCTACCTCCTGTGTAGCTGTACCGACGAAGCTAAAAACCAATTGGCTTTTTCGGTCAGGTACACTAATCGAATACATGCCGTTGGCATCGGTATTGGCTCCACGCGTAGTGCCTTTCACTACCACCGATACACCGGGCATTGGACTACCATCTTCGGCAGCGGTTACTTTACCCGTAATAGTTCGCTCCTGGGCCCATGCTGGCACCCAGAGTGAGCACACAAGAAGCATACCCACCAGTAGAATTCTACTCATAGTAAATTTAATTTAGGTTAAGAAAACATTCACGTTCAGCAAAACTAAGCAATTCAAAAAAACTTATCAAAAATTTTTATACTATTTCTTTTTACAGATTATTATTATATCGAGTTTGTGTAATTCAAAATAATATTTTGTACCTAACAAAGTAGTACTTAGTTATATCATGTACTATTTATAAAAATTGGCCTAAATCAGAATTATCTTTCAGTAAGTATTTATACGGTATACAAAACAAATAATTGGAAAAAGTCAATTTTGGCTACCTGACCAAAAGTTTAGCCACATTTCCTATAGACTTCTACCAAAACAAAAATGCCGGATGTTAAGCCCGGCATTTTTGTACGATGTATCAGCAACAGTATCAGTCCGTTTTAGCAACGGGTGCGTTGAAGCGTTTTTCAATCTGATCGGCCATTGTGCGCGTGTACTGATAGCCTATCCGAAACAACTCGCGGGCTTTGCTGACGTCGAGGGTTCCGTACTCAGCCAGTTGGGGGGGTTCGATCAGGATGTCACACCGGCTGAATCGCTCTTTGGTCTTGCTTTGTACGGCCAGTACCAGACTGCGCTCGATAACACCCCGCATGGATGAAATTGGCTTGCGGGTTCCCTGACCCAGCACGTTGCAGTGCGACCCAATCAGAAAATCAACTTTATGTTCGATTACATCGACCGGTAGGTTGTTTAGCACACCCCCATCAACGTATTGCCGTTTATTGATAAGCAGCGGCTCAAAAATGCCCGGCAGACAGCACGACGCCAGCACGGGCCGAATCAGTTCGCCTTTATCGAAAATAACCTGTTCGCCGTCGTTCAGGTCAACAGCCAGCACGTGGAGCGGAATCTGCAACTGCTCGAACGAGTCATGGGGAATATACTTTTTGTAGAGGTCAATGGCCGTGTCGATGCGTAACAGCCCCATACGGTTCCAGGCCGGGCGCAGGTGCCGCACAAACGACGACGATTCAACGATTTTCAGACTTTCATCGGGCGTGTAGCCCTGTGCCAGCAGTGCGCCCGTAATGGCTCCGGCACTGGTTCCGGCAATCTGATCGAACCGGATACCCATTTCCTGAAGGGCTTTTATGACGCCCAGGTGCGCTATACCCCGCGCTCCGCCACCGGATAATACTAAGCCGATTTTCATACCCTTTTTAACGGCAGGCTGCAACGTTTAGTTTGCCCAAAGTTGAATCGGGAACGTTCGCCCGGTACGGCTTCATATAAACTCCGCCAATGGCCCCTTCTCCTTTACCCGGACGCCCTTTTCCGTTTGCTCAACCGTGGCCGCTTCGCAGGTCGGGTCATGGTCAAAAACGAGCAGCCAGTTTTCCTGCACAGCGCGGGTAAGATACTGCGTTTTTTCGTCCATTGTCAGCAATGGGCGCACATCGTATCCCATTACATACGGCACCGGCACGTGCGATGCCGATGGAATCAGATCGGCGCAGAAGAGCAGCGTTTGTCCATTTGTCTCTATTTTGGGCATCAGCATTTTCTCCGTATGTCCATCTACGTACAATAGCTCAATGCCAGGGATGCCCAGTTCATGCTGATCGCTAAAGCGCAGTTGACCGCTCTCGTGCAACGGCATAATGTTCTCGCGCAGGTAGGTAGCCCGTTCGCGGGGGTTGGGTTGCATGGCCCACGCCCACTGCTGGCTGTGGCTCCAGTAGGTAGCACGCGGAAACGTGGGTTCGAGCCGGGTTCGGCCCGCATCGGCCCAGCGCACGGCCCCGCCCGCATGATCGAAGTGCAGGTGCGTCAGCAGTACGTCGGTTACGTCGCTGAGGGTGTAGCCAGCCTGTTGCACGGCATCGGGCAGTGTTTTGCCGTTGGGCAGGTCGTAGAAGCCCATAAATTTAGCGTCCTGTTTGTCGCCCACGCCCGTATCGACCAAAAGTAGCCGGGGTTTGCCGCTGGCGTCAGTGGTTTCGATGAGCAGGTTGCGGAGTGCCCACTCGCAGAGGTTGCGGTCGTCGGCGGGGTTAGTACGTTGCCACAGGGTTTTCGGTACTACGCCGAACATGGCTCCGCCGTCGAGTTTGAACGGGCCGGTATCGAGGGTTTTGATGTGCATTTCTGAGTTTTTACTGTGCTGGCCGCAAGTTAAAAAATAAGCTTCCATGCATACATCCGATTTAAAAACGATTTGCGTACATTGTTCTGCCTTCGTAACACATTGCTCAGAAAATCAACGCCTATGCCCCGCATTGTTCACAAGCATCCGCTCGCCATTCGCTGGTTTCACTGGATTAACTTCCCGGTGCTGTTTGTCATGATCTGGAGCGGTCTGCTCATCTACTGGGCCTACGATCCGTACAAAATCACCCTCGGCGACTGGACACTAATTTCGTTTTTTCCTGATGGATTTTATAAGGCATTAGGCGTGTCGCGTCGGCTGGCCGAGGGTATGGCGTGGCACTTTGTGTTTATGTGGCTATTTCTGCTGAATGGCGTTCTGTATGTGGGCTACACGTTTGTTTCGGGCGAGTGGCGGCATTTGGTGCCAGATCGCAATTCGTTTCGGGAAGCGGTTCAGGTAACGCTTTACGACCTCGGATTACGCAAAACCCAGCCGCCGTTTGTGAAATACAACGGGGCGCAGAAGATTGCTTATTTCTCGATTATGCTAATGGGCGTTGGCTCGGTGCTGACGGGTTATGCTATCTATAAACCTACACAGTTTCACTGGCTCACGGCTCTGGTGGGCGGCTACGAAACGGCCCGGCTTATTCATTTCGCGCTTACCATTGGTTATGTACTTTTTTTCATCGTTCACATTGCGCAGGTAATTCGGGCTGGCTGGCGCAATTTTCAGAGCATTATTACTGGTTTTGAGGTACTGAAACCAGACGATCCTGAACAGGCGATGACCACCGAACAAGCCCCTGAAACGCCCCCAGTTGCCCCACCGATTAATCCAGCCCTCTCATGAAACCGGCCATCAACACCAATCCCGAACCCAAACTGCCCGAAAGCGACCTGCCTGAATCGGCAGTGCGTCGGCAAACGTTGAAAGCATTTGGCCTGTTCGCGCTGGCGGCAACGGTGCCGATTGGCGTTTATTTATGGATAAAAAACAGCCCTAATTTATACGGTGCCAAAAAGCCCCTGCGCCGGGTACTCGATGCCAACGAGACCATTGCCCGAACGTATTTCAGCAATGCCAACTTAGTGAAAACTTACCCGCTCGATAGGGCGGCCAAACAACCCCGTCAGAATGGCTACGACGGCCTCCGAACGCCCCTCCCCGCCGACTGGAAATTGCACGTAGACCGTGACGAGCAGAATCCGCTATACCTGACAATGGACGACATCCGCACGCTGCCCAAGCACGAACTGGTATATGATTTCAAATGCGTAGAAGGCTGGAGTCAGATTCAGCACTGGGGCGGAGCGCGGCTGGCCGACTTTCTCGAACGCTACAAACTCGGCACGAAACCCGGCAACGCCAGCGAACTTTTCGAGTACGTCGGTCTGGAAACGCCCGACAAAGGCTATTACGTTGGCATCGACATGGCGAGTGCGCTGCATTCGCAAACGCTGCTGGCTTACGAGCTGAATGGTCAGCCTATCAGCAACGCCCACGGCGCACCCGTTCGGCTGATTATTCCGCACAAATACGGCGTAAAGAACCTCAAACGCATTGGGCGCATCTTTTTCAGCGACACCCGCCCCCGCGATTTCTGGGCCGAGCGAGGCTACGACTATTATCTGGGCTTGTAGAGACCGGTGCGCCGGAGCGACAAGATTTTGCGTCTCCAATGCGTCAGCGAAAGAGACGCAAAATCTTGCGTCTCTACATAGAAACCGCTTGTTTTCCGCCCTTCAACGCCAGCGTTTTGCCGTTCCAGCGCAGCGTTCCGGTCAATTTTTCGGGTAAGGTAACGCTGCCGGTAAGGCTACCTGTTGCGGTTTTCTGGAATTGTACCACAATGTCGCCTTGCGGATGTGGTACGCGACCTTCTACGCTCGTCAGGTCGCCGAGGGCGGGGTCGATGCGGACGGAGCGGAAGCCGGGTTCGGCGGGACGGATGCCGCAGGTAGTGCTCAGAAACTGGTAAAGGGGCGAGGCACTCCAGGCGTGGCAGTCGGAGCGGGTGGGTTCGGGGTTTTCGGCGAAGGTAGTCAGGCCCATTGCCAGCATGTCGCGCCAGGGTTTGAGCTGCGGGATGAGTTGATCGCCCGAGCCCGTTTTCTTCAACGCTTCGAACAGGTAGAATTTAAAGTAAAACGTAGCCTGCGTTATATCCGTAGCCGTCATGGTTTTGGTTAGCAAAGCCGTTTGCTGCTCTTTCGGCACGGCATCAGTCAGCACGGCCAGAATATTGGCGTGTTGGCTGAACGTTTTCTTCGCCGGTGTATCGGCCAGCAGGCCGCGTCCGGCATCCCAGCATTGGCTATATACGGCCCGGTTGAGTCGGCGGGCCAGTTCGCGGTAATGTTCGGCGCGTTCGTTCTGCCCGAAATGCGCCAGCAAATCGCCCGCCCGGAAATACGTATACGCCTGTTGCAGCGTCAGCACACTCGACCCTTCGCGAACACCGGGCGGCACCCCGCCAATGCGCGTTTCTTCGGTCCAGGGCCAGGCCCAGTCCACAAAATTCCACCAGTTGAGCGGGCCGTTCAGGTTATTTTTGGCTAAACGTTCTTCGTGCCAGTTCAGCACACCCAGCACGCCCGGCAGCATCGACTTCACGAACGCATCGTCTTGCCGGTGCATCCAGTAATCATGAATCATACAAACCCAGAACAACGAAAACGTCGGAATCACCTGAAAATCAGCCGAAGGGTAGCGGCTCTGTGTCAGTCCCTCGTTGAAACGGCTGTGGTCATAGTCGAGAATAGCCTTTCGCATTAGGCGGTCGTCGCCCGCTACGTAAAGCGAAATCAGCGACTGTACGCGTGTATCGCCTACATACTGCAACTGTTCATAGTATGGGCAGTCGAAATACATTTCGCCTGCGCAGAGCCGGGCCGTTCGCCAGCCCACGTTCCAGATTTGTTTCAGTGTTGTGTCGTTGGTCGTAAACTGCCCTTTTTCTACGAACGGATAGCCCGTGAACTGCCCAACCAGATCGTTCAGCGTGATCGGTTCGTCTTTGGTTTCGACCGTCAGTTGCAAGTAGCGGTACGTCCGAAACCACAGCGGTCGAAACGTTCGGCGGTCGGCGCCATCGGCCACAAACTGATCGTCGAAACTCCGCATGGTTCGGCCCGTTATCTCGTTTCGATTGCCTTTTTTGCCGCTGGCATCGAACAATGCTTCGGCATACCCCAGCGTAACGGTCGCACCTTTTCCCCGGCTAACGGTCAGTTCAGGGTAGGCATTGGTCAGCACACCGTTATCGAGCAGAAACACGGCTTTTGTGTTGGCCGACACCGTAACGGGCGTTTTGCCTTGCAAAAAACCGGCGTCCATTTTTCCATTTTCCACGCGCCGAACTGTTGCCAGCCGTTCGGGCCGCTCGTCCATCATTGGAATCTGGCGCGGCACTAAACCCCAGTTACCATCGGTGCCGAGACCGCGTGGCTTGGTCGGAAAACCCAGCGGTTTGGCTGCCAGCCAGTTTTTATCGTCGAAATTAGGCTGCTCCCAGCCCCAGGGATATTGCGCGGCATCGACCCGGTCGCCATCGCCCACCACGATATACGTCCGCATTTTGGCGATGTCGTTTTTAATGGGTGAGTAGGCTGGATTCTGGTAGACCTTCCAGCTTGCGTCGGTATTAACAACCTTCTCGGCGTCTGAATCGCCCTGAAGTACAAAACCCGTCTGATAACTCATCTGCGCGAAGGGAATGCCATCGCCCATGTTCCAGACCTGCGCGGCCAGCACATTACGGCCTGCCTGCAAATAGGGCGCGAGGTCGTAGGTTTCGTAGTTCCAGTTCTGGGTATCGGAGCGGGCCGGACCCATGCCCACGGCGCGGCCATTTACAAACAGCCGGTAACGGTTATCGCCCGATACGTGAACCACAAACCGAACTGGTTTTTGCGGCAGGTCGATAGTCTTTCGGAGATGAAAAATACCGTATTGGCGCACCGGGGCGGTAGGGTGCAGAATCCAGCGAGCAGGCCAGTAGGCGTTGGTCCAGTCAGTGGCAGGTGTTTGAGCAAAGGCGGTTACCGATAGGAGCAGAAGCAGGAATTTGAGAAAGTGCATGACGGGGTTTATCTGCTATTGATGAATAATTGCGAAATTTTCATCAATACAAATGTTTTATGTCGAAACTAACACAGTCGATAGTTATAAAATGATGAAAGAATGAAAATTTTTCGATAATACACCGTTGAGATAAAGTAAGCAATGTCCGGTATTTTACTGACCGAAACGCCTTTCGCTATCAACTACAAACCATTCCCTGAATAATGTATCTCCTCGGTTTCGACCTCGGTTCTTCGTCTGTTAAAGCTTGTTTGCTCGATGCCGACACTGGTAAAGTGGTGGCATCGGCTTTTTTTCCGGAAACTGAAATGGCTATCGACTCGCCCGAGCCGGGTTTCGCCGAACAGCAGCCCGACCTGTGGTGGCAGAATGCCTGCCGGGCCAGCCAGACAGTAATGCAGCAGTCGGGCGTAAAACCTGAGTCGGTAGTGGCTATCGGCATTTCCTATCAGATGCATGGCTTAGTGGTGGTCGATAAAGCGTTCAACGTACTGCGCCCCAGCATTATCTGGTGCGATAGCCGGGCCGTTGCGTATGGAAATCAGGCGTTCGATGAGCTTGGTCATGAGCGGATTCTATCGCACCTGCTCAACTCGCCGGGCAATCTCACAGCCGCCAAATTAGCCTGGGTGAAAGCCAACGAACCAGGTGTTTTTGCCGAAATCGACAAATTTATGCTCCCCGGCGATTACCTCGCAGCACGCATGACGGGCAATATCGTAACCACCGCGCCGGGCCTGTCGGAAGGAGTTTTGTGGGATTTCCGGAACGGCCAGCCCGCCGACTTCTTGATGCAGTACTACGGCTTTGATACATCGCTGCTCCCCGTCATCCGCCCTACCTTTGCCGAGCAGGGTCAACTCACGGCCACTGCTGCCGCCGAACTGGGTCTTGCTGCCGGAACGCCCATTACCTACCGTGCTGGCGATCAGCCTA
The DNA here is from genome assembly GCF_001988955.1 of Spirosoma montaniterrae. Lineage (NCBI taxonomy): Bacteria > Pseudomonadati > Bacteroidota > Cytophagia > Cytophagales > Cytophagaceae > Spirosoma > Spirosoma montaniterrae. Next base: position 5,637,751 of record NZ_CP014263.1, on the reverse strand, counting down.
ACAATGCTTTTTCGCTGAATGTGCTCGAACCGGGGCAGATTGCTGCCACGGCGGGTACGTCGGGCGTGGTATATGGCGTCAGCGACCGGGCCGACTATGACCCGAAGTCGCGGGTGAACACCTTCCTGCACGTGAGCCACACTTCTGAAGCTCCGCGCTACGGGGTGCTGTTGTGCGTAAACGGTACGGGCATTCTCAATAGCTGGCTGCGGAATCAGGTACTGCGCCGGAGCATCAGTTACGATGACATGAACCACCTCGCTCATGAAGCACCCGTTGGGGCCGATGGGCTGCTGTGTCTGCCGTTTGGCAACGGTGCCGAGCGGGTTTTGGAAAACGCCGATCCGGGAGCCAGCTTTCATGGTCTGCAACTAACACGGCATGGTCTTCCGCACCTGATTCGGGCCGCACAGGAGGGTATTGTTTTCGCGCTCTATTACGGCATTCAGGTTATGGAAAGCGTGGGCGTAGGGCTGCAAACCATCCGGGCGGGTGAGGCCAACATGTTCCTCAGCCCCCTCTTCCGCGATACGCTCGCCAACCTGACAGGCGCGGCTATCGAACTATACAATACCGATGGTGCGCAGGGAGCAGCACGAGGAGCAGGGCTGGGGCTGGGACATTACAAGACCGCTCAGGACGCCTTCGTGGGCCTGCATGTCACGAAAACCGTCGACCCCACCATCCGCGATCAGGAACGCTACACCGAAGCGTATGCACGATGGCTGGCGGTGCTAAGTAAATCACTATAGCATTATCTTTGCCGAAAAGACGGAATTATGGTTGACTACCGACAAATTATTACTATCGAACCGGGGAAACGGGGTGGAAAACCCTGCATTCGGAACATGCGTATTACCGTTGGCGATGTGTTAGGCTGGCTGGCCGCTGGTATGAGTTTTGATGACATAGTCAGCGATTTCCCAGAATTAACTAAAGATGATATCTATGCCAGTTTAGCATTTGCGGCTGATAAAGAAAACCGGCTTCGAATTGCGGCATGAAGCTATTACTCGACCAAAACATCTCCTATCGCGTCGCTAAAAAATTAGCTGGCGTCTACCCTGTGGTGCAAACAGTTCGCGATCACGGCCTGTATGAGAAAGATGACAGAACGATCTGGGGATACAGCCGCCAACATAGTTTTACCATAGTCACTTTCGATGAAGACTTGTATAACTTAACAACTCTGTATGGCCCTCCTCCGAAAATAATTTGGTTTAAAACAGGCAATCTTACCAATGACGAAATAGTTGATTTACTAACTCGCTATCGAAACAATATTAGCCAATTTATACAGGAGACCTCCTTTCAAGAAGATGGCTGTTTAGCCATTTACGCAAGTGGCACAACCCCCCTTTAAATTAGTCAGTCATGATAAAAATCGGCATTATCAACGTTTCAGACCGGGCCAGTGCGGGCGTTTACGAAGACATTCCGGGTAAAGCCGTTGTTGCGCTGCTGACCGAATGGCTCAGTTGCGAGTGGCAACCCGTGTACCGCGTCATTCCCGATGAGCAGGACCAAATTGAAGCCACGCTCATCGAACTGTCCGACCAGGAAGGCTGCTGCTTAGTTGTGACTACCGGCGGCACCGGCCCGGCTCCCCGCGACGTTACGCCGGAAGCAACCGAGGCCGTTTGCCAGAAACTGATGCCCGGCTTCGGCGAACTGATGCGGCAGGAAAGCCTGAAATACGTTCCTACGGCCATCCTGTCGCGCCAAACGGCGGGTATTCGTAATCATACACTTATGCTGAATCTGCCCGGCAAACCCAAAGCTATCGGCCAGTGTTTGTCGGTAGTATTTCCAGCCATTCCGTACTGCATCGACCTCATCGGCGGCCCGTTTCTGACTACGCACGTCGAGAAAATGAGCGTGTTCAGACCGAAAAGCTAAGCTATCCGGGCAAACTAATCTTCCCCATCGTCACGCTCGGCACGCCTTGCCGATCACCGAAACTCGTATCTCCACCCGTTAGGCATTCGTTCGCCAGCACGGCAAATAATACGGCTTCTTTTGCATCACCGTTGATGCCTAATTCATCGGTCCGGCCAAATGTACAGTTGGGTAACTGACGCTGAATGGCTCCTGTCAGAGCCGGATTGTGCATACCGCCCCCACTCATGTACACGGCGTAAGCCCCTCCCCTGAAATCAGGGGAGGGGTTGGGGTGGGGTAAACGGCCAACAGCCTCCACAATGGTATCGGCACTGAACTGCACGAGCGTTGCCATCAGGTCGGCGGGGGCAATGTGAGTAGTTTGACTGCGGATTTTGGCGGTTTCTACATAAGCTGGGTTAAACACTTCCGGGCCGGTAGTTTTCGGGAACGGCGCGTCGAAAAACGGGTTGCTTTTCAAAGCAGCGAGCAAATCGGCGTCGACAGTGCCGCTGGCGGCCAACGCCCCGTTTTCGTCGTAAGGTTTGTTCAGAAATTTGCGGGCGTAAGCATCCAGAAGGGTATTTCCCGGCCCGGTGTCTGTGGTGAATACGACAGTGGCGTCTTCATCGGCAGGGAGGTACGTAAAATTGGCAATACCGCCCATATTGAGCAGAATGCGGTTTTCACCAGCTTTCGAGAACATGAAGTAATCGCCATACACGGCTAAGGGTGCTCCCTCCCCCCCGGCGGCTACGTGTTTTTGCCGAAAATCGCTGAGCGCAATGATACCTGTTGTTACGGCTACATGGTCGCCATCGCCGATTTGCAGGGTCGCATTGGGGAACTTATCGCGCTGATGCTGGCTTTTCGGGGCATGATAAACCGTTTGGCCGTGGCTGGCAATCGCGTCCACGTCAACTGGCGAAATGCCCCACTCGCGTAGACAATCGAGAACCATCTGCCCGTGCAACCGCCCAATATAGGGGTTCAGTAAACAAAGTTCCTCGAAATCGATTTCCGATTTGGCGAAAATCGTTCTAATATCGTTTTTTAAGTCATCGGTGTACGGCACCGTGGCAAAGCGTTCGAGTGTAACGGCAGTAGCAGGGCCGCTGCCTGCAATCCGGCACAAAGCCACGTCAAGCCCATCGAGCGACGTACCCGACATCAGGCCAATGATGCGCCGTTCGGGTTTCCCGGCGATCTGGTGTAATTTTTGAATTTGTGGATTCATTTTTTGTCATGCCGGTGCGCCGGTCCAATGCCGAAGGAAGCATCTTCGGTTCAGCAGTTAATGCATGTATCGCTCACCGCTACCGAAGATGCTTCCTTCGGCGGCATGACAAATTTGTATGAATTTTTGGGGCGACGAGCAATTTTCTTTTTTTGAGAGCATTCTGTTTCAGGCATTAGGACAGTCGGTTGAGGTGATTGAAACGCAGTTTCTGTCGGGGGGCGACATTAATACGGCGGCCCAGGTGTTTTCGTCGGAAGGCGTTTTTTTCGTGAAATGGAATCACGCGCTTGACCACCCCACGCTGTTCGAGACCGAAGCACGCGGGCTTGATTTACTTCGACAGGCCGACGCGCTCACCATACCGGAGGTAATTGGTTATGGGCAACATAACGGGCAGTCGTTTCTGATTCTGGAATACATAGGTCCCGGCTCTCCCAACCGCACCTATTGGGAAACACTGGGGCAATCGCTGGCCGAATTACACTCGCATACGCAGCCCAGATTCGGACTGCATTTCGATAATTTTATTGGCTTACTTCCGCAGGCCAATCCGCTCACAATCAACGGCCCGGCGTTCTTTTTCGAGCAACGGCTGCTACCACAGGCGGGCATGGCCCTGTATAAAGGTCTGCTGCCGAAAACAGCCTATGACGCACTACTTCGGCTTGGCACATGCTTACCCGATTTGCTGCCCAACGAACGGCCAGCCCTGCTGCACGGCGATCTTTGGTCGGGCAACACGCTCGTCACCGACGACGGTCGGCCTGCCCTCATCGACCCGGCGGTGTATTACGGCTACCGCGAAGCCGAACTGGCCTTTACGCGGCTGTTCGGCGGTTTTGAGCAGCGGTTTTACGATGCCTACGATGAAGCCTTCCCGCTCATTAGCGGCTTCGAGGAGCGTGTTGCCATCTACAATCTATATCCATTACTTGTTCACGTGAATCTGTTCGGCTCCGGCTATGTTAGTGGTGTTGAGCGGGTTTTGAAAAATTTTTAACGGCTGAACCAACCTTCGGCATACCCGTGTAACTATCGACGGGCCAGACCTCGGCCTGACCCAGACTTTTATGGAAATTACTTCGTTCGACCAATTTGAGTTAAATAAGCAACTGCTGAACGCCGTGGCCGACCTCGGTTACACGGAGCCGACACCGATTCAGCAGAAAACCATTCCGCTGAGTTTAGGCAATCACGACGTGCTGGGCATTGCCCAAACTGGCACAGGCAAAACGGCGGCTTATTTATTGCCGCTGCTCATGAAAATCAAGTATGCTCAGGGCAAAAATCCACGAGCATTGATTCTGGCTCCTACCCGCGAACTGGCGATGCAGATTGCCGAAGCCGTATCCGATTTAGGCAAATACACCGACTTACGGCATTTGGCTCTTTACGGTGGTCTTGGCCCCAAAACGCAGATTGAAACCCTCGAAAAAGGCGTCGATTTGCTGGTTGCCACGCCGGGCCGTTTCATGGACCTCTACCGGCTGGGCCATATCGTCACAAAAGATATTCGGACGATGGTGCTCGATGAAGCCGACAAAATGATGGACATGGGCTTTATGCCACAGATTCGGTCGATTCTGGAAGTCATTCCTACTAAGCGACAAAATCTGCTGTTTTCGGCCACGTTTGGTGCTCGGGTCGAGCGGCTGTCGGCGGAGTTTCTGGAAGCACCGATTCGGATAGAGGTTACGCCCCAGGCATCGACCGCCGAAATGGTAAGTCAGCTTATTTATGAGGTGCCTAATTTCCGCACTAAAATCAACCTGCTCGAATACCTCGTCACGCGTGCTTCGTTTCAGCGCGGCATCGTCTTTGCCCGCACTAAAACCACTGCCGAAAACATTTATAAGTTTCTGGCACGGAAAGTGGTGGACGACAATCAGATTCGGGTGATTCACGCCAACAAAGGTCAGAATACGCGTATCAACTCAATGGAAGCCTTCAAGGAAGGAAACATTCGCGTTCTGGTTGCCACCGATGTAGCCGCACGCGGCATCGACGTGGCCGAAGTGAGCCATGTCATCAATTTCGACGTGCCGCTGATTTACGAAGATTACGTACACCGCATCGGGCGCACAGGCCGGGCGAATCATACGGGCGAGGCCATCACATTTGTCACCACAGCAGAAGATTACCACGTACAGAAGATTGAGCGAATTATTCGGATGACCATTCCGCGCCAACCGATGCCAATGGAAGTTGAGGTAACAGAAACGCCGTTTGATGAGCAGCAGGCGATGCTGCGCGAAATGGATGAACAACGTCGGAAAGAAGATCCCACTTTTCTGGGAGCTTTTCATGATAAAAAACTTAAAAATACACCGGAAGGACGAGGAGGGGCAAAAAATAAAAGCCGGTCATCGGGTGGCGGAAAAACGGCTTCCCGGCCTGCTGGACCACGTTCGGGCGGCAGTCGGCCCGGCGCAGGAGCGAAGCCGGGCGGTGCCAAACGCGCCGGGCCGCGTGGGGGGCGTCGTTAATCTGCCAAAGATGTACTAACTTGGTTTCCCCTTTCGTTTTACCGAAACAATGCCCCAGTGTTAGCGAGTATGAACGTTCGGATGAATCTGGTACAGTTGAGTTTGGTTGCCATGCCTTTTCTGTCGTTAGCGCAGCCAAAACAGCTTATTACCTCGGCACGCCCGTCAACGGCCCGCACAGTGAGCCATACAACAACCGTGTCCGTGCCACAGCCGGGAACTACGGCTGAAGCTGCTCCTGCTACCGCTCAGACTAACGCAGTAGCCGAAACCACTGGCGACCCAAATACGCTCCCACTTTTTGGTGAACGCTCAAAAACAGCCGCTCAGATCGATGCCGAAATTCATTTTCTGAATGATTGTGACCGCAATTTTGCCAGCCGAACCGAAGCGAGCGAATTTTTTGCCAACCGGGGCTGGGATTATGTGATGGACGGGCAGTTGGATACGGCTGCCTACCGCTTCAATCTGGCGTGGCTGCTTAACGACCGCAATCCCGATGCTTACTGGGGTCTGGGCGTGGTCAGCTATCAGAAAGATCGCCTGCCCGACGCTATTCGGATGTTGAAACGCGGGCTGACCGTAGCCGATAGCAACGCCACGCTGATGACCGACCTGGCAACGGTGCAACTAAAGTATTATCAGGAAAAAGCCGACCCAGACGTATTGGCCGAAGCCGACCAGCATCTGCAACGAGCCGTTGTGCTGAATCCGGCCCATGCCACGCCCTACCAGAAGTTATCACTGTTGAATTATCTGAAAGCCGACTACGCCAAAGCCTGGTCGTATTTTCACAAAGCCCGCGCTATTGACCTGTCGGGGCTTGACCTGAGCTACCTGAACGAGTTGTTAGCCAAAATGCCCGACCCGGAGGGAGTGTTCAAGTAGTGTTGATCGTAGACATAGTCTGTAATCAACGAAGCTGTTTAGGATAATGAAAAAGACTTCCGAAGAAGTGCGAAATTTGAGGTGCGAAACACAAATTCTTGCTCTTCATGGAAGTCTTGGACAAAGTTACGATTGAAACCTGGATACTGCCCCACCTGAGTCTGGGCCAGCGAGGGAAAGACATCAAAGTAGACCCGATAGCCTTGATCGAGGCCATCATCTACAAACTCAAAACGGGCTGCCAGTGGCGCCAACTGCCTGTAAAGCAGTTTTTTGATGGGGAGAAACTGACCTGGCAAGGCGTTTACTATCACTTTAATGAGTGGCGTAAGGATGGCTCCGCTCCGGCGGCCCGGCTGGAAACGAGTTTGGTTGAACGTCTTGCGGCTCAACAAGCGATTTCTGGATTTGTCGAGCATTCAACTTGACGGTAGCCACACCCGGGTTAAAAACGGCGGGCAAGCTGTTGGCTATCAGGGCCGTAAAGCGGCTAAGACGACAACCAGTTTGTTTGTGGCTGATAATGCGGGCGTACCATTGGCTTGCGCCACTCCACAGGCGGGCAACCATCATGACCTCTTTGAGATTGACAAACTTTTTGAGGAACTATGCCTCCTGCTGGAATCGGTTCAGATTAGTCTTAAAGGGCTGTTTCTCAATGCGGATAGCGGGTTTGATGCCCATACCTTACGGCTGGCTTGTGAGCAACGGGATATTCAGGCGAACCTTGCGGCTAATCCCCGCTCGGCAGGTGGCCCATTGACTGAGTGGACCTATTTTGACGAAGAACTTTATAAACGGCGCACCGTTATTGAGCAGGCGAACGCTTGGCTGGACAGCTTCAAAACGTTGCTGGTCCGTTACGAAACGAATATTGAGAATTGGCTTTCGTTCCACTGGCTGGCCTTTGTAGTGTTGTTTTTAAGAAGAATCAACCGAAAAAAGAAAGCCTAAACAGCTTCAACATTAAAATGAGTCAATCTGTAACACTACTTAGCACATATATTTCAGGCCCTTTTGCGGAATTAACGGCAGCCGTTAGAATGAACTCTCGCTCCGACTTTTCAGTAATCACCCACCCTGTGTAATTTGCCTGAAGAACGAAATAGTATTCTTTATTAGGTTCAAAGCGGATAGAGTAAGGCTTACCATTTAAAATCAAACCCAGGCTATCGCCTGCTGTCTGTATAGTAACCCAAGTACGTGATTTAAGCAGTATTGGCTTTTTCATCTCGTTTGCTGTCTTTATTTCGGGTTTACTCAATCCATTTATTACATTAAGAAAATGAAGCTTTGCAGGAGTCGCCGATTGAGCCTTACTACTTACGCTTAGCAGGCAAGTGATGATTACAACTCCAATTAATGCTTTCATAGTTTTCTGTTGTATAATTCCCCATGTATCAATTCTCCGTCTCGTCTTCCTGCACCACTTTTTCCTTACTGCGCTCGAAGATGACTTTGCCTTTTTCGTCCCACTCAGTCAGCACAAACGGCTCGAAGTCGGTGTCCCATTGCGAGGAAGCATGTTGCGTTAACTTCTTGCGCAACCGCCGACCGTTGGGCGTGGCTGGGTGGTACTCGGTCCAGCGGCCAACCTTCACGCCGTTGTCGTATTTGCCTTCTTCAGCTAAGTTGCCATTTTCATAAAAAGCCATGTAGGTGCCACGAACTTTACCGTAATCGACGGGAACAATTTCCTTGATTTTCCGGTGCGTGGAGTCATAATAGGTCAGTCTCGATTCGGCAGGAACGCCCCGGTGCCAGCGCGTTTTGTCTAAAAGCATGAAATTGGCGTCGTATTTTTCCCAGCGACCATCTTTCATGCCACCGTAGTAAAACCCTTCTTCGATCAGTTCGCCGTTTTGATAGCGTTTGTATGGCCCGTGGAGCAATAGCCCTGTGCCTTCATCGCGGATAATAGAACTCGACACCCGGCCCGACCGTTGGTAGTAGCGCATCACTTCGCGTATGTAAGGCAAGGGCTTAACTGCGTCGTTGTCGCGCAGTACGTAAAATTCTTCGATAATGGTGCGGTCGCCACTGCCAAATTTGGTGTAGGCTTTTACCATCGACAGCCCTTCGTATTCGGTTCGCAGCAGTTTCGATTTCGCTTTTTTATCCGCTTTCTGCTTCTTTAACTGCTTTATCTTCAACCCCAAATCTGCCGGAACAATACTCGACACATAGGCATCTTTCTGCCCGTTCAACGACGAAACGTAGCCATCTTTCTGTTCCTTCAATGATTCTTTTGTTGGTACGCCCAGCGTCTTCATCGACTCGGAGACCGATGAAAACGACGACAGGGGCGACGGAGCCGCGCCCGACGGGGCCAACACAGGTTTACTGGCTGTTGTCAGCGATGCCGGAGCCGTTGTCTGTGCATCAGCGAAAGACACAAAACCAGCATATAGTAAAACTGTAAGCGTCGATATATTAACTTTGGTATCAAACATACATTCGGCAAACGATTGCTCCGATTAGTTTGTTAGCTTTGCAACGTTGTGCAACAGCACATTATTTTGTGACTCATCCGCGACCGGCTCCAACTGTCGGACAAAACTATTACTGTGGAAAAACACGCTCGTATCTACGTAGCCGGACACCGGGGCATGGTGGGTTCGGCTCTTGTTCGTAAACTTCAGGCTGAAGGCTACGAAAATCTCCTGCTCCGCACCTCTTCTGAACTTGACCTCCGCAATCAGGCAGCCGTAGCCGCTTTCTTCGCCGACGAACGGCCTGAGTACGTGTTTCTGGCGGCAGCCAAAGTAGGTGGCATTCTGGCTAACAACACCTATCGTGCCGAATTTTTGTACGATAACCTGATGATCGAGTCAAACATCATTCACAGCGCCTATGAAACAGGCGTGAAGAAGTTGCTGTTTCTCGGTTCATCGTGCATTTATCCGAAGATGGCCCCGCAACCGCTCAAAGAAGAGTACCTGCTGAGTGGCTATCTTGAAGCTACCAATGAGCCGTATGCCATTGCTAAAATAACGGGTATCAAGTTGTGCGAAGCCTATCGGAGTCAGTATGGCTGCAACTTCATCTCGGCCATGCCAACGAACTTGTATGGCCCTAACGATAATTATGACCTCAACGGTTCGCACGTGCTGCCTGCCCTGATTCGGAAGTTCCACGAAGCGAAAGTGAACGATCAGCCTACAGTTGAGGTATGGGGAACCGGCTCGCCCCGGCGCGAGTTTTTGCACGCCGACGATCTGGCCGATGCCTGCTTCTACCTGATGCAACACTACAACGGCGAACTGTTTGTAAACATCGGTACAGGCGAAGACGTGACCATTAAAGAACTGGCCGAAATTGTGAAGGCTACCGTCGGTTTTGACGGCGAACTCCGCTGGAATACCGAAAAACCCGATGGCACCCCGCGTAAATTAATGGACGTGTCGCGGCTACACGCAATGGGCTGGAAACACACCACCGATCTCAAAGATGGTATTGAACACACCTACCAGGATTTTCTGGCAAATGAGGTATTGTATGTGGAATAACACGTAGAGACGCAAGATGTTGCGTCTCGTAACCGGATGGTATTTGCTGACGCATAAAGAGACGCAACATCTTGCGTCTCTACGTTACAATTTCCGCGCCGGGTTGCCGAATACCGTTATCCCGGCTTCTATGTTTTCGACTACTACGGAGCCGGCTCCGATGCGGGCGTTTTTGCCGATGCTTACACCCGCCACAATCGTTGCGCCTGCGCCAATGAACGCTCCTTCTTCTATTGTTACGCCACTATTGATTAACGCTCCCGTACCAATATGGACGTAATCGCCCAGTTTTGCCTGACTTTCGATAACGGCTCCCGACTGTACAAGGCAGTGTTGCCCGATTTCAGCAAACGGATTGACCACAGCGCGGGCGGCTATTAAATTACCGTGACCAATGCTGGCGGTAACTGATACGATAGCTGTGTCGTGAATAGCGTTGACAGGCTGTATTTTACGCCGTTCGTTCAGCATTTTCACTAATCGTTTGCGCACACGCCCGTCGCCAATAGCAACAAAGGCTTCACATTTTTGGCCGATTAGTTTCAGGAAACCATCGTCGTCCGTGTCGCCGAGTACGGAAATATCGCCAAACTCGCGACCATGCAGCTCTTTGTTATCATCGAGCAGGCCATACACAACCACGTTATTGCGCTGAAACAGATCTAAGGCCGTTAAGCCTAAACTGCCCGCGCCGAAAATAAGCACCGGATTTTCCATTGACGTTCACTGTGTAGAGTTCTTCGTAAAAAATTGAACCCTCTATTAAGTTTATGTGAAAAAAATGTTTCACGCAGCTATATTTTTACCAATTTGGTAACAATCGGGTAAATCGTACTTCATATCTGAATAGTAAATTCGTTCATGAAATCAAGTACACAGTTCCGCACGATTGTACTCTCTGATATTCACCTCGGTACTGCCGGGTCGAAAGCAAAGGAGGCTACTGAGTTTCTGCAAAATTACTCCTGCCAAAAATTAATTCTCAACGGCGACATCATCGACGGCTGGCAGTTGAAACAGTACGGCACCTGGAAGAAAAAACACACTGCTTTCTTTAAAACAGTTTTAAAGCAAATCGTTCACTACGATACCAAAGTTGTTTACCTGCGCGGCAATCACGACGATTTTCTGGATCAGGTAATGCCTCTGAAAGTGGGCAAAAACTTTTCGATTCGTAAAGACTATACGCTGGTGTCGAACGATAAAAAGTTTTACATCACCCACGGCGACGTCTTCGACTCTATTACATCACAACTCAAGTGGCTGGCCTACCTGGGCGACCTGGGCTACACGTTTCTGCTGTGGGTCAATAAGTTTTATAATCAGTATCGCACATGGCGCGGCCTACCCTATTATTCGCTTTCGCAACAGATTAAAGGGCGCATTAAACAGGCGGTTAGTTATATCTCTGACTATGAGCAGAAGTTGACCGAACTGGCCCGTGCGCGCAATTGCGACGGGGTCATTTGCGGCCATATTCACCAACCGGCCATCCACAATTTCGATGGCATCATCTACATGAATTCCGGCGACTGGGTCGAATCGCTCAGTGCTTTAGTTGAAGACCATGACGGTAACTGGAGCCTGCTTTATTATACGTCAGACCTCGCCGAAGACGATGAGGAGAAAGCACTGGTAAAAAAAGCGGCCAAGAAAGCGCGTCAACAGGCACAGATTGAACTGACCACCGGGATGGTTTAAGCCCGACATGCTGAAAACCGTTCAGAATCAATTAGTACTCAGACATGCGTGTTTTATTTTTAGTACAGGGCGAAGGCCGTGGTCATTTAACACAGGCATTATCGCTGGCGCAGATGCTGCAAACAGCGGGGCATCAGGTTATTGGTGCATTAGTGGGTGTAACCGAGCATCGAAGCGTTCCGGCTTTTTTCAGCAATACGTTTACGGCACCCATCACCCCCGTATTTAGTCCTGGCTTAGTATACAACGCCGGAACCAACGAACTTGAGCCGTTTAAAACAACGGTACAGGCCATTCGCTATAGCCGCCCGTTTTGGCGAAGTCTGAAATTGGTTCACGAGATTATTGAAACCGAACGGCCCGACGTGGTCGTGAATTTCTACGAAATGCTTGGTGGGCTGACCTACGCACTCCTGCGTCCGTCGGTGCCGATGATCTGCATTGCGCATCAGTATTTCGCATTTCATTCTAATTTCCAGCGGCCCAAAGGGCAATGGCTTTACCGACAGGCGTTTAGAATCAATACGTTGCTTACCTGTTTCGGGGCGCGTGAATTGCTGGCTCTCTCGTTCGACAAACAACCCGACGAACCCCGCAACCGGGTGCGTGTAGTGCCGCCCCTGCTTCGGCAGGAAATAACGCAGCTACAGCCCTCCCCCGGCGATTCGCTACTGGCTTACGTAACACAACCGGGCTTAAAAACCGAACTACTGAAAGCGCATCAGCAACATCCCGGCATTAAAATTGACGCCTTCCACGCAGCCGCATCCGGCCCCGATGAGCGCGTAGACGATACGTTGACCTATCATGCCATCGACGGTAAGCGGTTTCTGGAGTTCATGGCACGTTGTCGGGCCATTGTGACTACAGCAGGATTCGAGTCGGTTTGTGAAGCGGCTTATTTGGGCAAGCCCGCGCTGATGATTCCGCAACCGAATCACTTCGAGCAGTCTTGCAATGCCATCGACGGGCAGCGAGCAGGCGTTGGCATTGCGGCCCAGAAATTTGATCTCGACCAATTGCTGGCCTATCTCCCCACGCATGATTACACGGTTAGCGAGCGTTTCAGAGCCTGGCATGCGCAAGGGTATTTTATGTTCTTAGCCGCCTTGAACCGCGCTACGTCGGCTACCCCGCGCCCAACCTCTACGGACGGTTTTTCGGGCAATCGACTACGGGCGTTGCTGCGCGGGTAGCTCGTAGAAAAAGTCCAGCGGGTTCGGGTACATAAACTCATAGCTGATTGCCTGAATCAGTTTTTGAGAGCTAATAATTTTGTACGATACTGGCTCGACTGGCATAACGAACGTGGGTAACTCATAGCCAAAATCGGCACAGCTTTTTCGGTAAACGGCCTCGCGTGTAGGGTGTTCGGGCGCAACAACGTTGTATGTGCCCGATTTCGGCACTGCAACAAAGCTATTTACGATACGAACGGCATCGTCGCGATGTAGATAATTGACCGGTACGGCTCCGCTGTCCACCGTCCGGCCAGCCACGTACTTGCCGGGAATACGGTCATACCCCATTAGTCCACCACAACGCAGAATGGTTATTGTGCAGGTAGATTCGAGCGATTGAACGAGTTGCTCAGCTTCGACGAGGGCAGGCGCAGCAGACAGTGGTGGAGCGGTCACGTCTGACTCGGTCACAATCCGGTTTTGTTCAGGATATATTGACGTTGAACTGACGTAGATAACATGCTGTATGGGCGAATGCCGCACCGCTGTTACGATCTGTTGTATCTGCTGCGGATGAAACGCACTGCCCATCTTCCCGGCTTTGGGTGGAATGTTTATCAGCAACGTCTTCGCTTGCAGCAAAGTCGACAAATTACCTACAGGTTCGGGCGAAAGTGTCAACAGGTGCGCGTCGATACCTTTTTGCCGCAACACAGCTATCTTTTCAACAGACGTAGCACTTCCTCTAACTGTATAGCCTTCGTGCAAAAGCTGCTCGGCGATAGGCAGGCCCAACCAGCCGCATCCAATAATTGAAACCGTTTTTGATAGCATCAGAACGTAATACCGAAACTTAATGCCCGCACGTCGGGGCCGCGTTGTGTTTGGAAAATCGGGTTCAGATCGTATTTGGCAAACAGATTGGTACGGAGAATGCCCAGATGCATCACTAAGCCGTAGCGCAGGTCGTTCAGGTAAAAATTGCTGTGCCGCCTGTCACGACCGCCATCGGCCCGCCGGATTTTCGAGTAGCTGTCGAGCCGATAACCAATGAAGCCGCCCACGCCAATGTGGAACACCCGCCGACCGGCTGCATTATAAAAACTCACGCGGGGTACTACGGGTAGCTGGGCCGCGAAAGTCGTTAGCTTGCTTCTCCGCAACGGTTCGGGGAACGGCACAAACTGCGTGTAATTGATGCCCTTCTCGACCCGAACGTCTTCCTGAAACATGAAGTTATTCCACGACGCTTCAGCCGCAAAATACAAGCTTAGTTTCGCCCGTTTGCCATTGATAAGAGTAGGACGCTGACTAAAGGCAACGGCAAAATAGCGCGACCCCAGCGGGCTTAAATCAGGGCGATTTGCAGTTGGGTCTGTCTGGCAGGCTACGCAGAGCGGTGCATTTGGTGAATTCAACCACGTGTTGAAACCGATCTGGAAATCGATACTCCGTGACCATGAGCCGATGCTCCGGCGTTTCGATTCGCGCTTATATTCCTGTTTCACCTGCACCGTATCGGAGTGGGTTGAGTCTGATGAGCTTTTCACGACGATACGCACGCCATCTTTATTTTTTGTCATTACCAGCACCGTATCGCGCAGGTAGTTGTCGCCATCGCGTGAAATTGCCGTTTTGCCGCCCGGCACCGAGTCGAGTTGCATACTCATTTCGCGCACAATCTTGTTGAGATCATAATTCGACAGGGCTTGAATACCTGCCTTATCGGGTGCGTAGATTACCATCCGGGTTTTATTGGCAAATCGAATGACAAGCGAATCGGCTGGGTTCGCTTGCGCGGCCATTGCGATGCATACGAGGCCGATTCCAACGGCGGCTATACGACGAAAACCGTTCATTGTTTAGCAGGTTTTTCTTTATCAAAATTCGATTTTAGCCCACTGTAGGCACGGCCCAGCAAGCCCAGTTCATCGTCAGTTGCATGACGACTGGCAAAAATTTCGCCTTTTTTTACCCGTTGTACCTGCTGCCAGAAACCATTTGCTTTGGGTTCTTTTTCTGACTTCTCTACCGATGCCACAACGGCTTTCTCTACAGCTTTTTCCGTAGCTTTTTCAGCGACCTGACGCGCTGCTGTCAACGTTGCTGGTTCAGCAATCGTTACAACCAACACGCGTTCGGCTGGAGCCACTTTCGGGGGTGCAACGGCCACGGCTTCTGTCTGCATTTCGGTTTTGTTCGGCACAAACTGAGTTTTTTCATCCGTCGAAACTGGCTGTTGCTGGGCCAGTATCGATTTTTCAACGGGTTGTTCAACTGGTAGTTTCTGACCCGGTTGGGGCTGAATTTTTTCCAGTTCACTTATCGACCCCGCCCGACCCTCATTTTGCGCAGTGCTACTGCTTTGACGTGGTAGCCGCTGTGTTTCGGCCAACCGTGCATCGGCAAGTTGATTGCTCGTTACCTCCGTAGGTTCGAGTTCGGTTCCAGACGATGGCGACGTGGCCGTTTGTGGCTCGCCCGTTGTGCTTTCACCTGGTTTTTCTATGTTTCGATTCGTGGCTACCTGCGCTTCGCCGGAACGTTTGCCATTGTCGGAGCGCAGGTATAGCCAGCCGAACAGACATACCAGTAGCAGGCAGGCGGCAAGTGCCAATGCACGCTGCACTGTAGGGTTGCGCCAGACAACGAGCCGGGGTTCGGCTTGCCGTTGCCCCATACGCGCCTGTAGCCGCTCAAATCCATCAGGACTGGGCGGCAACGACATCTTACCCAATTTGCGGGCAAAAAGGTCGTCAATTGGCGGTTTTCCAGTGTTTTCGCTCATATTGTTCCTGTTCGGTTTTCTTTACTAAACTTTGCAGCATTGTGCGGGCGCGGCTCAACTGTGATTTCGAGGTTCCTTCGTTGATGCCAAGCATTTCGGCAATTTCAGCGTGTGAATAGCCTTCAATGGCGTAGAGATTAAAAACCGTCCGATAACCATCGGGCAGTTGGCCCACAATTCGCAGCAAATCATTTTCGTTTATGGCCGTATCGGCCCAGGCATAATCGGGTTCAGCCGTTACGTTATCTAACGGTATTTCTTGCCGCCACTGCCGGTTTTTGCGTAAAAACATCAGCGATTCCGTCACCATAATCCGCCGAATCCAGCCTTCAAAGCTGCCATCTTCACGAAACTGTCCAATTTTTTCAAACACGCGCATGAAGCCATCGAGCATCACCTCTTCCGCGTCGGACCGGTTAGCGCAGTATCGTGTGCAAACCGCCAGCATCTTCCCCGCAAACCGCTCATACACGACTTTATGCGCCCTGCTTTCGCCCCGCTTCAACGCGGCTACAAGCTGGTTTTCAGTCGTGAAGAATGGTATAATTCGCAGCATATACGTTTAGGTTCAACGGCAAGATGCACGAAAAGCAGACAAGGTTGCGTAGATATAATTTTTTTAAACACAAAAACACGGAGTTCACAAAGATTTCTCTCTATGTTCTCCGTGTCTTTGTGTTAGAACCGCTTTTACAGTCCCGGCTGGTATTTAATGCCAGCCACGTAGTGTAGCCAAATAACGCGCGACATGCGAAAGTTTACCGGCGCAATCACTATCATTGCTGGTGCAATAATGGCTGCGTAAATCCAGCCTTCAGGGTCATTGAAGACATAAAAAAGCAGGAATCCCAGCACAAGCGCAACCCCACCCGAAATGGCGTAACTGACATACATCGCCCCAATGAAATAACCGGGTTCTACTTCGTAACGCAACCCGCAGTGCGGACAATGTTCGTGCATATCGTCGAAGCCGCGCGGGGAGTAGAAAGGCTTACAAAAAATTTTACCCTGTCTACATTTGGGACAAAGCCCGCCGAACACGGCCTGTAATTTCGAGACGTCTTTCATGTTCACGTTTACTGTTGCGATACCAGAGGTAACCGATGGTGGCAACAATCAGGTACGGAACAATCAATAAATAAAGAATACCAAAGTTCAGTTCCGAGGCTATAATGCTCCGGCCATTGCTAACCGTACTTTCAACCGTACCCCGGCACATAGCACATTGCGCCAGCAGATCGGATGCAGATACCAACAGCAATGCAACCAATATTAACCACACCTTACCATTTCTCATCGCTTTATTTGATTTAATGAGTGTAGTACGGGGCAATCAGAAAATACACAATCACACCCGTTATGCTTACATACAACCAAATGGGATATGCCCACTTCACTGTTTGTTTGTGTTTTGCGATCTGACTGGTCAGCGCAAAATAAACTGCCCGTAATACAAACCATACAACAACAATCGACAACACAATGTGCGACACAAGCAGGAAATAGTACACCGGGCGAATCCAGCCCTGTCCGCCAAACGGCGTCGATTCGTTAGTTAGGTGATAAAGAACATAACTCACCAGAAACACGGAACCGAGCGCAAAGGCTGTTAACATCGTGCGTTTATGCGCCAGCACATTTCCCTGCCGTATGAAATATAGCCCTAAAACCAGCAGCAGACTCGTGATGGAATTGATAACAGCGTTGATATGAGGCAGATAAGTTGTCCAATAACCTAAATCCGCCTTTTGCCGAATACCCAGCAAGATTGCTACGGCTACTGGAATAACAATCGACAAAATGTTAATAATGCGATTTGCCTTGCGTTCCTGAATAGGTTGCAGCGTTTCCATACAATACTTCCCTGATTTACGTAGCGAGCGAAGCTTTTTTGCGACTCAGAACAGTTTCAGACTTTGCTGTAGATGTCCAGCAAAACTCTGATTTCGAGCACCAACCGGTCAACGTCTTTCTTGTCGGTACCGTCATAAAAACCGCGTACAATGCCGTCTTTATCTACTAATACCAACTTTTCGCTATGGATAAAAGTTTCGTCGGGTTTACCCTCTTTCAGACCGGCATCGACAACGGGCAGGAAGTAGCCGTGCATGGCGAGTTCGTAAATGTCGGTCTTGGTTCCGGTCAGGAAATACCACTTTCCGGGAATGGCCTCATAGCGTTTTGCATACGCCATTAGTTGTTCGGGCCGGTCATGTTCAGGATCAACTGTATGTGAAAGGAATAGAATATCGGGATTTTTCTGGAAAATACTTTGTACCCGCGTAAGCTGCGAAGAGATTTTAGGACAGATAGTCCCGCAACGCGTAAAGAAGAAACTGGCTACATATATTTTACCCTCTACCAGCGACTGACCAACGGTATCACTGTTCTGGTCAATCAGCTTGAAAGGTGGAATCCGGTTGTAAATTGTATCAATCTTCTCACTGCCATCGGGCATTACAACCTTACCCATTAATGGTTCACCTTTTGCCGAATCGATTTTAGGCAGGTAGCGGGGTAACGTAAAGTGGTTTTGCGTGCCGAACCGAAGGAATAGATATAGCAAAGCCGGGACCACCAGCGTTGCAAGCAGGATCCCGGCTTTTAATTTAGTACTCATAACTTATCTTAGTTGGAAAATTGACCCGCCTTCAAGCATCAGGGCCAACAATAACCATATGATAAAGATGATCGGCACAACGATAGCCCAGATCAGGCTTTTCACTTCGTGCTTCAGGTGCATGAACTCGCCAACAATGTAAAACGCTTTTACAAGGGTCATGATAACGAACAGCGAGGTTCTGAAACCACCAGCCTTCATGACGTAGGCCAATGTAAATTCAATCGCCGTAATTCCGGCCAGAATCCAGAATGTACGCCAGATTTTCCCCGTATTCGCTGCCGGGATTTCGTTTGTATTGTGGCCGCTGTGGTGATGTGTGTTATCTGCCATGATAATAGTGTAGCTTAGACAAGGTAAAAGAAGGTGAACACAAATACCCAGACCAGATCAACGAAGTGCCAATAAAGACCCACTTTCTCCACCATTTCGTAATGACCACGCCGGTCATACAGACCCGTAGCGGCCCGATAGAAAATCAGGATATTGAGCACAACACCGCTAAATACGTGCGTACCATGGAAACCTGTAATGAAGAAAAAGAGGTCAGCAAACGCTGGTGGGCCATATTGGTTCTCCACTAAGTTAGCACCGAAAATTGTTCGCTGGATTGTTTGTCCGTTCACGATTTCGCTGATGACTGTGCCCGTTTCTGTGCCATGAATAAAGTGTGACCATTCCCACGCCTGACTACCCAAAAAGGTGAATCCGCCCAGAATTGTCCAAAGCATATACTTCTCCACATCAGCGCGGTCCATGCGGTGGCCTGCTTCAACGGCAAGCACCATCGTCACACTACTGAAAATGAGAATGAACGTCATGATACCCACGAAGATCAGAGGAGCGTGTACACCGTGTAAAAACGGCAGGGCATCAAACACATGGTCGGGTACGGGCCAGTAGAGGTTTGAGAATGCAAACTCCTGCCCATGAATAGCCGGATCCCAGGCCGGGTAACTGTAGCGAATCAGACCGTACGTAACAAGCAGAGCTGAGAACGTGAAAGTATCTGAGATTAAGAAAAACCACATCATAAGTTTTCCGTAACTCACTTTCATCGGCTCTACGCCACCCATCCAGGTCTTTTTGTCGAATAGTTGTTCCGAGTCATTTGTCACAGCCTCGGTCGTTGCAGTAGCCGCCATGCGTCTAAACGATTATCAATGAAAATACACTAAAAAGAAAAACAGATACAGCCAAAGTACATCCAGAAAATGCCAATAGGTGGCGGCTATTTCAAGCTGATTTAAGCTTTTGGCATGGATCTTCAAGCGAAATGCAGCAACTAAGGCGAACACCAGAACAATCAGGCCGGAAATTAAGTGAAACCCGTGCAGACCGGTGAAAATGTACATAAACGAGCCTGCTGGATTACCCACAAAAAAAACCTTCTGATCGACTAAGGCCACCCAACCCTGAAACTGCATGTACAGGAAGGCAATACCGAGTGCAAAAGTAACAGTTATTGCTATTTTCAGACTGCCAAAGTTGTCTTTTTTTGCAGCTAAGTAAGCCCAGTGTATCGTCAGACTACTAAGTACTAATACAACTGAACTATACGAGAACACAGGTGGAATACTATATTCCAGCCAGTTTCCTTCAGCACGCCGAACCAGATAGGCACTGGTCATAGCAGCAAACAGCATGATGATACTCACGATAAATAACCACAGGATAAACTTGCGGGGATTCATCGAGAGCGTTTCTTCAGGCTCCTCAATAATCGAAATATCTTTTACCAGCTCACTCATGGTTCCTTAAACTTTGTCTAACAGATAAACAATTTGCACAACTGGCAGATACAGCAATGATCCGAACATCATTTGCAGAGCTGCTTTATCAGTGCAGGTTCTCATTAAGTGAAACGTTTGGGCAAGGAACAAGATTCCGCCAATCATAGCGACTAATGCCGAATGAATACCCGTCATACCAAGCATATAAGGCAACCAACCAACAGGAACCAGGAAAAGGGTGTAAATCATGATCCGAAACGCAGTTTCAGTGTTTTTTCCACTTCCTGGCATCATTTGAATGCCTGCTTTTTTGTACTCGTCGAACGCCAGCCAGCCGATAGCCCAGAAATGCGGGAATTGCCAGAAAAACTGAATGGCAAACAATATACCCGGTTCCCAGCCAAAATGATTGGTAGCAGCTACCCAGCCAATCATCGGCGGGAACGCGCCTGGCAATGCGCCTACGTACACCGCAACTTGCCCTTTACGCTTCAACGGTGTGTAAACAAACCCATACAGCAGCAGTGACAAAACGGCCAACGCTGCGGCTCGTAGATTGAATACTTCAACGTACAGGAAACAGGCGATACTGAACAAGACAAACGCAAACGTAGCAGCCTCCGCCACAGATAACCGCCCGGTAGGCAGAGGTCGCGTCGCCGTGCGCTTCATGACTTTGTCAGACTCCTTCTCGATAATCTGGTTAATAATATTAGCCGCTCCCGTCATCGCTATTGAAGCTATAACCAGAACCGCCACTTTTAACCAATCAATATGGTCAGCCGCCAAACAATAACCAAACACGCCAGAGAAGACAACGGCCAGTGTTAGTTTAAGTTTTAGTAGCTCTACATAAGCCTTTACTTTCGCATTTACCATGCGTAAGGCAATAACTTTCTCCATCTTAAATCTCCAGTAAGTGTGCTTTACGACTTGCCTCCTTCGACAAACTTAAACTTGGATTTACAATGAGCCAGGCCATAAATTGAAAGCCAATCATAACAACAGCTAACAGCAAGTGAATAGGTTGCGCGAATGCTGGTACGCCAAAATATCCCATTATAGCTCCTGTAGCTATCTCAGCGACCACTAACCAAATAAGCGCGTTAGCGATTTGAGTCAGCCATACAGAATGTAATGCTTTTCGAAGTCGTACTATTACAGCTATATGAAAGGCCAGGATGATCAATGAGAAAGAGCGATGCACATAGAATCGCCAATCCAGCGAATCAACCCAGTTTGCACGCTGCTCGTATCCTAACCGCCCAACAACTTCATCCAACGCTTCCCGAACCTGTGTACCCAGCAATATCTGTCCAAAAGACAGTAGCATAGTTACAAGCAACAGCTTATTGAACGAACGGCTAACTAGTATTTTTTTTGGTGTCAGAATATCTCGTTGCGGGCTACTGACACGAACGTAAACAAATAGCAAAGAGAAAACTACGAGTATTGCCAGCAGCAGGTGCAACGTGATCATGTAATGGGCCAGTTCTGTTGCCACCACGCGCGAACCCAGCCATCCGTTCGCTCCAATTAAGAGAAGCGCAGCTACACTGCCCCAGAAAATAGCTTTGTCTTTGCGTAAAAAAGAGAAGGAAGAGACTACTGTAGCGAAGACGAGTAACCCGGAAAGAACACCTAATAACCGGTTAACGTATTCAATCCAGGTTTTTACGGCATTGAATTCCACTTCGCCCTTAAGCTTTGCACCGTATATCTGCTGGTAATTTGGTGGCAATTGAGACACCTCCGTGGGCGGAATCCATTGCCCAAAGCATTTAGGCCAGTCAGGACACCCCATCCCAGAGCCTGTTCCCCTGACGATTCCACCTGCCAGAATCAGCAGGAAGATAACTACAATCGTCAGCGACAACAAGCTCTGGAATCGGCGTTCTGTATGATTAATGAGGTTGCTTGAACTGGTCATTAAAGTTCTGAGCCTCGATTTCTTTCTCCATGACAATCAACTCGTTCTCATGCGGAAGATTTGATTCTGGAGTTTGCGAGTAAGGTACGTTTTGCGGAATGAAGTCATCCTTAGCACCAGGCTTACTATAATCATACGGCCAACGGTACACGGCAGGAATCTCGCCCGGCCAGTTACCATGACCTGGATTGATGGGTGTCGTCCACTCCAGCGTATTCGACTTCCAGGGATTTTGAGGAGCTTTTTTGCCTTTGAATATGCTATACACAAAGTTCCAGACAAAAATCCACTGTGCCGTAAATGTGAAGATAGCCGCCAGACTGATGAAGCTATTCATATCTGCGAAGATATTCTTCGTGAAGTCATAGCTTGTGAAAGCGTAATAACGGCGAGGGAAGCCAGCAATGCCTACGTAATGCATCGGGAAGAATACTAAATAAATACCGATAAACGTGAGCCAGAAGTGGATGTATCCCAATTTTTCGTTCATCATACGACCGAACATTTTCGGGAACCAGTGATAAACACCCGCCAGTAGACCAAAAGCCGAAGCAGCACCCATTACAAGGTGGAAGTGTGCTACTACGAAGTAAGTGTCGTGCAATTGAATATCAAGAGCCGAGTTACCCAGAATCAAACCTGTTAGGCCACCTGAAATAAAGAACGACACTAAACCGATTGAGAATAACATAGCCGGAGTAAACCGGATGTTACCACGCCACAAGGTTGTGATGTAGTTAAACGCTTTTACAGCCGAAGGAACAGCGATAATAAGCGTAAGAAACATAAAGATCGAACCTAAGAATGGGTTCATACCAGTCACAAACATATGGTGCGCCCACACGATAAAGGCAAGAAACGCAATACCCATCATGGACGCGATCATAGCACGGTAGCCAAAAATAGGCTTACGGGAGTTCGTAGCAATAATCTCCGAAGTCATACCCAGAGCCGGTAGTAGTACGATGTATACCTCCGGGTGTCCTAAAAACCAGAACAAGTGCTGGAAAAGAATCGGACTACCACCCACATTCGGCAAAGCTTCTCCGTTGATGTAAATCTCTGATAGGTAGAAGCTTGTACCAAAACTGCGGTCGAAAATCAGCAGCAATGCAGCCGACAGCAACACGGGGAATGAAATCAGACCTAATACTGCCGTCAGAAAAAATGCCCATATAGTCAACGGCAATTTGCTGAACGACATACCCCGCGTCCGCAAGTTAATCACCGTTGTAATATAGTTAATACCACCCAGCAATTGTGACACAATAAACAGGGCCATACTAACTAACCATAACGTCATACCCAATTCAGAACCTTTATGTGCCTGTGGCAATGCGCTTAAGGGCGGATAAACAACCCAACCACCTGCTGCTGGTCCTGTTTCGATAAATAACGACCACAACATGATAACACTGGCTAAAAAGAAGAACCAGTATGATAACATGTTCAAAAATCCTGAAGCCATGTCACGTGCACCAACCTGAAGAGGAATCAGAAAGTTAGAGAACGTGCCACTCAACCCAGCCGTCAGTACAAAAAATACCATGATAGTACCGTGCATGGTAATCAGTGCCAGATAAAAATCCGGATCCAACTTGCCGGCATCGTCAATCCAGCCACCCAGAACGGGACGCAGCCAGTCCATTTTCATTGCTGGGAAACCCAACTGAAGACGGAAAATCACAGACATACTAATCCCGATGATCGACCAGAAAATACCTGATATCAGGTATTGTTTTGCAATGGTCTTATGATCTTCCGAGAAAATGTATTTACGCCAAAAACTCTGCGGCTCGTGGTGGTCATGCTCAACGGCATGAACATCAATTGCCGGGTTAGCTACTGAAGTCGCCATAGTATTTGGTAGTTGTTATTAGAAGTTATCGAATAGAAGCCCGAGTCAGTGAAATGCCTCCCCGTGCGTTTAAAGCCGTTGCACTGTCGGCAGAAGCTGCCGTTTCGTCTGCGGGCAAATACTTAGCTGCTTTGGCTTTCAGGTTTGCTGGAATACGTGCAGCCAATTCCGGTGTAGATGACAGCAAAGGCTTCTGCTCCTTACACCACGCCTGCCACGATGCTTCATCCTCCACAATCAATCGAATACGCATTGAAAAGTGGCCCCGTCCGCATACTTCCGTACAAGCAATCTCGTATCCAAAATCAGGATTACCTGTCATGTTACGCATTTCGTCGGTCGTCTTATCGGCAACAAACCAGAATCGCGTTGGCATACCGGGAACAGCATCCATCTTCACCCGCATGTGAGGAATAAACACACTGTGCAACACATCACGTGCACGAATCTTCAACAGGATAGGCTTGTTTACTGGAATATGAAGTTCCGTTGTAGACGTAAAATCATCAAAAGAAGCTTCATCCGTGTAGTCAATCCCGTTGTCATTGTTATTATCAATCAACTTATAGTTGTAAGCACCAAGCTTGTTGTCATCAACTCCCGGATAACGCACAATCCAGTTAAACTGCTTGCCAACAATCTCAAACACCTGCGCATCTGCCGGAGCTTCTGACATAATGTCCCGCCATGCACGCCAACCAGTGAACACCAACACAGCCATTACCACAGCCGGAATAACCGTCCAGATGAGTTCTAACTTGTGGTTCTCCGGATAGTAAGCAGCTTTTCGACCTGCTTTATACTGGTAACGCCATGAAAAGATAAACAGCAGCGCGTTAGTGATAAAGAAGGCCGCAGTAATAATGCCCATCGAAAGCCAAAACAGAAAATCCGTCCGACGTCCGTGGGGTGACGATGCTTCTGGTAAGAAGTACTGTGATGCGTGCAAGTAAGACCAAACCGCGCCCAATAATCCAAGAACAAGGAAAACGAGCATCATTGCGCCATTGATGCGATTACTCATACCAATCCGCTCTTCTTCAACTGGCCCGGCTGCGTTCTTAACAACGGCGGCCATCCGTGAGACGACCAAACCCGCCAGTCCCAGGAAAATTACCGATAATAAAACGACTATATAAACCATGTTACGAACGATTAATTGTTAAATGTCGTGATGCAGTGTTTCTTCAAGCATCGGGTGATTTTTAGGGATGAGGTTTGCCTTGGTAAGTTGTGTAGAAAGCGACCACATAAAGCCACAGGCAAAAATAAGTATCATCCCAAATTCAATCAGACCAAACCCACCATGTTCACCCACTGTACCCGGCATAATGTTGGTGTAAAAATCGAAATAGTGACCAACAATAATACCGATGGCAGCTAACTTCAGGAAGATGTATGTACGCTTTGCATCCCTCGTCATTAGAACAAGGAAT
>NZ_CP014263.1:5072500-5307500 GCF_001988955.1 Spirosoma montaniterrae | reverse complement strand
GGGCGCGTTCGACAAGTTTCTGAAAGCTACGTCGGGCGAACGGAGCAAACTGCTGGAACAGATTACAGGAACGGACATCTACCGAAAACTCAGCCAACGGGCGCACATTCGTAGCCGTGAGTATGATGACCTGATTCGTGATAAACAACGCGAGACGTCTCTGATTCAGTTACTCCCAGATGAGCGTGTAAGCGAACTGACCGACCAGCGAACGGCCATCGAAGCCAGGCTGAAGAATCTGGCGAAGGAGATTTTGCTGTATCGAAACGAATCAGGGTTTGTTGACGATGAATCACAGGCCAGGAACGAGTTGGCCAATTTGATTTTGCAACAAATTGCGCTCAACGAACGACAGGACGCGTTTGCTCCTCAAACTGAACGACTCCGGCAACATGAGCTTATAGCTGATTTGACCGTTGCTTTGTCGGATTTGGCGAATATAGAAGAACAGCGCAACCGGGCGGGTGAGCAGCAGCAAACGGCACGGGTAGCCATTTCGGACATACAACGAAAAATAGATGCATTGGTAGTACAGGCGCAAAGCCTGACCCGGCAACCAACCTTAAACCAGCAAACGTTTGATGTTGACCTGAACGCATTCCGCGATGAAGTACTGGCCCTAATGCAGCAGATTCGGTCTGAACAGGACCGGCTAATACAGCCCCGGCATCGTATTCAAAACCTGGTCGAGACAGCCGAAGATGTCTGGCTGCGGAATCTCGATCCTACCGACGCAGCCGAAATTGAACGGCAGGCAATGGCCCGACGGCAGAAGATTGGCGTACAGTTGGTGCAGCTCGAAGATGAATACCCGCAAATGACCCCTGAGCAGGTACGGGCCGAGATTGAACGGCACATTCAGCGCGAAAATCAGCTTTCGGCCCTCATCGAATTGCAAAAACAGCAACAGGAGCGGCTGGCTGAGGGCATGGAGCTGAAAAAGCTAATTGATGAAAAACAAGCATTTGTTGATGCCAATAAGCCCACCCTCCAGCAACTCCTGACCGAACTAAGCAAACTTGAGGAGCAACGGCGGGCATTGGAGCAGCAGCGGATTCGGATTGCAGAAGAAGTCAATTTAGACGAACTCCGAAAGGGTTTAACATCAGGTGAACCGTGCCCGTTGTGTGGTTCAATCGACCACCCGTATGCCCAGCATTACATACAGAAAACCGGCACCATCGACGTGCAATTACGCTTGCTGGCCGAAGACATCAAAAACAAGGAAGACGAATGCGAAACACTAAATAATCAGCTCGTATCGGCAAAAGCAGAAAGCAATCAACTTGATGTGCAGCGGCAAACATTACGGAAAGTATTTACGACTAATAAGCAACTGATTTCGGAGCAATTGGCAATAGTGACGAGCGAAGCGGAACTGCAACTCGAAGCCCTTAAAGATATGCAGCTTATGGCCGAAGCCGAGCGTAAAGAACTGGCCTTGCTGTTATCGCTTTGGGAAGAAGAGAAAATGCTCGACCGCCTAACCGACGACTTACAGACCGTGCGGGAAAGCACCGACTTAATAGGTCAATTGCAACAACAAAAGCAGGAACGCTATGATGCTGACGACGTAAAAGAACGCTGCGCCCAATTGCTGCAACAGTTCAATCAATTTCAGTCCGAGATTGCCACGCAACAAGGGTTGTTAAACCAGACCACGAAGGCGTATGACAACGCCAGTAGCCAAATCGAGAAACTGGAAGGCCAACTTCAACCGCAACTTACAGCCCGTAGCTTACCCGACGCGGCCACAGCCCGGCAATGCCTGCTCGATACCCCAATGCTACGGCAACTCCAGGAGGAACAACGCATTCTGGCCGACGAGGCTCTGAGCCTGTCGCTCCGTGTGGGACAGGAAAAGGCGAAGCAAAAAGCCGCCCAGGAAGCGCGTAAAACCGACTTGCCAGCGGCTGAGGTTCAGCAAAAAGTGAAGGACCTGGAGAAAGAGCAACGGCAGAAAACCGAGCAGTTAGGCAACGTGAAAGCACAGTTGCTGAGCAACGATAAGGAGCAGAAACGGCAGCAAAAACTAACCGCCGAGCTAACGACGCTCACCAACGAAGCGTTGCCCTGGCGCGAACTAAACCGGCTTATTGGCAGCGCAAAAGGCGACGAATACAGCCGATTTGCCCAAAGCCTGACGCTCTCGCAACTTATCGGCCTTGCCAATAGACGCCTGCGTGACCTCTCTGACCGCTACTTGTTGCTAAAACCGCGCGACGGACAGGACGAACTCTATGTAGTTGACCAGTATCAGGGCGGGGCCGAACGCACAGTCACGAGCCTGTCGGGGGGCGAAACCTTCACGCTAAGTTTAGGGCTGGCATTGGCCCTGTCTGACTTAGCGTCACAGAACGTACAGATCGATAGCCTATTCGTAGATGAAGGCTTCGGTACGCTCGATCCCGAAAGCCTCGACACAGCGATTGTCATGCTCGAAAAATTGCAGCAGGACAGTCAGAAAACCATCGGTATCATCTCGCATCGCCACGAGATCAAGGAGCGCATCAGTGTTCAGATTCAGGTTGAGAAAGGTAATGATGGCAACAGCCGGGTTAGGATTCTGAACCATCTGAACCAGGATTAGCCAGGATTTGTACGATTAAACAGGATTTATGCGCTGCGCTTACTGGATTGTCAAACAAGCGCAGCGTAGAGTCCTGTTTAATCGTGCAAATCCTGGCTAATCCTGGTTCGGACGGTTTATCAATTCCATTACCTCCTCCGAAATGCCGGTCATGCTGAAACCGCCGTCGTGGAACAGGTTTTGCATCGTAACCATGCGGGTCAGGTCGGAGAAGAGGGTAATGCAGTAGTCGGCACACTGGTCGGCAGTGGCGTTGCCGAGTGGGGCGGTTTTATCAGCAAAATCAAAAAAGCGGTCGAAACCACCTATGCCGCTGCCCGCCGTGGTAGGCGTGGGCGACTGCGAAACAGTATTGACGCGCACGTGCCGGTAGCGACCGTAGCGATAGCCAAAGCTGCGGGCAATAGATTCGAGCAGGGCCTTGGCGTCGGCCATATCGGTATAAAATGGGAACGTCCGTTGCGCGGCCATATAGGTAAGGGCAACCACCGAACCCCATTCGCTGATGGCGTCGAGTTTGTAGGCCGACTGCATCATTTTATGGAACGATACTGCCGAAATATCAATCGTTTGCTTCAGCCATTCGTAGTTCAGGTCAGTGTAGGCTTTGCCTTTGCGGATGTTCGGACTCATACCGATGCTATGCAACACAAAATCGACTTTCCCGCCCAGCACCTCCTGCGATTGCGTGAAGAGTTTGTCGAGGTCTTCGGTTGAGGTAGCATCTGCCGGAATAATTTCCGCTCCGGTTTGTTCGGCCAAATCCCGAATGGCTCCCATACGCATGGCAATGGGGGCATTGGTGAGCGTGAACGTTGCCCCTTCTTCTTTCGCTTTCAGCGCGATTTTCCAGGCAATCGATTGGTCATTCAGTGCGCCAGAAATAATTCCGCGCTTCCCGTTCAGTAGTCCGTAAGGCATAAATTTTAGTGATGAGCGATGAGCGATGAGCGATGAGTGAGTGTTGCGCTAACAACTCATCACTTATCGCTCATCACTCATCACTACAAAATTAGCTTATTTTTTTGGGTTGAAGGCCACAGTTGCGGTGCTGGTGGCAGTTGGTACTTTCACAACTTCCTGAAGAAACTTCGCTGTAGCGGCCTGTACAGCGGGCCATTCCTTCGTTGTGTATTCTGAAGCAATAACGTGGGCACCGGCTTCGGGGAAGGCTTCTTTGCGCTTCTGATTAGCGGGGGTGCCAAGTTGGTCGTACATATTCAGCATGGCTTTTATTGAGACCGTGGGATCCTGATGTTCTTCGTCTTTATAGTAGTACGCCAAAAATGCAGGCTGTTTCACCTTCGTGAAGGTTTCGGGCGTGGCGTAATGATCCAACACGGTTTGCAGGGTAATCAGGCCATTGGTATGGTACTGTTCGTACCAATATTTGGCGCGTTCGGGCGTGGTTTTTTCGTTGCGAACGTGTTTATCGGGATACACGTTGTCGAGAATCTGCTGCCCCCAGGGTAGCGTGATGAGTTTCGCTTTGGCGTCGGCAACGGCAATACAGGGCGAATACAGCACAATACCGGCAATTTCAGGGTGTTTCGATGCCAGATAAAGCGTCAGCATCCCGCCCATCGACGTACCGACAACAATTACTTTTTCGCCAATTGCTTTACCAATTGCCAACGCCCGTTCTGCCGATTCGAAGTAGGACGCGGGTGTGAGGTCGATCATCGCATCGGGCGAATCGAGACCGTGTCCGGCGTTGCGGGCCAGATACAAATTACTGCCAAATTGTTCTGCCAGATTGATATTTACCGGATAGCCTTCGCCCCAGCTTGCCGTATAGCCGTGAACATACACGATGCTATATGGCGTTTTTTGTTTACGGATACTGTCGGCCCATACGATGCGGGCGTGATTGTCGGGTTTGAGTTTAAAACCAGCTTCGTAGCGGGCTATTTCTGCGTCAATTTGATTAAGATCGGTAGTCACGGCAGGAATTTTTCCGCTGTCGAGCGGCACAGACGGGCGCGGCCCGGCCACGTAGCCAACCGCCAGAAACGCCAGCGATACGCCAGCAATGGTGAGCACTCGTTTCATGTCAGTAACGCGGGTCGAAACCCGCAGCGGTAGAAATGGTGAAAGGTTGAAACGAAGTTAATCGAAAAACTCGGTCTTCAGGTCCATCCGAATGCGCCAATCTTTAGGCAGGTAATTATTGACCCGGTTGCCAACGCCTTTCATCCAGCCCAAATTCAGGCCGTTGTACTGCGCCAGCAGCCACCCTTTTACAGGTTGCTCAAAGACCAGATTCTCTTTTTTGAAATACCGAAGTGCTTCTTCTTTACTCAGTGCAATGCCCGGCAAATCGGTACGGATGGCGGTGCTCAACGCCAGCGTGTGCGATGGAATAAAATCCGACCCTTTGAACTGTCCCATTTCCAGCCCGAACCCTTTAGTATGCAGCGCCACGTCGAGAAACAAAAACGTTTTCTCTAATGATTTGGGTAGGGCCATCACGTCGCCGTTAGGCTTCTCCCAAAACGAAAAATCAGTTGGTTGCCGGAGCCAGTCTGCAACGGCTTTGGTCTCGCGGGGCCGCAACGCACGAATGCTCCGAAACGTGCGGGCGTCGAGTTTTACAGTAGGCGTGAAGCCCGTTTTCTCAAATACGCTGATAAAAAAGCCCTCGCCCCGAACGCGGTGTGGAAAACATTGATAACCAACGGCATTGCCCGTGCGTTTTTCAACAATGTTCCAGTCGGGCGACAGGTTGAGCGGGCAGTTACGAAAACCGCTTTCCAGCAAATATCGAACGTTATCCACATTTTCGACATCGTTATACGTACAGGTCGAATAGATCAGGATGCCGCCCGTGTCGAGCAGGGGCGCGGCTGCGGTTAGAATGCGCTTTTGCCGGGCCGAACAAAGTTGTATGCTCTCGGGCGACCACTCCCGAACAGCGTCGGGGTCTTTCCGAAACAGCCCTTCGCCCGAACAGGGCGCATCGACTACGACTACATCGAAAAAACCGGCCAGTTTATCTAAGCTCTGCGGGTCGTGGCTACTGATTACCACGTTTGGATAGCCCCATTTATCTATATTCTCGCGCAGAATCGATACCCGGCTACGAATCACTTCGTTGCAAATCAGCAAGCTATCGGGATGCAGTACCGACGCCAGTAAGGTACTTTTGCCACCCGGAGCCGCACACAAGTCCAACACTCGAAGAGGTCGGCCCAGGTTGGTGGTTTGGCGCAACGCTTCGGCCAACAACATCGACGACGCTTCCTGCACGTAATACCCTCCGGCCTGAAACAGCGGATCGAGCGTGAACACAGGACGTTCGGGCAGATAATAACCCTCGGCACACCAGGGTACTGGCTCAAGGCCGGTTGTATCGAACGCGGGTTTTCGCGGATTGAGCCGGATGCTCACGGGCGCGGGCTGCGTCAGCGCGGTTTCAAAGTCGGCGAAGCTATCGGCCAACTGTGTTTGCATCTGCTGCCGGAAAGCGTCGGGCAGTTGGGCCGTAATTGGGCGACTGGTGTTCATTGGGCAAAGGTACGACCGGAGCAGGCGGTTTTCTGTATCTTTACGCACTGAACGCAGTTTATCCACAATGGCGAAGAAACATCTTATACGGTTCGATTGGGCTATGAAGCGGCTGCTTCGCAACAAGGCCAATTTTGGTATTCTTGAGGGCTTTCTGTCAGAACTGCTGCGCGAAGACATCACGATTGAGCAGATTTTAGAAAGCGAGAGCAATCAGGACGAGCTATCGTTAAAGTTTAACCGGGTCGATATTCTGGCCCTAAACTCAAAGAAGCAACTCATTATTATTGAGGTGCAGAACGAGAGTGAACGCGATTTTTTTCATCGGATGCTGTTTGCTACGTCGAAAGCTACTGTTGAACACTTCAATATCAGCCAGCCTTACGAAGCCATCAAGAAAGTGTATTCTGTCAATATTGTTTATTTCGATTTAGGACAGGGTGAAGACTATATCTATCACGGCAAAACCGAATTTCGCGGTCTGCACACCGGCGATGTGCTTGGTTTATCGAACGGGCAAAAAAAGACCTTTGCCCTTGAAAACGTATTTCACATC
Organism: Spirosoma montaniterrae; assembly: GCF_001988955.1. Taxonomy (NCBI): domain Bacteria; kingdom Pseudomonadati; phylum Bacteroidota; class Cytophagia; order Cytophagales; family Cytophagaceae; genus Spirosoma; species Spirosoma montaniterrae. The sequence goes on along the minus strand of NZ_CP014263.1, from coordinate 5,300,847 downwards.
TACCCGGAATATTACATTATCAAAGTGAACAATTTCAACGACCTTGCCAAAGACAGCCTTGATGAGTGGATTTATTACTTGAAAAATAACGAGGTCCGCGAGGGGTCACGGGCTAAAGGGCTGGCTTTGGTTAAGCAGCGGTTAGAGTTCGACGGCCTAAGCCCTGCTGACCGGGCAGCTTATGTAAAAGCTATCGAAAACATTGTTATTGAACGCGACGTGACACGAACGGCCCGCGAAGAAAGTCGCGAAGAAGGGCGTAAAGAAGGGCGCGAAGAAGGGCGTGAAGAGACAAGACGGCAAAACATCATTAAAGCCCTAATACGAGGGAAGTTGACAATCGAAGAGATTGCCGAAGATTTTGATACCAGCATAGACTTTGTAATATCGTTACAACAGAATCTGACAAACGAATGAAAAACCCACTTCTTATTGCTGCTTCTATTGCGGCACTCTTAACCTCAATGGTTGGCATGGCCCAAACCCAATCGCCCATCACGCTCGTAATTCATGGCGGAGCAGGGACCATTACCCGCAAAAACATGACGCCTGAGAAGGAGCAAGCTTACCGCGCCGTGCTGAATCAGGCTTTGCAAACAGGCTATGCCGTGCTAAAACGGGGTGGCACAAGCCTTGATGCCGTAGAAGCTACCGTCCGGGTCATGGAAGATTCGCCCCTGTTCAACGCGGGAAAAGGAGCCGTGTTTACGCATGAGGGTCGCAACGAACTCGATGCATCGGTTATGGATGGCAAAACGCTGAAAGCCGGAGCTATTGCGGGTGTAACAACCATCAAAAACCCTATTAGCACGGCCCGACGCGTGATGGATAAGTCGGAACACGTCATGATGATCGGGCCGGGGGCCGAAGCTTTCGCCAAAGCGCAGGGCATGGAACTCGTTGACCCAAAATACTTCTACACCGAAACGCGCTGGCAAGGACTGCAAAAAGCATTGCAGGAGGAAAAGGTTCAACTCGACCACACCGAAGCCCCGGCCAAACCCGCCAACGCGCCCAAAGCCCGGAACGCCGAATCGCCAAAAACCGGCGCGATACTGAACGAAACCATTTTCACCGAGGGTAACAAATTTGGTACGGTTGGCTGCGTCGCGCTCGATCAGTATGGCAACCTTGCGGCTGGCACCTCAACCGGTGGCATGACCAACAAACGCTATGGTCGGGTGGGCGACGCGCCGATTATTGGAGCCGGAACCTACGCCAACAACGCCACCTGTGCCATTTCAGCAACCGGCCACGGCGAATACTTTATCCGGGCCGTAGTTGGCTTCGACGTATCGGCCCTGATGGCGTATAAAGGCCTGTCGGTGAACGATGCGGCCAACGAAGTTGTGATGAAAAAACTCGTGGAAATGGGTGGCGAAGGTGGTTTAATTGCCCTCGACCGTCGGGGCAACATCGCCATGCCATTCAACTCCGAAGGCATGTATCGGGGATACATCAAAGCCGATGGCACGAGCGAAGTGCTGATTTATAAAGATTAATTTTTTATTTTGTTGGGCCACAGAGATGCACAAAGGGGCACGGAGATACACAAAGTGAAATTTCTTCTCCGTGTATCTCCGTGTTCCTTTGTGCATCTCTGTGTACCAAAACCCCTTCATGAACGAACTTCCCACCCGTGACCGGGCCGTTATCTGGCACCCGTTCACGCAAATGCAAACCGCCCCACTGCCGATTCCGATTGTGCGGGGCGAAGGCGCGGTACTCTATGCTGCCGATGACCGCGAATACGTAGATATGATTTCGTCGTGGTGGGTGAACCTGCACGGTCACGCTCATCCGCACATTGCCCGGCGCGTGTCGGAGCAGTTGCACACACTCGAACACGTCATCTTTGCGGGCTTCACGCATCAACCCGCCGTTGAACTCGCCGAGCGGCTGCTGAGCGTTCTGCCGAGTAATCAAGCCAAAATTTTCTATTCCGACAATGGCTCAACCGCCGTTGAGGTTGCGCTGAAAATGGCGTTTCAATACTGGCACAATCTGGGCCAGCCGCGTCGACGTGTGATTGCCCTGGAAGATGCTTACCACGGCGATACGTTCGGGGCAATGGCCGTAAGCGGGCGCAGTGCCTTTACCGCTCCATTTGCGCCATTTCTGTTCGATGTTGAGTACCTGCCAACGCCAGTGCCGGGCCGCGAAGAAGACGTGCTGAAACAGGCCGAAGCTTTGTTCAATAACGATGTGGCCGCATTCATTGCCGAGCCATTGGTGCAGGGCGCGGGCGGTATGCTTATGTATGAGCCTGATGTTTTGGATAAACTCATTGGAATTGCCCGGCGGCATAACGCGCTCATCATTGCCGACGAAGTCATGACCGGCTTTGGCCGAACCGGGCAGCTTTTTGCGTCGAACTATTTGCAGGAAAAACCCGACCTTATGTGCTTGTCGAAAGGTCTGACGGGTGGAACAATGGCGTTAGGGGTAACAGCCTGTACGCAGGCGATATACAACGCTTTTCTGTCGGACGATAAATTCAGGACGCTTTTTCACGGGCACTCGTTCACGGCCAATCCGCTGGCCTGCACAGCCGCCCTCGCCAGCCTCGACCTAACGCTCGCCGACGAAACGCCAGCCAATTGGCAGCGTATTGCCCACCAGCACGCGGCTTTCTCTGAACGGCTTCGTCAATATTCTAACGTGGAGAATATTCGCCAGCGCGGCACACTGCTGGCCTTCGACCTGAAAAGCGATGGGCAAACGTCGTATTTCAACAACATCCGCGACGTAGCCTATAATTTTCTGCTGGAGCGCGGCATCCTCATGCGCCCGCTGGGCAACGTGTTATACCTGATGCCGCCTTATTGCACGACGAACGAGCAGTTACAATACACCTACGAGCAGGTAGAGGAATTGCTGAATCAACTGACCGGCCTGCTCGTGTACTGATCCACTACGTCGCTGGGATGGATTTCCAACACATTTGCCAACACGAGCAGCACAAGCGTTCGGGAGGCAATTTTGCGTGAAACACCGGCAATAGACGCGAACAGATCAACGGTTATGCTTGGGTTTTCGCCGAGGTGCTGCATCAATTTGTGTTCCTTTTCGCCGTAGGTGAACCGAACGTTGCGCTCCGCAGACACGCCCTTCAAAATCTCACGCACCTCACGACTGGCCTGCACCGACTTGTCGCCCACGCGCACGTAGGCTTTCTTGTTATCAGGGTCGTTCAGGTCGGGAATAATGTAATGGGGCTTGTTGAAACTGGGCGGCACCCGAATCACGAGCACTTCACGTTCGTCGTAGAGCTGAACTCGCTCGATGGTGTAAGAGATGCGCGGAAAACAGTATTTGCTGATGGCCCGAACGAGCAGGTACTCGTCTTCGTCGGCATACTTTAATCCCCGAATGGTTTTGTCGTCACCAACGCCGATGAGCATGATTCCGCCGGTTGTATTGGCGAAGGCGACGATGCCCCGGATAATTTTTTCGGGATGATTGGTTTTCAGCTTGAACTCTAAATGGGTACCCTCTCCCTGTCTGACCAGGTTCTTGAGTGCCTGATAGTCCATAACCGATGGGGTCATCTGGTTGAGTACTGAGTTGGGATAAAGGTACAACTTTTCCACAAACTTGCAACTTTTTGTTCCGTATCTCTATTTTACGAAAAATCTACCGGTTTCACGGCCAACTTTTCGGATAAACGAGCCGTTATCAGAAAATAATTCAGATGCTGTTTCATAACATCTATCTCATTAAAACAACACCAAAATGCTACTAAACGTTGCGCTGGTCATTGGTACATTCTTTTTCATGGAGGGGGTTGCCTGGTTTACGCATAAATATGTCATGCACGGATTTCTGTGGAGTTGGCACCGCGACCATCACAACCACCACAAAGGCTTTTTTGAACGAAACGATCTATTCGCAGTTGTGTTTGCCACCGTGGCGATTACGCTGATTGTTGCGGGTGTTGAATTGCCGGAATATCGGTTTCTGGCCTGGATTGGCGCGGGCGTTACGCTTTATGGCATTTTCTATTTTGTGTTTCATGATGTCATCGTTCATCGCCGGGCCAAGCTAAATATCGACACAAACGGGCGGTATATGCAACGCATTATGCGGGCGCACTACATCCACCATAAAGTACATACCAAAGAAGGAGCCGAAGCATTTGGATTTTTATACGCCCCCAAAAAATACGACCGGGCCGTTCGGAGCAAATCTGTCGAGGCCGATTCGGCAAATTAAGCCGACAAGTATCAAACGCGACAGTGCGTTGTTGGTAAACAGTTTTTTTCTAACAGAACAGGCAGACTACGTATGGTCTGCCTGTTCTGTTATTCGCTATCTGGGATTAAATTTTCAAAGTTTCCTGATTTTCTCCGGCAGCACCTCCAGCTATTTTTACAAAATTTTATAAAAGTTTTACTGTCACCAATGCCGTAGTGGCTTATATAAAACCAAATTTTATTCTGCATTTTATACAAAGTGACTAAAATATACTCTTTTTTTGACCCATAAGTTATACTTGATTTTGAAAACACCTCGATAGAAAACTTGTTGAAATGTTCATTCACAAACTAATTTTTTAAAACTACTTACTCTATGGTACATTTCGACAAACAACAACTTCGATGGTTTGTCTGTTTACTGGGTCTGCTGAGTTCGTCGGCAGCACTGGCGCAGTACAGCATCCGGGGTAAAGTAACCGATCCTTCGGGACAGGCTTTGCCGGGCGTGAACTTAGCCATCAAAGGCACCAACATCGGCAGCGTGACCGATGCCAACGGCACCTTCCAGATCACTACCCGGCAGAATGGTCCGGCTACGCTTGTTTTTTCGGCAGTCGGTTTTACCACTCGCAGCGTCGATGTCAGGGGCGCAACAACGCTCGATGTTTCACTGACCGAAACGATCAACAACCTTGAAGAAGTAGTCGTAACGGGTCTGGCATCGAGCATAAAACGAAGCAATCTTGCCAATGCGGTCAGCACGATTTCGGCGCAGCAACTGCTTGGCACTACGCAGATTCAAACCACCGACAACGCGCTATACGGCAAACTGCCGGGCGTAAACATCAACACTAACGGCGGAGCACCGGGTGGCGGCACGTCGGTGCAGTTGCGCGGTATTTCGTCGCTCGTGGGCGCGTCGCAGCCGCTGTATATTGTAGACGGGGTGTATATCAACAACAACACTAACCGCTCCGGGCGGGGCACCGTAACGGGCGCATCGGCTATTGAGAATCAGGATGATGCATCCAACCGCCTGTCAGATATTAACCCGAATGACATTGAAAACATCGAGGTGCTGAAAGGGCCATCGGCGGCTGCCATTTATGGAACGCGGGCCAACGCCGGGGTAATCATCATCACCACCAAACGCGGTACGTCGGGCCGAACGAAGGTATCGTTTGCGCAGGATTATGGCGCGGCTATTCCGCAACGGCTGCTGGGTGTCGATAACTGGAGCGAGGCTAAAATCAGGACATTTTTCCCGGCAGCGCGGCAGCAAACCGAACTCGACCGTTTCCGGGCAGCTAACGGCCAAACCTGGGATTACGAAAAATATTTTTATGGCAATACGGCCCCGCTCTCGAATACGCGGCTCGGCATTTCGGGTGGCAATGAACGTACCAAATTCTTTGTTTCGGGGGCAATTACCGACGAAAAAGGTATCATTCGCCGAACGGGTTTCAAACGGTACTCAATCCGGGCCAACGTCGATCAGAAAATTACGAACGACATTACGCTGTCGGTTGGCTCCAACTACATCAACAGTGTTACCGACCGGGGTTTTACGGGCAATCAGAACAATACGGGTGCCAGTATCGGCTACAACATTGCCTACGTGCCCAACTACTTCAACCTATTTGCCGACCCCACCACGGGCCGCTACCCCGACAACCCGTATTTTGCTGAAAATCCGGTTGCCGTTACCGAGAGAGGCATCAATAACTCACGGGTCAACCGCTTCATTCAGTCGTTCAATCTAACGGCTAATATTTATAAATCGGAGCAGTCACTACTGAAGTTTGTGGCGCAGGGCGGCTTAGATTTCACACAGAACACTACGCAGGTGTATCTGCCCGAAGATTTGCAGTTTCAGCGGGCGCAGGGCAATCCCGGCGACGTAATCTGGGGCAAAACCGAAAACGTAAATACCAACTTGCAGGGAGCGTTGGTGTATAACTGGAACATCGGCAAGGTAAATCTGAACTCGCAGGTGGGCATGGTGCGGCTATTTTTCCGCGAAGACCGGCTGCTGACCCGCGCCCGGGGCCTGGTTGGTGGGCAGGTAAACCTGCGGCAGAGCCAGATTCAGGAGATTTTCGACCAGCGATTTCAGAATGTGACCGATATTGGCTGGTTTGCCCAACAGGAAGCTAACTGGGACGATAAGGTGATTGCTACGGTGGGTATTCGGGGCGATAAATCGACATTGATTGGTAACGCCAACCAGTTCTTCTACTTCCCAAAAGCGTCGCTGGCCGTTAATGTCGGCAACTTCGATTTCTTCCGCAACTCGGCTATCGGCAATGTATTCTCGCAGTTTAAACCGCGCATAGCTTACGGCGAAACGGCGGGCGTACCCAACTTTGGTGCTACGTTCTCGGCCCTGAACCCGCAGGTAGTGGGCGGTATTCTGGGTTCGGTGGCCTCAACTGCGCTGGGCGAGGTAAATATTCTGCCCGAGCGGGCGTCTGAATTAGAAATGGGGCTTGATTTTGGCCTGTTCAACAACCGCATTCAGGTTGAAGCGACGTACTACGACAAAGAAACCCGCGACAACATTCAGAACTTAGCTCTCTCGCCCGCATCGGGTTTCGCCACGGTGCCGAGCAATCTGGCCCGGTTAAGCAACAAAGGGTGGGAACTCTCGCTGGGAGCCACGCCCGTACAGACCGAAAACCTCCGCTGGTCGACGCGGGTGTTGTGGTGGCAAAACCGGATTCTGCTGCGGCAATTAGGCATTCCGGCCTACAACGCCGGGGCGTTCGGAACTACGCTCGGCACGTTCCTGTATCAGGAAGGCTTCTCGCCCACCACCATCGTAGGCACGCGCCCACAACGCCGACTTCCCGACGGTACACCCGACCCCAATGATACGCCTTTGCTGACCGACGGCATCCGCACCGGCGCGTTCCGGCTGGGCGACAACCAACCGCGTTTTCAGATGTCGTGGCAGAACGAGATTAACTTCTTCAAGTACTTCGACCTGAACTTTTTGTGGCACTGGAAAGAAGGCGGAGATAACATTAACCTGACGCAGTTTCTGTCGGATTCGGGCGGTACAACGCCGGGCTGGTTCAACGGAGCCGACGTACCCAATGGCGTGCCCGAAGGCCGTCGGCGCGGGATACCACCCCACAATGGTGCCGACCGTTGGGTGCAGGATGCGAGCTACGTTCGTTTGCGTGAAGTAGCTCTGTATTACACCGTTCCGACTACGGCGTTGAGCAAGGTGTTCAACAACAAAATTTCGCGGGTACGCATTGGGGCTTCGGCGCAAAACCCGCTTACGTTCACCAACTATTTCGGCTACGATCCCGAAACGTCAACGTTTGGTATTCAGGCTGTAGCGTCGGGCGTCGATATTGCGCCGTACCCTACGCAGCGTCGTTTCTTCGGGCATTTGGTAGTTGAGTTTTAATCAGGGAAACATGAAAAAGACGATCTTATATATACTTATTACGGCTGGCCTGTCGGGGGCAATCTCCGGCTGCTCAGTGGTAGAACTCGAACCTGCCATTGACCCCAACAACCCGTCGCTGGCGAGTGTAGGCAGCAATGCGTCGCGTAGTCAGGTACAGAACTTGGTTACCGGATTAGAGGCACGTCACCGCGATTATGTGTTCACTATCACGATGCTTTTCGGTAGTTTAGGCCGCGAACTGTGGTATCTGAACGCATCGGACCCGCGCTGGCAAACCGACTGGCTCGGCATGAGCGGACGCACGGCCAACGTTAATATGTTTGGCTACTTGGCCTCGTACCAGAACCCGTACACGGCTATTCTACAGGCGAATATTTTACTCGATGCCGCACGCAATACTGGTTCGCTGACCGATCCTGAAAAGAACGCCCTATCAGGTTTCGCTAAAACTATCCAGGCGTATCAGTACATGATTATTGCCAACGGACAGTTTCAGAACGGCCTGCGCTTCGACGTAAAAGACCCGCTCAATCCCGGCCCGTTTTTGCCCTACGCCGAGTCGCTGACCCGCATCAAAGGACTACTCGATGAAGCCAATCAGGAACTGGGTAATGCCGGAACGGGCGCGTTTCCGATGCGGCTTACGTCGGGCTTTACCAACAATGGGTTTTCTACCATTGCCAGCATCCGGCAACTGAACCGCGCCATTGCCGCCCGGCTATCGGCCTACCGGCAAGACTGGCAGGGTACGCTCGATGCGCTCAGCGGCTCGTTCTACAGCCTCACGGGCGATCTGAATCAAGGCCCGGCGCATACCTACGGTGCTCCGCCCGATGCGTTCAATCCGCTATTTTTTGTGCTGAATGCCAATGTCAATACGCTGATGGTGGTGCATCCGTCGGTGCTGCGCGATACGCTGGCGGGAGACCTGCGGGTGCGAACCAAGTTTTTTCGCCGAACCGCCCCCGTAACCGTTACGTCTGACGGAACGCCGTTGTCTGGTCAGTATCAGGATCGCCGGTATCCGCTGAATACGTCGGAGGTTAAGTTTTTCCGCAACGAAGAGTTGGTGCTGCTGGCGGCTGAAGCCAACGCGCAATTGGGCAATACGGCGCAGGCCGTTGCCAACATCAACCGGATTCGCACGGCAGCAGGCATTAGTCAATATGCCGGAGCTACTACCCGCGACGCGCTGATCGACGAGATTTTATTTCAGCGTCGGTATTCGCTTTGGGCCGAACCCTGGGGCCACCGCTGGGTCGATTTACGCCGGTACAACCGCCTGAACGCCCAAAACGTCGACGTTACGTTCGACCGGGGCAGCATCTTCCAGCAACTTGCCCGTCCACAGGCCGAAATCAATTGGGACGAATACGTAAAAACCCGATAGCCTGAACAGTCACGTTCAAGAATAACCTATACTAAAAACAGCAATCCCTCACTCTCTAATGAATGAGGGATTGTTGTTTTGCAGAATTACCCGATAAAGCCGTATGTACCCCAGGCGAGTACCAACGACAAGAAATGACTACAAATCAATACTCGTCTTCATTAAAGAAAAAGTCGTCTTTGGTTGGATAGTCGGGCCAGATTTCTTCGATGCTTTCGTAAGGCTGACCGTCATCTTCAAGCTCCTGAAGGTTTTCGACCACTTCCAGCGGAGCACCCGACCGAATCGAGTAATCAATCAGTTCATCTTTGGTAGCAGGCCAGGGTGCATCTTCCAGGTAAGAAGCAAGTTCAAGTGTCCAGTACATAGTGTGTTGCGTATTTAAATGACTCTTTCTGAATGAGGGTGCAAAAGTAAAAAAATGGTTAATATCCAAGCTATTTTCTGCAAAAATGTTACGTTGCGATAATTAACCGGGATTCAGGCGAATAACGCCGTAGTTTTATGATTGTTTGAACTCAAGTAAAAAATGGTTGAAGTCTGCGCTTATTCGCTCGAATCGTGTCTGACGGCTCAACGCGCCGGGGCCGGGCGTATCGAACTCTGTGGCGGCATGGCCGAGGGTGGAACCACGCCCAGTGCGGGCCTGATTCAGCTCGCCCGGCAGTACCTCACTATACCGCTATACGTCATGATTCGGCCACGCGGGGGCGATTTTCTTTATTCAGACACTGAATTTATGGTAATGCAGGCCGACATTGAACTGGCTCGTTCGTTCGGTGCCGATGGCGTCGTGCTGGGCATTCTGAACGCTACTGGCACCGTCGACGAAATCCGAACCCGCCAGTTGGTTGAATTAGCTCACCCGCTGCCCGTTACGTTCCACCGCGCCTTCGATATGACCCGCGACCCGCTCGAAGCACTCGAAGCCGTTATCCGTACCGGTGCCGCTCGCATCCTGACATCGGGGCAGCAACCCACCGCCGAAGCGGGTTTGCCCATTTTACGGCAGTTGGTAAAGCAGGCAGCCGGGCGCATCGAAATCATGGGCGGGGCGGGCGTAAACGCACAGAACGCTACCCGACTGCGCGAAGCGGGCGTCGACGCGCTGCACCTCAGTGGCAGTCAGCGAAATGAAAGCGGAATGTTGTTTCGTCAGGCTGCGGTTTCGATGGCCTCGGCAGTGCCGGGGGAGTATGAACGGATAGAAGCCGACGAGGAGAAGATTCGGGCGGTGTGTAGCCTGTGCTGACCTACAACACAATCGCCCGATTTCCAGCGATGAATACGCGGTCGTTGAAAACCAGCTTCAACGCTTGCGACAGCACGATTTTCTCGACGTCGCGGCCTTCGGTAGCCATATCGCTGGCGGTGTGCCGGTGGTCAACTTCCTTTACGTTCTGGGCAATAATCGGTCCTTCATCGAGGTCGTTATTCACGAAATGGGCTGTGGCACCGATGATTTTTACACCCCGCTCATACGCCTGCCGGTAGGGGCTGGCTCCGACGAACGCAGGTAAAAACGAGTGGTGAATGTTGACAATCCGATTCGGAAAACGGTTCACAAAATCGGATGTCAGCACGCGCATGTATTTTGCCAGCACCAAATACTCCGGCTCATAAATAGAAAGCGTTCGTAGGATAGCCTCTTCATGTTCTTCGCGGCTGCGACCTTCGTGTGAGACGTAGTGAAACGGGATTCCAAACTTGCTGACTAACGGTTGCAGGTGGTTATAATTGCTCACAACGGCCAGAATATCAGCATCTAACTCATCGAAGGCATACCGGATCAGCAAATCGCCGAGACAGTGGTGTTCTTTCGTGACCAATACCACTATGTTTTTCTTCCGTTTCGGGTTCAGCCGGAACGTAATACCTTCGGCATTTGGCAGGGCGGTGTTTAATTCCGACAGTAAGGCCGCGCTGTCGAACGTAACGTCTGGAGCAGATTCAAACTCAGTACGCATAAAAAACTGACCATTGGGGCTAACGTACTCATCATTGTGAATGATGTTCAGGCCGTGCCGATACAGAACGCCCGTTACGTGGTAAATAAGCCCCTTACTATCGGGGCCATCCATCAGAAGAATGTGTTTGTCGGGAGGGGTCATCAATTAAAAAAGTGATAGCTGTGTGGGCTGTAGTGTTGACTGTGCTGGCAATGGCGCAATGTACTTTAACTGATATAATTTTTGCTGCTGACCTGTGGTCGGGTTTTCATGTATCGTCTCTAACAATATGGCCCGGCAAGGTTCGCCTACACGAAGCGCAGTTAGCGAATTCATCAACGAATCGGGGACTGATCCGCCATAAATGAAGCCTGATGCATCCTGCACCTCAAAGCGTTTGCGAATACTTTCAGTGTAAACTGTACCTTCTACGGCCACTTCTTCCGGCTCGTTTGCCACGATTCTATCGAAGGTTTGGCTTAACTCTCGAATACGACCCAATTTGCCTTCCCAGGTAAAAAATTTATCCGTTGGCGACTGCCAGTTTACATGCGCTTCCAGATAATTCTCATCTAAAACTTTTAGTAGTTTCGATAGCTGTTGTGTGCCTTTACGGCCAACCTTACGTACCTGCGTTTGGGCTTCAACGGGCGTTTCTACTTTCAGCAGGTTAAATGTATGCGTCAGACAGGTTTCGGCCAGACTATCACCAAATAAATCGGGATTTGTTTGCAATGTAATAAACAGACGAGTTGAGCCAGGGGCAACAGCCTTCAGCCGGACGTCGAACAGCGAACGGATCGCTTCAACGGTTTCCTGTTGCCGAAGTGTGCGCCCTGCCTGAACCAATACTTCTTCAAAAGCTGTGGAAATGCGGCCCAGTACGCTCATAGGCAACGACCCAAACCGGGCTAACTTACCAGTCAGACGTATTTCAACAAGTTCTATTTCCCGCTGTTTCTTGGCGTCAACCAACTGGCGTGTCAGTTCGTCTACGTGCATCTGCGCTGACTCAACCGCACACTGCCACGCAAAGCTATCAGGCTGTGTTTCCCGTTCGCGCTCGCGCTCGGCGAGGGTTTGCCGGGCCATACGAAGCATAGAGTCTATGTGGGCGATGTTAGGCATGGTTCAGCGTTAGTTTAAAAATTCCTTTTGGTTTTGGCACAGGCGATTGGTCGAAGCCAAACATACATTGCCATTTCTCTCGCTCGTGATCGCTGGTTGGGATGGCCCAGTACACATCAACATCATACAAACTTCGTACCCGGTCACGGTCCATCAGCAAGAGCCGAAATTTTAGTTTATGGGCCGCTGGCAGTTGATCTATATCGCTTGCCTGAACCCAAACCACCATATCTACATCGTCGGGTTCGGGTTTGCGTGTAACAAACGAGCCATCGAGCCAGATTTCGAGTGGAATGCCTAAGTTAATCAGGTCGTTCAGATAAACCCGCAGTCGGTTTATTAAATGGAGACGCCGTTCATTTTCGCCAAAAGGCTCCAAAAACTGCTGATCTAACTGCCAGGGACCAATTTCCTGAAAACCCGCTGCCAGCAATGGTGGGTAGATTTGCTTCATAAAATGGCGTGCTTACAGATACCGCTTCAGCACCTCGGCCTTCTGCCCGGCCACGCCCGCCAGCCGAGCCTGAGCTTCCCGGATGCGATTTTCGAGATTCTGGAGTTGGATTGCCAGTGTTTCCTGCTCAGCGGGCGAAGGAACGTTGACCAGCGTATTCTCCAGGAATGTCTTTGGTACGCGCCGGTGGCCCGATGCGCCCGTCATCACTTTTTCGGCTTCTGCCCGATACGACCGGCGTTGCAGGAAGCGGTATAGCAACTCGGCTTTCAGCAATCCGTTGGGCCGTATCACAAAAAATTCGGTGCTGCCAAACCCGATTTTATTCGTGAGACCGATTGCCAGTGCGCCCTTGCCATTTTCCATGCAAGGCGTGATTTTGGCAAACAATACGTCGCCCTCCCGGAAATAGGTGTAGCCTTTTTGAACGGCTGACAAAGGCCGGTCTTCGTTGTGCGTAATGCCGCCCTCGTTGCTCAACGAAGCCATGTCAATAAACGACACCAACGAATCGGCGGGTAGTTTGGCTACTTCATCTTTAGGCGGATTAATCTGGGCCAGACTGCGGACGGGCGTTGGGGTTCCGGGCATGTTTTCCATCACCTGCTCCATCTCCTCGCGGCATTCCTGAATCTGCTGTTTATCAACCGCTTCCTGCGCTTCAATGGCTTCTATTTCGGCCACAATCTGCTGCTGTACAGCAAGCGGAGGAAGGGGAATTTTGATGCGTTCGATGGTTGATAATGGAAGTTCTATCTGACCACTTGCACCATTAGCCATTGCTTCAATATTCTTGAATCCAATGTGAGCGAGGGCATAAAGAACATAGCCTGGCAACGTGCGTTTCTGGTCTAAGCGCAGAATAGTAATGTGGCTATCGGCCACGAACAAACCATCGAGGTCGAAAAGCGTAACCCGGCCCGCTGTGCCTACACCCGTTGAGTTGATTAAAATATCGCCTTTCTGTAACTGTCGCTCGTCTAAACCATCGGCACTGGCTAAGTAGTATTTATGCGTAAAATCGAAGTCTTTGTACCCACGTGCCTGCCCCGACTTGATAATCTGCACTTCACTGGTGCTATAAGTGGCTGACTTACCACGTTTTAGCAGCGTTTTTTATATCGTTCAACGTAGTGAGTGGGATGCCCTGCTTAACGAATGTCCAGTATAAAGCCGAGTTAGTGGTTTGTGTTGCCAACCCAATTTGCTTCTCAAACTCGACCCGCGTAACGTCTAAGCAGTCGGCCAAATCCACGACGTTGGCATGGGGCCGGAGCGCGTCGGGGATGGTGGGCTGCCTGCCGCTCAGAGCCTGCCACACTAATGTGTTCAGCTTATCGGGGTGGTGCAGTTCCTCTTCGTCGTAGAGCGTGGTTTGGTGGCGGCCCTGCGCGTCCTGATAGAGTTTGATGCCCTCGTCGCCCCGGCGTCGGCTAAACTCGTAGCCTAAGAAGCGTTTTTCTTCGGCACCGTCGGCGGGCAGGCGCACAATCAGCGTGGGCTGCTGGTAGGTCAGGCAGAAATACAGAAAGCGGTCGTGTTCGCGGGGCAGCACGCGCTCGTAGAACAGCCGCGTCAGTTCCTGCTGCTGCTCGTCGGGGCTGAGTTTGGCAAACGCTTTGCCTTCGGCTTTTTTAGTGTCGCGCCGGTTTTTGGTCTCGGTCAGGTCAGCAAACCAGCGGTCGTAGTCGCGCCATAAGTCGCTCTGTAGCAAGACTTCGGTGGGGGTTTTACTGAGCAGCGAGCGGTAATCGGCCACGCTGAGGTTGTGGCGGCTGGCATAAGCCGCCAGCAGGGCTTCGGTGTCGGTGAAATCGTCGGGGCGGAACTGATTTTTCAGGATAAAATCATCGGCTACGGCCCGGAAGTCGTCGGCCAGGCGGTCGTTGCGACGGGTCAGAAACAGCGTCACGGTGTTGGTGCCGGTTGCCATAAACGTATTGGAGCCGAACTCCACAATGGCCCGAAGTTCAAACCGTTGCAGCATCAGTTCGCGGGCGCGGGTGTAAATGCCCGTATTGCTCAGGATGCTGGAGGGCAGCACCACCCCCGCCACACCCCCCTCGCGCAGCAGTTGGGCCGTGCGTTCCACAAACAGTACCTCAATCTCCGACGCCGATTCGGTCAGGGAATCATAGAGCGAAAACTGGCTGTTTTTCAGGCCGAGGTGCGTTTTAAAACTCTGAATGGAGTAGGGCGGGTTTGCCACCACGGCGTCGAACTGGGGCGCAAACTTGTAGTTGCGGCCTTTCACGGGGCGGGTGTAATCTTCCAGTCCATCGCCGAAAATGATGTTGGCTTCGCCGTCGCCGTTCATAAAACAGGCTACTTTGGCGGTGCGGGCCAGCCGGTAATCTTTCTCGATGCCGTAGATAAACTCGCCGGTCCAGTCGGCTTTTTGCCAGTGGGTCAGGTTCTGGTTTACGTCGTCGCTGTAGGTGGGCGGCAGTTGGTCGATGTGGTGCTGAATTTCTTCCATCACCTCGGTCAGAAAATGCCCCGACCCGCAGGCGTAGTCGATCACGTAGGGCAGAAAATTGGGCCGCTGGGCTGCTAATTTTTCCTGCATCATCTCGCGTAGCGGCAGCGACTTCACAATAAACCGGGCCACGGGCAGGGGCGTAAAGAATTGCCCGGCGGTTTGTTTGTAGCCCGCATCTAAAAGCAACTCGAAAAAGTCGCCGAGGTAGCGTTTCTGGTGTTTGTACTGGTGGGCGTCGGTGCGCTGATAGCGAAACTGTTTGTATTGCAGCAGGGCCAGAATCTCGTTCAGCACCTTTGCGTTTTCGTTGAACAGCGATTCGTTGTGGACTTCCTTGAACGCAAACTCGTTGTTGCTGTAAAATTTCAGCTTTCGCACTATCTCTCTGATTTCGCGCTGGGCCGTCTGGCGCGGAAACCGGCTGACGATTTCGTCAACCTGCTCTTCCGAAATGTACGTAAACTCTTCTTTCAGGTAATCCTGCATTCCCTGCTGATACAGCCGTTGCAGCCGTTCCTGAATGGATTCGGGCGTGTCGGTGGCTTCTTTAACCTGAAAGCCGGTTTCTTCGTTGGGCTGCTTACGTTCGTCAACGATCTTGCACAGAATCAGCGACAGAATCCGATTAAAGGCGTTGGAGCGGTCGGAGATGTTGTTGTGGCGCAGGATTTCTTCAAACGCGTTGAACAGTTGCCGACCTTCTTCGGGCGTGAAGGGCCGCAGGTCTTTGCGTTTAATGGGCTTAAATTCAGGATTGTACGCTTGAGCCTCCTCGTCGAAAATACCATTAGGCGCGAAGTAGCAGTTAAAATTTTCTTTCCAGGCCCGGTGCAGTTCCTCTTTGGTTTTGGCCGTTTCGTAGGCAACCGTGTCGGGGTCTGTGCGAACCAGTTCCGTTACTTCGGGCCGGTCTTTAATCTGAACAATCGCGTTTTCGTAGTGAACGGCTGCATTTCGTAGTTCCGATGCGTACAGGCACAGAAAGCGCGTGTTGCGGTCCTGTTGCAGATACGAGAATAGTTGTCCCCCGCTGGCAGTCGTGTTGCGTTTCTCTTTTTCATACTCGCTCCCGGCAGTTTTGCACTCAATCACAATCAGTGACTGCCCGTCGCGGCCCATCACTGTAACGTCAGCTTTACCGCTTTTACCCGTTCGGCCCAATGACCACCGCCGTTCGAGTTCGATATGCTGCGGTTCGTAGCCTTTTTCGAGCAAACGATTCACGCACTCCAGTACCACGAAATTTTCGGGTGCGTCGAAGTGGGAGGTTGTTTTGTCGTGAACCTTAACGGGTTCGGCGTATACAATGCGTCGATTGACCAAATCGACTTCGAGCTTATAATTTTTATGTTGGGCAAACGTCTTAACGAACAGATTACCCGACACATCGGATGTAAAACCTAAACGGCTGATTAACTGCTGAATCGCTGATTGAATCATTTATACGGCGGCAAGCGGTAACGAATTGAACAGGCAGGATACAATCCTTTCGCTGCACAACCGCTTGTTGCCTATCTTCGGCCCGGCAAACTCGTCCCGATTCAATGGATTACCTCGACCTACTTTTCGACCGGCCCGACCAGCTACCCACCCGTTGGGCCGACCATACGTTTGAGCAGTGTACGTTCCGCAAACTCAATCTGTCGGGCCAATCGCTGGCGGGTGCCAATTTTATTGATTGCCGGTTTGACCACTGCGACCTGACGCGGGCCGGGCTGAAAAACACGAAGTTGTACGACATTCAGTTTCTGCATTGCAACCTCCAGCACGTCGATTTTTCGGTTTGCAATCCGTTTGGCTTTCACGTTAACTTTCAGGAATGCCCGCTCAATTATGCGGTGTTCATCGACCGAAAATTGAAAAAAGCCCGGTTTGCCGATTGCTCCCTGCGCGAAGCACACTTCATAAAATCTGATTTATCCGGCACGACATTCCATCACTGCAACTTAGAATTCGCTACGTTTGACAATAACGACCTGACACAAGCCGATTTTTCGAGTTCATATAACCTGACGCTCAACCCCGACAGCAACAAACTCAAAAAAGCCCGATTTTCGCTGCACAATCTGCCTGGTTTGCTCATGAAGCACGAGCTTGTGATTGTTCATTAACTAACCGCTTTCTTATGCTAAACCGTCGCCGTTTTCTCACGCTCAGTTCTTTATCGGCTCTTTCGCCAAAACTCTTCGCCCTTACGCCCCCGACCGGACCACCAGACCGTCCTATCGTTGTTTCGACCTGGAATCAGCCTAAGGCCAATGCTGCCGCCGAAGCGGTGCTGAACCGCAGCGGACGTGCCTTAGACGCCGTGGAAGCGGGTGTGCGCGTACCTGAAGCCGATCCTAACGACACCAGCGTAGGCTACGGTGGCCTGCCTGACCGCGATGGCCGCGTAACGCTCGACGCCTGCATTATGGACGAGCGCGGCAATGCCGGGTCGGTTACGTTTCTGGAAAACATCATGCACCCCATTTCGGTGGCGCGGGCCGTGATGGAAAAAACGCCCCATGTGATGCTGTCGGGCGAAGGCGCACAGGCGTTTGCCCTATCGCAGGGGTTCAAAAAAGAGAATCTGCTCACGAAAGAGTCGGAAGCAAAATGGCGCGAATGGCTCAAAACGGCAGAATATAAACCAAAGGTCAATATTGAGCGGCACGATACCATCGGGATGCTCGCTATCGACGCCAAAGGCGACGCGTCGGGAGCCTGCACCACAAGCGGGCTGGCCTACAAAATGCACGGGCGTGTGGGCGATTCGCCCATTATTGGCGCGGGGCTGTTTGTCGATAACGAAATTGGCGGAGCCTGCGCTACCGGTCTGGGCGAGTTGGTATTACGTACTTGTGGCTCATTTCTGGCCGTTGAGCTGATGCGGCAAGGCAAAACGCCCCAGCAGGCATGTGAAGAAGTTATCCGGCGAATTGCGAAAGGCTCATTTGCTAAAGACGGCAAATACCTGAACGGCGCGGGCACCATCGACGACGTGCAGGTGGGTGTGCTGGCGGTGAGTAAACAGGGCGAAATCGGTGCTTACAGTTTGCAGCCGGGTTTCAACTACACCGTTTCGCAGGGCGGGCAAACGCGCGTCGTCGAAGCAAAATCCTGGAAGTAATTTGGCTTTATGCTTCTGGATTTCGAACGTATCTGTTACGCGTCGACCAAAAATCCGAAATCATCCAGTAGTTTAGGGCGTTTTTAGCGCAAAGCGGCAACCGCAACCACCCAAACCACAGAATAGCTTTGGAATCCGTATTCTCAACATCGAAGCGAAAATTACTGCTCGAAATAGCCTGGGAAGTTTGTAATCAGGTCGGCGGTATCTACACCGTAATCCGGTCGAAAGTACCGGCAATGGTTGAAAAGTGGGACGATAACTACGTAGCAGTCGGCCCGTATTTTCCGCAGCGGGCAACCGCTGAATTTGAACCGATCACCGACTCCGACGAAACCGAAATTGGGCAAACCGTTCGGAAGATGCGGCAAATGGGTTTCGGCGTCGAGTACGGGTACTGGCTCGTAACGGGTCGTCCGCGCGTAGTGCTGTTCGATATCAATAGTGTAAGCGTCGATCAGCTCAACTACATCAAAACGCAGCTTTGGCTCAATCATCAGCTTACTACGCTCAACGTTGAAGACCTTGTTAATCAGACCATTGTATTTGGTGAGATGGTGCGGCAGTTTATTACGCTGCTGGCTGCCGACCATGCCAGACGAGTCGATCTGGTTGCGCATTTTCACGAATGGATGGCAAGCACCGGCCTGCCCGACCTCCGGCGCGATAACATCAAGGTTGCTACCGTTTTCACAACCCACGCCACTATGCTGGGGCGGTATCTGGCGCAGAACGAACCCGGCTTTTACGGGAAATTACCGTTTTTCGACTGGCTGAAAGAAGCCCGTCATTATGGCATCGAAACGCAGGCCACGGTCGAGCGGCTGGCTGCACTTCAGTCGCACGTGTTCACGACGGTGAGCGATGTTACGGCGCGTGAGTGCGAGGTCTTCTTAGGTCGAAACCCCGATCTGGTATTACCCAACGGACTGAATATTACCCGGTTTGCGGCTGTTCACGAGTTTCAGAACCTGCACGTTCGGTTTAAGCAGAAGATTCATGAGTTTGTGATGGGCCACTTTTTCCAGAGCTATTCGTTCGATCTGGAAAAAACGCTGTACTTCTTTACGTCGGGCCGGTTCGAGTTCTCCAATAAAGGCTACGACCTTACGCTCGAAGCCTTAGCCCGGCTCAATTACCGGATGCGCGAAGCTAACATGGATATGACGGTTGTTATGTTCATGGTCACGAAACAGCCGTACACGTCTATCAATCCCGACGTGCTACACTCGCGGGCCTTGCTCGATGAGATTCAGGAAACTACGCAGGCTATTGAAAAACAGGTGGGTGAGCGGCTTTTTCAGGCAACAGCCTCCGACCCCAACGGTACTACGCTCCCTGACCTCAACAGTTTCGTTGATGAATACTGGCGATTGCGGCTCCGCCGGACGGTGCAGAGCTGGAAAACCAAACGGCTGCCGCCCTTTGTGACGCATAACCTCGTGCAGGAGGACGATATGACGCGGTTCATTCGGCAGGCCAACCTCGTCAACAACGAATACGACCGCGTGAAAGTCGTGTACCACCCCGATTTTATTGCCTCGACCAACCCACTGTTTGGCCTGGATTATAGTCAGTTTGTGCGCGGTTGCCACCTTGGTGTGTTTCCGAGTTACTACGAGCCGTGGGGCTATACTCCGCTGGAATGCGTCGTGCGCGGCATTCCGACCGTTACGAGCGACCAATCAGGTTTTGGCGACTTCATCATGCAGATCATGCGTGACTACGAAAACCGGGGTATCTACGTTATCAATCGCCGGACGCAAAACTTCAACGAAGCTGCCGACCAGTTAACCAACGTCTTGTTTCGATTTGTGAAGATGGCTCAGCGCGACCGAATTCAGCAGCGCAACCGCGTTGAAAGCATCGCCGAAGTTTTCGACTGGACCAACCTGCGGTCTTACTACGACACAGCCCACGATCTGGCGTTGAAACGGAAAAAACCGTAGACGTTATGACACAGAGATGCACAGAGCGAATAGAGATACACGGAGTAACATAGAAAACTCTGCGTATCTCTATTCGCTCTGTGCATCTCTGTGTTACAATTTTTTCCCATACAACCATGAACCCGATCTTCACAAAACTTAACTACAAGGACCAGTCGGAAGTGGCCGTTGTTAACGCCCCCGACGCGTTTCTGCCAGCGCTTGAAACCATGCGCCCTCTGGCAACCATCGTAACCGACCCGGCTCTGATTCAGACGGGCGGATTTATACTGGCGTTTGTGAAAACGCAACAGGAAGTTGATACGCTTACGGAAGCTTTGGCCGCGAAAGTGGAAGGCGATGGGCTGCTGTGGTTTGCCTACCCAAAAGGCACCTCAAAACGGCACCAGTGTGAGTTTAACCGCGACACGGGCTGGGCCGAGTTGGGCAAGCAGGGGTTTGAAGGTGTGCGGCAGGTGGCGATTGACGAAGACTGGAGCGCATTGCGGTTCCGGCGTGCCGAATACATTAAGAAAATGACGCGGCAGGCCAGCCGGGCCATGTCGGAACACGGTAAAAAAAGAGTGGCCCCTTAGATTTTAATGGCTTATGCACACCCGTTAATCATGAGAAACGGGCTGAACTTTACTTTATGCCACAGGGTTCCGACGGTGCCTCGCCTTCGGAACTTTTTTATGTAGAAAACCAACCCGTTATGTCTCAGACTTCCCTAACGCTTGGCGATAAAGCGTATTTCCCATTTGTTGAAAAACCCATTCAATACGAAGGTCGCGAATCGGATAATCCATTGGCATTCAAGTTTTACGATGCCAGCCGCCCGATTCTTGGCACACCCATGCGCGATCTGTTCCGGTTTGCCGTAGCCTACTGGCACACGTTCTGCGGCACTGGCAACGATCCCTTCGGACCAGGCGTAAAGCATTTCCCGTGGGACGTGAACGCCCAAACCGACCCGCTCGGCGCGGCTTTCAGCAAGGCTGATGCTGCGTTTGAGTTCATTACCAAAATGGGCATGGAATATTATTGCTTCCACGACGTTGACGTGTCTCCCGAAGGAAAATCGAACAGCGAGTTTGAAAGCAACTTCCGAAAAGTGGTCGATTACCTGAAACAAAAACAGACCGCGAGTGGCGTAAAACTATTGTGGGGTACGGCTAACCTGTTCTCACACGAACGGTACATGAACGGAGCCAGCACCAATCCCGATTTTCATGTGCTGGCGCACGGCGGCTGGCAGGTGAAAAACGCCATCGACGCCACTATCGAACTCGGTGGGCGCGGCTACACGTTCTGGGGTGGGCGTGAAGGCTACATGTCGCTGCTGAACACCAACATGAAACGCGAACAGGAACACCTGGCTAAGTTCCTGCAAATCAGCCGCGATTATGCCCGCAGACAGGGCTTCACGGGCGCATTCTACATCGAGCCTAAGCCGATGGAACCTACCAAACATCAGTATGATTTCGACGCGGCTACGGTAGTCGGTTTTCTGCACCGCAACGGCTTACAGGATGATTTTGAACTCAATGTAGAAACCAATCACGCCACGCTGGCAAATCACACCTTCGCTCATGAGTTGCAGGTTGCCGCCGACAATAACATGCTCGGCAGCATCGATGCTAACCGGGGCGATTACCAGAACGGCTGGGATACCGACCAGTTTCCAGTCGACGTATACGAACTGACCGAAGCCATGCTGGTAATTCTGGAAGCGGGCGGTTTCCGGTCGGGTGGGGTTAATTTCGATGCTAAAACGCGCCGAAATTCAACCGATTTAGAGGATATTTTCATCGCCCACATTGGTGGGATGGATACATTTGCGCGGGCTGCCATTGCTACCGAAGCCATTTTGAGCCAGTCGAAATACAAGCAGCTACGGGCCGACCGCTACGCCAGCTACGACAGCGGTGCCGGTGCCGATTTTGAAGCCGGTAAACTTACGCTCGAAGACCTGCGCCAGTATGCTTTAGATAATGGCGAGCCGAAGCAAATCAGCGGTAAGCAGGAGTTGTATGAGATGATTGTGAACCAGTATATCTGAAACATCTGAACCAGGATTGACAAGATTAAACAAGATTCCTGCGTTGCGCTTGTGTGCTGTTCGGGATTTACATCCCGAACCTATTAACAGCGGACGTTTGTCCGCTTGCGCGGGTGAATACCCGCAGTTATCAGGTTCGGGATTTACATCCCGAACAGCCAGGCAGCCTGGTTCTCCGTGTTCCCCTTAAAAAAAACTTGCGATGAAATTTCTTTGCCTGCTTCTCCTGACTGCCCCCGCCTTTGCTCAGAATCCTGACGAAGCAGCGGTCCGTAAAACGATTTCGTCGCTGTTTGAGGGAATGAAACGCGCCGATTCAACGACATTGAAGCCGCTGTTTCTGCCCAACGCCCGGCTGCAAACAGTGCTAAACAAAGCGGGCGACGTGTCGGTAAAGGATGATCCTATTGCGGGCTTCGTCGCGTCGGTTGGTAAGGCGAAAGCTGGTGCGCTGGACGAGCGGCTGGGCGACTACATGGTGCATATTGACGGCGACTTAGCCACGGCGTTTACTCCGTATCAGTTCTACTACAACGGGGAACAACACCACTGCGGAGCCAATGCCTTCACGCTGGTACGCGTGGGCGAAGTCTGGAAAATTCAGACCATTATCGACACCCGGCGAAAGTGCCAGTGATAAGGTAAAAACTAAACCGTGAAGAATGTGCTTGGATAGCGTCAACTTTTCATTTTTCACTTTTAACTCTTCCCCCATTCCGGCCTGCGTTTCTCCAGAAATGCGGCCATCCCTTCTTTGGCGTCGGGGGTTTGCTGAAGTTGCTGAAATTGTTCGTACAAATACGCCTGCTGTTCGTTGGATGGCAGGCTTTTTAGTGTATGTGCGGCTCGAAGTCCATAGTGCAGGGCCGTTGGTGAAAACTGTTTCAACTCGTTAGCTAAGTTGTAGACGGCATCATCTAATTCGTCGGCAGGAACCAAATGCGTAGCCAAGCCAATGTCCTGCGCTTGAGCGGCACTGAGCGTTCGGGCACGCAAGCATAGATCGAGAGCCTGACGAACGGGCATGATGTCGATCAACACAGCCAGCACCTGAAACGGAAATAGCCCACGCTTCACTTCAGGCAAACTAAACGTAGCGTTTTCAGCCGCCAAAACATAGGTACTCCCACCGACCAGCAGAAAACCGCCCGCATACACAGGTCCCTGCACCCGCGCCAGACAGGGTTTGTGCAGACCCGCCATCAACTCACCCAGCCGAACCGGGCCAGCCGGTTCGGGTACGGTCGATGCTTCGGTCTCCCCTTCCGCCAAAGCCCGCAGGTCCATGCCAGCACAGAACGTATCGCCCGCAGCCGCCAGCACTACCAGCCAAACCGTGGCCGTATGGTGAGCATACGCCAGAGCAAAGGCCAGTTCGGCCAGCATAGGCGGGTGTAACGCATTCTTTTTTTCAGGCCGGTTCAGCGTGATTGTCAACACATTGTTATTGAGCGATGTTCGCAGATACCGGAACCCATTGGGTGGCAGTTGGGCGGTTTGTTGAGCAGTGTATAACATAGTGGAAAGGTATAAAATTACCGCTTACGAAATGTTGACAGGCCAATACATGATAGTCTATATAGGCGAAGTTATTCTGATAAATCCAACTCTTTCCTGCTCGTGTTTATGAAAACGCTTACACTTCTCAGCCTGCTTCTGCTTGTTCGCATTGCCGAGGCAACGCACCTGATTGGCGGCTATATTCAGACGAAACCCATCAGTGGCTTGCAGTACGAGATCACTGTCACCCTATATATGTACGAAATAGGCGGGCAGGTGGCATCGGGTGCCGACGATAACGTATCGATTTGCTTCGGCGATGGTGTAACTCAATCCGTTGCTCGGGTGGCCCGAGTCATTACCGATGACCGGCAGTATAGTAGTAACGTCTATCGAGTTGTACACACCTACCCCGGCCCGGCTACATACCGGGTCACGACGTTTGTGCCTAATCGCACCCCAGCGCGGAATAACGGTGGCCCCAATCAACCCTTCGGTCTGTCGACAACGTTTCTGGCCGGTATGGGACAAACGCCAGCCCTATCTTTTCCGTGGGTCAGCCTTGTGTTGAAAACAAACCAATTAGCGATTGTACCCCTGAAAGCTACTGACGCTGAGGGCGATAGTTTGGCGTATCGGCTGGCATGGCCGCTCGTGAGTCTGGCCAATGTTCCGTGTCAGCCGGGCGATGCCGACGGCTATCAGTATCCCAACGCTGTAGCTCGCCGGGGTGCGTTCACAATCAACAGCCGCACAGGTGATCTGGTTTGGGACGCTCCTACACAGGAAGGGCGTTATAATGTCGCTATTATGGTGTTGGAATATCGGCGTGGGGCACTAATCAGCCAGACCATACAGGAAATCAGCGTTGTTGTGGTCGATCAGCCTGGCACGCCCGGAACGATTCCGCCTTACGAACCTGCGCAAACCATCGGATTGATAACGACAACCGAAGCGTGGCGCGATAACGGCCCATTACTACAGGCATACCCATCGCCAGCCGATGGCACGTTACAGGTAGAACTGCTATCCCCTGTACCTGCGCTGGTCCACCTGACTTTGACCGATGCAAACGGGCGGGTACTACAAACGGCAGAGCCGACACGAGCTACACGCGCTTATGAAAAAGCCCTGAATACAAGCTATTTACAATCAGGCATGTATATACTTCGCGCCGATGTAGACGGGCAAATTCTGACGCGGAAAGTTTTGGTTGAGCATTGAAACCAAGCCCTAAAACAACTGCTTCCAGGTGCCTTTCATCCAATTGTATTTCAGGGTACTCGGCAACGCTTTCCAGAAATACCGGTTTACGTCAACGGCAAAAGATGGCTGCATGTAGCAGTTGATGGCGCAGCCTTCGCAGGCGGGTAAGCGACCTTCTAAAGCCACCATCTTCTGCACCTCTTCCGAGCGATAGAGCGTATACAGATCGTCATTAATCGAGAAATCTTTCAAACCAAGGTGGTAACAGGGCAACACGAGCTTGTTTTCGGGCGAGATCACAATCGTGGTACTACCCGCCCGGCACACGGGTTTGTCGACGTGGTTGCCGCCGTCGCGCCGGAGTTGCACAAACGCGTCGTTCAGGTACACACCGGGTTGCCTGCCCCAGTTGGTTAATTGTTGCAGCGCGTCGGTTGAGAGCGCACCGCCTGTATCAACGCCGTTATACTCAAAAACCGGGTTCAGAATCAATACCAGCTTGTTTGGGCGGCAGATAGTATCATACATATCCCTGATCTGCTGCACGTTATGCTCGAAAACCGTGAACAGAATGTCAGGGCGTTCGCCGAGTTGCCGGGCTATTTGAATAGACTCCATCACCTTATCGAAACAGCGAACGCCCCGGCTGCGGTCGTGTTCTTCGGCCACGGGCGAATCGAGCGAAAAATGGAGCATGTCGACCAGTCCGCGCAGGCGTTCGGCCTGTTTGGGATACAGCAGCGCGTTGGTCGTAACGGTGGTAATGAAACCAAGCCGTTTGGCCTCCTCAAGCAGTTCGGGCAACTGTCGGTGTAGCAATGGTTCGCCCCCGGTAAAATCAATAACCCGCACTCCCAGCCGCCGAAGGTCGCGCAGGTTAGCACGGGCATTGTCGAGCGTAACGTAGGGCGACGGACGCTCCCAGATATCGCAAAAGCCGCAGGTTGCGTTGCAGCGATACGTGACGTAGTAATTACACAAAACCGGGCTACGAACAAGGCGCATTTTTTTAGTGATGAGTGATGAGTGATAAGTGATGAGTGGCTGACGCCAGTAAAATACGCATACATCAGCCACTCATCACTTATCACTCATCACTCATCGTTTATCACTATTCCAACATCCCAAATAAACTCGACAGTTTATCTTTTAAATCTTTCCGGTCGACGATGAAGTCCAGAAAGCCATGTTCGAGTACAAATTCGGCTTCCTGAAAGCCTTTTGGCAAATCTTTGCCAATGGTTTCGCGGATCACGCGCGGCCCGGCAAAGCCAATGAGCGCGCCCGGTTCGGCAATATTGAAATCGCCCAGCATCGCATACGAGGCCGTAACGCCCCCCGTGGTCGGGTCGGTCAGCAGCGAAACGTAAGGTAGTCTGGCTTGAGACAGCAACGCGAGTTTGGCCGACGTTTTCGCCATTTGCATCAGCGAATAACCGGCTTCCATCATACGCGCCCCGCCCGACCGCGAAATCATCAGAAACGGCGTTCGGCTGGCAATTGCATGATCGATGGCCCGTGCAATTTTCTCGCCGACTACCGACCCCATAGAGCCACCGATGAAGCTAAAGTCCATACAGGCAACCGTCACAATCTGATCATTCATTGGCCCGTAGGCTGTCCGAACGGCATCTTTCAGGCCGGTTTTCATCATGGTCGCTTTTACCCGCCCCGGATACGATTTTGTATCGGTAAAATTGAGTGGGTCTGCCGACATCATGTTTGCGTCGAGTTCGGTAAATGTGTTGTTATCAAAGAGGATGGAAAAGTAGGCTTCGGAACCTATTTTTTCGTGATAATTGCAATGTACGCACGTGTAGGCATTCAGCTTGTGTTCGCGCGTGTGCATGGCTTTTTTGCAGTTCGGACACTGATACCACAGACCGTCGGGGGCTTCCCGTTTCATTTCGGTCGGGGTCTGAATTCCCTTATCTTTTCGGACAAACCAGGACATTTTCGGGCAACAGTTAACAGCTACCAACTATCAGTAAGTAACTGTGGGTTAATTGGGGCGTAAAGGTACGAAAGAAAACAGGTGAGCTGATTACCTGTTACGCCGGGTTATTCATTTTCGTCGGTTTACGCCAATACGCCGGTAGCCCACCAACTGATCGGCGCGGGCGGCTGGCGGGCGATGATAAACAAACACTTCGTACTCATTCTCCGTAGCCGAATAGCTGCCTTCAATGTACATTTCATCGATACGGGGCTGCGAACCGCTAGTCTGCACTACGTAATTGTAGTTATACACGCCCTGTTTCAGCAAAATAGCCGCCCGATACGTGCCTTCTCCGGCGTCGAACGTCATACGGTTACGGTCGTTTAGCTGCCACAGATTGAACGCACCATTTACGAACAGGCTCACCCCCGGAATTTCGGGGGTACGCAGCGTAAACACGGTCTCGATGTAATCGGCCCCGGTGGCTCCGTTGCCCGTTTCGCGATTGTCGATGATGTATTGGCCGTTAAAGTCATCGCTCTGAATGTATGCGCCCTGACTGCGCGGCACGTCGGCCTGCACATACGCTATGTTACGGTCGGCAGGGCGGTTGATGCGCTCAATAAAATTGCCACGCGAAACCACTGTACGAATGTCGAAAAACCGGAACTCATTACCCCCCGGTATGGTATTGCTCAGGTCGACCACCCGATATTCCAGCACCTGATCGAAAGCCCGCACGTTGGTCGGACGCAGGTTGGTAAGAATCCGGTCGTCGCGGTAGTTCTGACGAATGACTACCCGAAAGTCGTCTTGTGGCGAAAGTACCTGATAGCCTTTGTAGTCGATGTTGAGGTCGATTTGCTGGTCGGTGAACTGCCGGGCCGGGTCGGTCGAGAAACGAACGGCGGCAGCCACCGTCAGCCGGTTCTGGTAGGTACTAAACCGGCGCGTAAGAATTGTATTGCGCGGATTTCGCTCATCATACACCACTAACAGATAGTTGCCGGGTAGTTTGACACGCGGCAGTGTGAAGCGGTAATGGTAGTACGGAACCTTGGCATTGACCGACACGGCATAGTCGGTAATCGGGTTGTCGTTATATTCAAACGTATACTCAATATCGTTCAGTACCGATTTCTGCCAGTTGGCATCACAATGCACTAATTTTGCCCGAAATGACCGGTAGTCAGCCGTTAAATCATCGAATTCCAGTTGGAGCGGTACCGGCTCATCGAGCGACACAACAGGCGGATTCAACAGGAGCGTAGGCGATCCGGCATCCCGGTCGGCAGGCTTTTGGCTGATAAGCGGATACAACAGTACCGTCTGCACCTGCGGGTCATAGATCCGGTCGATGTTCGGCACCGACTGAGCAAAGGCATGTGGCAGTGAAAGATGAAGAATGAAAAATGCGAAGGCCAGTGGCTTTGTCATAATAGAAAAGGGAACACGGATTAAACGGATGAAGCGGATAAACACAGATTGCTTTTGGAAAAAAAGTTGAAATCCGTGGTGATCTGTGTCATCCGTTTAATCCGTGTTCCTCTTCAAAAAACGTCAGGCGATTTTCTTTTCCAGTTCTTCTGCCTCGAGCATAGCCGCTTCCCAAACGTCCTGAAGCTGATTAATTTCGGCTTTTACGCGATGATATTCATCGTTTTTAGCCTGCATCAGTTTACTGTCGCCGTAAGTAGCAGGGTCAGCCAGTTCTGCTTCGAGTCGTTTTTTGCGCTCCTCCAGTTGACTAATCTTTCCTTCTGATTCTTCGACTTGCTGCGTTAAGCGTTTTAGTGTCCGTTGCCATTCTTTGCGCTCATCGTCAGTAGCGGTTTTAGGCGACCGGTGTTCTGACTGACCATTGGTCTGGGTGTGCGCTTTTTGCTGGCGCGAAGGAGACGCAACATCTTGCCGCTCCGGCGTACCGGTCTCTACAGGGGACGATTTCTTTTCTTCCAGCCACCATTCGTATTCGTCATACGTGCCGGGGTACTCTTTGATTTGCTCGTCTTCGATGTACCAGATTTTGTTGGCAATCTGCGACACGAAATAGCGGTCGTGCGAGACCACTACATACGTGCCTTCATACTGTTCGAGAGCCTGAATCAATATATTTACCGACTGCATATCGAGGTGGTTGGTCGGTTCGTCCAACAGTAGAAAATTGGCCTGCGATAACAGCACCTTTGCCAACGCCACCCGCGACTTTTCGCCCCCGACAGCACCTTAATTTTCTTGAACACTTCGTCGTTGGAGAACAGAAAGCAGCCCAATACGCCCCGCAATTCGCCTTCGGTTTTGGTTGGGTTAGCGTGTTTTAGCTCATCTAAGAGCGTATCATCCACGCTCAATGATTCTAACTGGTGCTGGGCGTAAAAACTGAACGATACGTTGTGGCCCAATACACGCTTACCGTCGTTGACTGGCTCTGAACCCGAAATAATCCGTAGCAGCGTGGATTTGCCCCGTCCGTTAGCTCCGATCAGCGCAACCTTATCGCCCCGTTCGAGCCGAACGTCGGCGTGGGTCAGAATACGCTTGGGGCCGTAGTGTTTTGTGATATCGTCGAGGTGCAGGATATGCCGCCCCGGCTGAGTCGAGAACTGAAATTTAAAGTTTACCCGCGCCGATTCGTCAATTACAGCGTCGACCAGCTCCATGCGAGCCAGTTGTTTTACCCGGCTTTGGGCTTGCTTAGCTTTAGTAGCTTTAGCTTTGAAGCGTTCGATAAACCGCTCTGTCTGCCTGATTTTGGCTTGCTGGTTTTCGTATGCTCCTTTCTGAATCTCATTTCGCAGTGCTTTCTCTTCGAGATAAAATGAATAATTACCGGCGTAATAGTTCAGTTTGGCATTGGCCACTTCAACCGTTACATCTATCACATTATCTAAGAACTCACGGTCGTGCGAGACCACGATTACGGCTCCTTCGTAGGTTTGAATGTATTTTTCGACCCACTGAATCGAGGGTAAATCGAGGTGGTTGGTCGGCTCATCGAGCATCAACAGGGCTGGTTTTTGCAGCAGCAGTTTGGCGAGCATCACACGCATTCGCCAGCCGCCCGAAAACTGCCGAAGTGGCTTTTGCAGATCTTCGGTGCTGAAACCCAGCCCTTCCATAATTTCTTCGGCCCGTGCCTGTACCGTGTAGCCATCGAGCGCGTCAAATTCTTCCTGCACCTTACCTAACTTATCGACTAACTCGTCGCGGTAGTTAGTTTCCATTTCGTGGAGCAACTCATCAATTTGCTTCTGCAACTGATTTTGCCGCTCAAATGCCTGCATGGCCACGCTCAGAATCGAGTCGTCGGTCTGATAGGAGAGCAAATCCTGATTGAGGAAGCCGAGTGTAACATCGCCTGCTTTGGATATGGTGCCGCCATCGGGCTGGTATTCGCCGTTGATAATGCGCAGCAGGGTCGACTTCCCTGTACCGTTGAGACCGATAAGGCCGATTTTCTGATTCGGCTTGATATGCAGCGACGCGTTTTCGTAAAGTGCCCGGCTACCGAGGTAGTACGACAGGTTGGTAATGGAAATCATGCTACAAATTTACCGAAAATGCCGGGCGTGTCGCAAAAAATGAGACGCAAACCAGACAAAAAAAGAGACGCAAAGGGTTGCGTCTCTACAGATACACGCCTATATTTGCACCCGCAATCAGCTAAAAGCCTCCTTAGCTCAGCTGGTAGAGCGACGCATTCGTAATGCGTAGGTCGCAGGTTCGAATCCCGTAGGAGGCTCAACGTTTGAATTCAGGCTAATCCGTTTCAGAGCAAAAACGCTCGTAATGAATGGATTAGCCTTTTTTATTTGTCACACTTTGACAATATATAGTATGGTTTCTACTTATTTGCCTGCTACTGATAAACTATCCTGACTACGTTAGTAATTTATACACAGGTACTAATTAAAAGGTGAATTTCTACCTCTCGTCAGGTCTTTATTCGCACTGGCCGAACAAACCTTTCCGGCTTTTGTTTTATTTTTGCTAAAAAACCTACAATAGCCACCACATGGAGACCCAGCAAACTAACTTGACTTATCCCTGGCGACGCTTTTACCCCAAAGGCGTACCTCACGAAATAAACCCCGATGCGTATCCCTCGCTGGCAGCTCTGATGGAAGAAGGCTTTCAGCGTTTCGCCGACCGCCCTGCCTATGCCTGCATGGGTAAGCATATCACGTTCAGCGAGTTAGATAAACTGTCGCAGCAATTCGCATCGTTTTTGCAGAACGACTTGAAACTGCAAAAAGGGGATCGTATTGCCATTCAAATGCCAAATACGCTGCAATACCCAGTGGCGATGTTCGGTGCGTTGCGGGCCGGGCTGGCGGTGGTAAATACCAACCCGCTTTATACCCCTCGCGAAATGCAGCATCAGTTCAAAGATTCGGGGGCGAAGGCCATAGTTATTCTGGCAAACTTTGCCGGGAATCTGGAAAAAATTCTGGACAGAACCGATATTAAGCATGTGGTCATCACAGAGTTAGGCGATTTACTGGGATTCCCGAAAAAACTGCTTGTAAACGCTGTTGTCAAGTACGTTAAGAAACTGGTTCCTGCTTATAAACTGCCGAACGCTATTTCGTTTGGCGATGCGCTGAACCGGGGCATCCGACAACCGTTCCGCCCCGTCGACATCAAGAATACGGATATGGCGTTTGTGCAATACACCGGCGGCACAACGGGCGTATCGAAAGGGGCCGTACTAAGCCACCGCAATATCATTTCAAACGTTGAATGCCAGCATGTCTGGATGAGTCCGGGTAATGTATCAGATGGCGAAGGCGTTATTGTGGCTGCGTTGCCGCTATATCACGTATACGCACTGACAACCAACGCATTAGCCGCTTTGAAGAGTGGAGCTATGAACCTGCTCATTACAAACCCGCGCGACCTGAATGCGTTTATTGATGATCTGAAAAAATATAAGGTAACGGCTTTTACGGGCGTCAATACGCTCTACAATGGCCTGTTGAACCACCCGCGCATCACCGAGGTCGACTGGAGCTATCTGAGTGTAACGTCGGCGGGCGGTATGGCTTTGCAAACTACCGTGGCCGAGCGTTGGGCAAAACTGACCGGCAACACCCCCTGCGAAGGCTACGGCCTGACCGAAACGTCGCCCGTGCTGTGTTCCAATCCCGTCGACGGATCGGTGCGAGTGGGAACTATCGGTATTCCCTGGCCCAGCACCGACATGAAAATTATCCGTGAAGACGGCACTGACGCAGCCATTGGCGAGCCGGGTGAGATTGTGGCGCGTGGCCCGCAGGTATTTGGCGGCTACTATAACCGTCCCGACGAAACGGAAAAGTGCATGATCGATGGGTGGTTTAAAACCGGTGATGTGGGCGTGATGAATGAAGACGGTTTTTTCAAAATCGTTGATCGCAAGAAAGACATGATTTTAGTATCGGGCTTCAACGTATACCCGAACGAGATCGAAGACGTTGTAGCCCAGTGTCCCGGCGTTCTGGAAGCGGCCTGTATTGGCGTACCCGACGCAAAATCGAACGAAGCCGTGAAAGTCTTCGTCGTGAAAAAAGACCCGGAATTGACCGTTGACACAATCAAGGCGTTCTGCCGCGAAAACCTCACAGCCTACAAAGTACCCAGATACATTGAGTTTCGGACTGAACTACCCAAATCGAATGTTGGTAAAATCCTGCGGAAGCCGCTGCGGGACGAAGAATTAGCAAAAATAAAGTAAATCGTTGCCAGCAAGGCATAATCGGTTGGTAGTTAAGCTATCAACCGATTATGCCTTGCTGATTTTTAGGCTTCTATCGCTTGTAATTCCTGCTGAAACCCTTTCACCTGCCTGATAAAGTTGCTGGCTTTTCGGCGCGAGACTTCAACGCGGTCGCCGTTGACAAGGCTCACGCTCAACTGCTGCCGGTCGGGATGAATGCCTTCCAGATACAGCAGATTGATGATGTTTTTCTTGTGCGGACGCACGAACACATTCGAAGGCAACCGGCTTTGCATCTTCTTCAGCGTCAGCGAAACCATCAATTGGGTGCCGTCATCAAAATGAAACACGGTGTAGTTGCCCTCGCCTTCGAGCCGTACAATGCGGTGCATGGGCATTTTTTTGCGGTATCCCCAGAAAGGAAGTGTGAGATCAGACATGTCGAATTGACCCGCAATTTGCTTGACATGCGCGTTCGTCAACGGTTTGGTTAAAACAGCTGCTTTCATTGTATGTGATTTTATGGTGTGAATAACAAAATGCCGATGTGTAACTGACCCATTAAAGGAATTGCCGCACACTACGCATTTGTAAAGCAAGTTTACAAAAAATTCAGTATCAAGCAATTAAAGAGAGTAAAAGTTTAATGAAACTATTGTTGAGAACTGGTTCGGGGGTTCGGTCGAACTAATCAGACGTGATTCGGCTTGACACAAATACGCATACCTTACTTATTATTTCATGGCTACTTTGCTCGATTTAGTTGGTAATACGCCCTTGGTTGAAATTAACCGGATGGGTGCCAATCGAATCAATCCGAACGTTAAAATTTACGGCAAATTAGAAGGCAACAACCCCGGCGGCAGCGTGAAAGACCGGGCGGCTTCCAGTATGATTGAGGGAGCTTTGTTGCGGGGCGATCTGAAACCGGGTATGAAGCTCATTGAAGCTACGAGCGGTAATACAGGCATTGCCCTTGCTATGATTGCCCGGCTTTATAGTATCGACATTGAACTGGTTATGCCTGCTAACTCGACCCGCGAACGCGTACTGACCATGGAAGCGTTTGGCGCAAAAGTTATCCTGAGCGAAACCATCGAAGCGGCCCGCGATTATGCCGAGGCTCAGGTGCAGCAAGGTGGCTACCTGATGCTGAATCAGTTTGCTAACCCCGACAATTATCTGGCCCACTACCGGACCACCGGCCCCGAAATCTGGCGCGATACCGCCGGGCAGATTACGCATTTCGTGTCGTCGATGGGCACAACGGGCACTATTATGGGTACATCGCGTTTCCTGAAAGAACAAAATTCCACCGTCCAGATTGTGGGGTGCCAGCCTACCGACGGGTCGTCTATTCCCGGCATTCGCAAATGGCCGACTGAGTACCTGCCCAAAATCTATGATGCCCAGCGCGTTGATCGAATCATTGAGGTATCGGAAGCCGATGCTGTTGAAACAACGCGGCAATTAGCCAATGTCGAAGGTATTTTTGCAGGCATGAGCAGTGGGGGCAGCGTATGGTCGGCTCTGAAATTGGCTGAAGAGCTTGAGTCGGGCGTTATCGTTTGCATCATCTGCGACCGGGGCGACCGCTACCTGTCGTCGGGGTTGTTTGGGTAATATGCAGTCGCCCCGCTGAGTTCGTGTTGTATCTTTGCCGGTTTGGTTTTACAAAGTATGTACAAACGCATTCTTCTTCCGATTCTGTTTCGGTTCGACGCCGAAACGATTCACCATACCGTAACATCGCTGCTGAAATTCGCGCTGGCGATACCGGGCGTGTCGGCCATCTGCCGTAAGCTATACGTGCTGGAAGATAAACGACTGGAACGCACGGTGTTTGGGCTAACGTTTCCAAATCCGGTGGGGATGGCGGCTGGGTTCGATAAAAATGCGGAGCTGGTCAGCGAGTTAAGCGACCTGGGTTTTGGCTTTGTAGAAATAGGCACCGTAACGCCCCGCCCGCAGCCGGGCAACCCGCGCCCACGTCTGTTTCGCCTGAAAGCCGACGCAGGACTGATTAATCGGATGGGGTTCAACAACAAAGGCGTTGGTCCGGCAGTGGAGCGGCTACGCAACGTTGGCCGTAACCGGGTAGGTCAACCTGATGGCGGTCGACGTGTAATTGTAGGCGGCAACATCGGCAAAAATAAGGATACGCCTAATGAGCAGGCCCTGAGCGATTATCTGGCAAGTTTTCGGGAATTGTTTGATGTAGTCGATTACTTCGTGGTCAACGTCAGTTCGCCCAATACGCCCGGTCTGCGCGATTTACAGGAACGCGAACCACTCACGAACCTGCTTACGGCTCTCCAGGCCGAGAATCGGCTCTATGCTGCACCGAAGCCGATCCTGCTTAAAATTGCCCCCGATCTTACCAACGGGCAGTTAGACGACATCATTGCCATCGTTTCCGAAACGGGCATCGCGGGTGTCATTGCCACCAACACCACTGTCAGCCGCGCTAACCTGCTGACCGATGCTGCCATAGTTGAGCAGATGGGTGCGGGTGGCGTTAGTGGGCAGCCGCTGCGCGAACGGGCTACGGAAGTGATCCGCTATCTGCATACTAAATCAGGAGGAGCGTTTCCGATCATCGGCGTCGGGGGTATTGCGTCGGCGGCAGATGCACAGGAGAAACTACAGGCCGGAGCTTCGCTGGTACAGGTCTATACCAGCTTCATTTATGAAGGGCCGGGGCTGGCGAAGAAAATCTGCCAGGGAATACTTTAGCCCGATGCCTATATTTTCTGCGCTATTCTGCATGGTTTTTCGTTAAAAGGGCGAAATTTACTTCTGCTACCGCCCTACTCAATCGCATGGCTCAACCAACTACACCACCTCGCCCAAACACTATCCGACGAAACACCGAACGTACTGAACCCCGCCAACCCCGCATGATGCGCGACAAAGCTTCGGTTAATGGGTCGCGGCTGCCGTCGTTCAACTGGGGAGCGGCTCTCGACCGCTGGTTTACCGATCAGCGTTTCACGCTCACATTGGGCGTGTTGCTGATGGTGTTGGCCGTTGGGTTGCTGGTGGCATTTGTTTCTTATTTGATTAACGGCAACGCCGACCAAAGCACGGTCGACGCGGGCATGGGACAGTCGCTGGCAGAGTCGGCGACAGAAACGCGAAACTGGCTGGGCCTGGCTGGTGCAGCGGTGGCGCACGTGTTTGTGTTCCGGTGGTTTGGCGTGGGTGCGCTGGCTTTACCGGTAATCGTATTTCTGGCGGGGGCAAAGCTCACCTTCAGGCGCGAGTTGCTGCCGTTGCAGCGCACAACGGCAGGGCTATTGTTTGCGGCTGTCTGGTGCAGTCTGGTTCTGGGCTACGTTGTACTGACAACTGATTCTGCCGAAACGGCCAGTGTCTGGTGCGGGGGTATTGGTTACGAAACCAACGTGGCTCTCTACGGCCTCTTCGGCTGGGGCAATCTGGCACTCATCGGCTTCCTGCTATTCAGCTTCGTTGTTTACTTCTTCGACGTTCGGAACCTGAAAATGCCCGATTTTTCGGCACAACGACCAACCAAACGCCGATATACCGACGATTCGACGTTTCAGACGTTCGATGAGAGCGAACAGACTGATGAACCCGAAAACGATGAAGCTCCTGAAACGGCTGACCAGACTCCTCAGAAATACGCAACGCCAATTGCAGAGACACCAACCGAAATTCAACCTAATCAGGTAAGTAATCAACCCATAGAAACACCACTACCCGACGTGGTAACG
Source organism: Spirosoma montaniterrae (assembly GCF_001988955.1). Lineage (NCBI taxonomy): Bacteria > Pseudomonadati > Bacteroidota > Cytophagia > Cytophagales > Cytophagaceae > Spirosoma > Spirosoma montaniterrae. The sequence goes on along the minus strand of NZ_CP014263.1, from coordinate 5,264,636 downwards.
CAATCATCAGGGGTAGCGTTCTCGGTTAAAAACCGCGATGCTATCAGTGACGAACCTGATAGCGAAGTGGATGTAATGCCCACGCCGGCCTTTGAACCCGACCCGTTTGAAGACGACGACCTGGTTGCGATTCACGGCCTTTATGACCCTACCCTCGACCTGCCGCAGTATCAATATCCAACGAACAATCTGCTGACAGACTACCCGAACAGCCGCAAAGGCTCGGTCTCTGACGATGAACTGACGGCAAACAAAGAACGCATTGAAAATACGTTGAGGAACTTCGGTATTGAAATCGATTCCATTCAGGCATCCATCGGCCCAACAGTTACGCTGTACGAAATTGTACCGGCTAAAGGTGTCAGGATATCCAAAATCAAAAGCCTCGAAGACGATATCGCGCTGAGTTTGTCGGCTTTGGGCATTCGGATTATCGCGCCGATGCCCGGTCAGGGTACTATCGGCATTGAAGTGCCCAATAAAAACCGCGAGATGGTATCGATGCGGTCGATGATTACCAGCGAGGTGTTTAGCAACAGCAAGTTCGATTTGCCGGTGGTGCTGGGCAAAACCATCTCGAACGAAATCTATATTGCCGACCTCGCCAAAATGCCGCACCTGCTCATGGCCGGTGCCACAGGGCAGGGTAAGTCGGTAGGTCTGAATGTATTGCTGACGTCGCTGATTTATAAAAAACACCCGTCGCAGTTGAAGTTAGTGCTCGTTGACCCCAAGAAGGTTGAACTAACGCTGTTCAATAAACTCGAACGGCATTTCTTAGCCAAGCTGCCCGATTCTGAAGAGCCAATCATCACCGATACCAAGAAAGTAGTTAATACGCTCAACTCGTTGTGTATCGAGATGGACAATCGCTACAATCTGCTGAAAGATGCCGGTTGTCGCAATTTGAAAGAATACAACGCGAAGTTTGTGAAACGGCGGCTAAACCCCGAAAAAGGGCACCGGTTTCTGCCGTATATCGTGCTGATTATCGATGAGTTGGCCGATCTGATGATGACCGCTGGGAAAGAAGTAGAGCAGCCTGTTGCCCGATTGGCGCAGTTGGCACGAGCTATCGGCATTCACCTCGTAGTGGCAACGCAGCGGCCTTCGGTCAACGTCATTACGGGCTTGATTAAAGCCAACTTCCCCGCACGACTATCCTTTAAAGTGACCTCAAAAATTGACTCGCGCACCATCCTTGACACGGGCGGAGCCGAACAGTTAGTGGGCATGGGCGACATGCTGCTATCGTCTAATTCTGACATCATCCGGCTACAGTGCCCCTTTGTCGATACCAATGAAATTGAAGAACTCTGTGATTTCGTAGGTAATCAGCGTGGCTATGAGGCCGCTTATGCACTACCCGAATTTGTGGGCGATGAGGGTGGACAAGGCGATGATAAAGACGTGGACCTCGACAACCGCGACCCCATGTTCGACGAAGCCGCCCGGCTCATTGTCATTCATCAGCAGGGCAGTACCTCGCTCATTCAGCGTAAACTTAAACTCGGCTACAACCGGGCTGGTCGGCTGGTCGATCAGTTGGAAGCGGCTAAAATTGTTGGCCCTTTTGAAGGCAGTAAAGCCCGCGACGTACTCGTAACTGACTTGCAGACACTGGAGGAGATGCTGAAACGGCTTAAGAGAGAGTGATCAGACTAATAAACTTTTCATCAATAGTATCGTCTAACAACCAACTAATCATTGGGTAAGCTCGTTGTGTTTGCTCAATTTTGTGACTTCGACTCTAATAACAATGAGAAAATTTGCATGGATGCTTGGGCTGGCCGTTGTGCTGTCGATGCCCGCAATGGCGCAGAAAGATAAACGCGCACAGAGTATTCTGGACGCGATGAGTGCCAAATACAAAGCCCTGAAATCATATCAGGCTACATTCGCTTACGCCAGCGCGGGGGGCGGTGTCAAAGAATCGTATAAAGGCGATTTGACAGTGAAGAACGAGAAATTCCGGCTGCTGCTGGGCGGACAGGAAGTGTTTACCGATGGCAAAACGATGTCTACGTACATCAAAGAGTCGAACGAAGTAAACGTGCAGGATTATGATAACAACGCGGCAGGCGACCTGAACCCGACGCAGATTTACTCGATCTACAAACGAGGGTTCGACTACAAATTCCTGCGCGAGCAAAAACAGGGTGGGCGAACGCTCGAAGTTATTGAACTGAAGCCAAACCGCCCGAAAAGCCCAATCTCGACCATCCAGATTGCCGTTGACAAAGCCGACCGTTCGGTACGTAGCTGGGACATTCTGAACAAAGACGGCAAACGCACCTCATATACGATTACCAAATTCACGCCCAACGTTAACATACCCGACGCCTTCTTCGTCTTCGACAAAGCGAAATATCCCGGTGTTGAAGTCGTTGACCTACGATGAATGGTAAAATAAAAATGGATAGGTTGTAAAGGTGCGTTGATAAACAAACGCTTTTCGGCCTTATACCCTATCCCTTCACACCTTGTATCAAACCTTCCCCCCGTAGGCCAGATCACCGGCGTCGCCTAAGCCGGGTACGATGTATGAATGCTCGTTCAGATGGTCGTCAATGGCGCCGAGCCAAAGGTGGCACTGAGGTAGTAGCTGTTGTACATGCCGAACACCTTCGGGGCTTGCAATGACGGCGGCAATGTGCGTTTGGGCCGGAATGCCGTAGCGTAGCATAGCATGGTAGACTTTTTCGAGCGAACGGCCCGTTGCCAGCATTGGGTCGCACAAAATCAGTGTTTTGCCGCTTAAGTCTGGCCCAACAATGTAGTCCATTTCTATCTCAAACTCATCCTGCTGGTTGGGCGAGTAGCCCCGATACGCACCCACAAAGGCGTTCTCGGCCTGGTCGAAGTAGTTGGCGAAACCCTGGTGAAACGGTATTCCTGCCCGCAGAATGGTAGCCAGAACAGGCTGTTGCCGAATGACTTGCGTATGCGCTATGCCCAATTGCGTTGGAATAGACACATTGTGATACGACAGCGTTTTCGAAATTTCGTAGGCCATCAGTTCGCCGATGCGTTCCAGGTTTCGGCGAAAGCGTAGCCGGTCGCGCTGAATAGATACATCGCGAAGTTCGGCTATGTATTGATTGATGAGCGAGGGCTGTTGTGTAAAAACAAACATGTGGAGAAGGCGTCTTTTGGCGTAAATTAGTCGCTTGGTTGGCGTATATCCAAACCGATTGCCTAATTTAACCGGCTCATATGGTTTACCGCATCATTTTTGCAAAGGTTAGCAGGGTCGAATAGCTGGTATTGTACATGCGTCACGTCGTTTTCCTTTATTGCTTTTTTTTAAGTTCGCTTACCCTTCAGGCGCAAAGTCCGTTTGTTCCGCTCAACACGGATTACTATCATCTGATTGATCGGCTCGAGATTCGCCAAAACCGCTGGGCTGAAGGGTTTCACAGTTCGGTAAAGCCGTATAATCGACACAGTGTTATTCAGTTAACCGATAGCCTGCTGAACAACGCGAATCGCGATTTATCGGATACAGACTATTTCAATTATGACTACCTGCGCGACGACAGTTGGGAGTGGGTCAGCGTAAAACGCGATACGGCCCGGTCAGACCCGTTTACCCGACACCTGCTGCCTGCCCCGTCGGTGGGCGATAGCCGTCAGCCATTTCTGAAGCACTTTTATCGTAAAAAAGCTGATTTCTATAGCCTGCAAACGCCCGACATCGATTTGCATGTCAATCCAGTGTTGCACTTAGGGCTGGGTATGGAAAGCGTGTCCCGCCAAACCGAGCCAGTTAGTTCAAATCGGCAGGAGTTGTTCGTTAATACACGGGGGCTGGAAGTACGTGGCACCATTGGCAAAAAGCTGGGGTTTTACTCTTTCTTTTCGGATAATCAGGCAATTCTGCCCGCGTATATTCAGGACTATGGCTTAACGTATAGCGGAAGCAGTGGTCTCGGCGGCTCAGCACCGGGCGAGGGATTCACCAAGCGATTTGGCACCTACGGCGTTGATTACCTGTCGGCGCGGGGGTATATCACGTTTAATGCGCTGAAAGTCATCAATGTACAGTTTGGGCATGATAAAAACTTTTTCGGCAATGGTTATCGGTCGCTGTTTTTGTCGGACAATAGCCCACAATATCTCTTCATGAAGTTTTCGACCCGGTTGGGCAAGCGTTTTCAGTACACCAATCTGTTCACGCATCTGCAAAATACGCAGGTAGAACTTCGGGCGGGCGAAGACCTGATTCCGCCAAAATTTATGGCTGTGCATCACCTCAGCGTTAATGTGTCGGACCATATTAATTTTGGCGTATTTGAAGCCGAAGTTTTCAGCCGCGACCGCGTAGATTTGAGCTACCTCAACCCGGTTATCCTGTACCGCTATGTTGAGTCGCATCTGGGCAGTGCTGATAACGCCTTCATTGGTATCGATGTCAAAGCCAATTTCCTGTCGCATTTTTTAGTGTATAGCCAGCTTATGCTTGATGAATTTCGACTTGGCGACCTGATGGCGGGCAAAGGAAGCTGGACCAATAAGTTTGCTTTTCAGGTTGGCGGTAAATACATCGATGCATTCAACGTACCCAATCTTGACCTACAGGTCGAAATGAACCTCGCACGGCCTTATACCTACGCCCACGAGGCTTCTCCAACAGTCAACGCGGGGCAAACCAACTACGCGCACTACAGCCAGCCATTGGCGCACCCGCTGGGTAGTAATTTTGCAGAAGGGATAGGCATTGTCCGTTACCAGCGTAAACGGCTCAGTCTCAACGGCACGTTCGGCGTAATGATGACCGGTACTGACCCTGCGCCCGATTTCAACTACGGGGGCAATATTCTAAAAGATTACAACACCCGCCGGAGCGATGATGGGAATTTCATTGGGCAGGGTCGCAAAACAATTATCAATTACGGCGACGTGCGGGCTTCCTATATGATTCGGCACAATGTCTTTCTGGAAGGCCGTTACATGTACCGTTTTCAGGACAGTCAGGCCCGCTCGAACACATATACCAACCAGACCGCCAGCTTTGCGCTCCGCTGGAATTTCCCATACCGGAGTTGGGTCTTTTGAGACAGATAGCTGTTTACCACCATAACATCACACCTGAATTACATGCTCGACATTATTCGCCAGGAACTTACTGAGGCTCAGTCGGTTCTTACTACTTTCTTAGAAAACCCCGACCATCTGGCATCCATCGAAGCAGCCGCCCGGCTGATGAGTGAGGCCATTCAGAACGGCCATAAAATTATTTCGTGTGGCAACGGCGGCTCCCATTGCGATGCTATGCACTTTGCCGAAGAATTGTCGGGCCGCTATCGCGAAAATCGCCGGGCACTCCCCGCCATCGCCATTTCCGACGTCAGCCATCTCTCCTGCGTGAGCAATGATTTTGGCTACGAGTTTGTATTTTCCCGTTTCATCGAAGGTCTGGGCAACGCAGGCGACGTGCTGCTGGGTATCAGCACAAGCGGCAACTCGGCCAATGTAATCCGGGCCGTGGAAGCTGCCCGGCAAAAAGGCATGAACGTGGTGTTGCTCACTGGTAAAGACGGCGGTAAACTCGCCGGGCAGGCCGACGTTGAAGTTCGCGTACCTCACTTCGGTTATGCCGACCGCATTCAGGAGATTCATATTAAAGTGATTCACCTGTTTATTCTGCTGATCGAACGAAGTCTGAACCAGGATTAGCCGAGATTATCAGGATTAAACAGGATTTATGCGCTGCGCTTGTTTTACATAATTGAACAGGTTGAACGCACAATAAAATTTTCTTTGGCAATCTCTCAAAAAGTGGTCAATTTTTGAGAGATTATCGGGCAGTTGTGAAAATTACTCAGACGAAAAATGGGCTGTTTAGGCTTTTCAATAGCGAGAACTTCGATAATGCGTTTAACCTGATAATCGAACAAGCGCAGCGCATAAATCCTGTTTACTCCTGATAATCCTGGCTAATCCTGGTTCAGAATTGCTTCAGGTATGTCAGTTTTCCGACGATGTGCTGCTCCTGCTGACGGTCGGTGGCACGGACAGATCCGGCGAAAGCTCCGCGATTGTAGACGATGTACAAGAACGAGAGTGGCTGAAACTCCCACGCCAGTCGCATATTCCAGACATTGCGGTCGGTGAAGGTGTTGCGCTGGATAAAGCTGATGAGTTGCAGGCGCGGGTTTACAGCTAATCGGCTCTGTACGCTATAAAGAGCAACGTTGCCTGTGTAGCCGCCTACGTTGCTGAAACGGTTCAGTTCTGTGCTAAACGTGAAAGCAACGTGCGGCACCGGAGCCAGCACCAGCGACCCGCGCCCATAGCTCAGTTGCCCGTCGTAATAGCGGCCCGTTTCGCCCTGAAAACTGTATGATACCCGTTTCGACGGATCGCTGCCGAACAGCAGCGAGTACCGGATATACCGGTATTTACCCGACTCAATTGCCAGTCCCAGCGGGCGGAAATCGCCATCGTCTAACCGCTGAAACGTGGGATTGGCAAACAAGCCCAGAAAGCCCGCATTCTGGAACGTAAACCAAAGTGGGTTTAAATTCCACTGCGCTTCCTGCAAATAGCCAGTCGAAGCTTTGTGATAAATTTCAATAAATACACCCGGCTCATAGTTACGCACCCACTTGGGCACCCATTTGGCACGGCTCACTAAAAACGTGCCTATCGCATTGGAAATCACATCGGAACGCGATACAAAGCCTACTGCCGGGTCGAAATTTTTTGTTACAACCGATTGCGTGAGCCAGCCTACCAACTGATTCGAGCGGTAGAAAAACTGGCTGTAGCCCGCCACGCCCGGCCCCGTACCATTCAGCGATGACCGCACCGACGAGAGCGTACCCATCAACATAGTACTGTAGTTGAGCGCAGGCCCCAGCCGAAAAAAGCCGTCAACAGCTACCGTCGCATCTTGCCGCCCCGTAGCAGAATCGGTGCTATGGACGTTTTTGTATGTAACTAATGCACCCAGACGGTTTTGTCGGCCAACGTTCTCAACGTAACGGGCCACGGCAAAATCGGTCGTTGGAATGCCGGGAATGCCACGCTGCCGAATCAGCATACCGCCGTAGTTGCGCTGTATAGATCGATACACATACCGCGCTCCGGCATCAATTGGAACGGGCGTGCTGGTGCCGTCGGGCAGAAAATCAAGCCCGATTCGGCGGCTGAAAAATGGTCGAATCACCATATTACCGCCCTCGCCAAAGTCGTTTACTGGCCCCAACCCTGCCCCGAACAAGCTTGCATTTTCCAAGAAAAACGCCCGCCGTTCGGGAAACAACACCGAGAAACGCGTCAGGTTATTCACCTGCCGGTCAACATCGGCCTGAGCAAAATCGGTGTTGAACGTCAGATCAAGCACCGAATTAGGGTTAATGGCCCATTTTATATCGCCCCCAATTTCCAGCGCGTGTCGCGACTGTTGCCCACTTCGGTGCCATCATAGATGTCGTCCGACAGCAATACATACGGCTGAACCCGGACGTTGGGGCGCGGTGGCGGTGGTTTCAGGCCCGTCATACGCCCGGCATAGTCCATGCGCAGCCCCGACGGGAACGCCCGTGGAAAGGCCGACCATGCCGATAACTCGTTGGTGGTTCGCCGATTCCGAAAAAAATTAATGCCCCACGTTTGAGTTGAATCGGCGGTGTGTGGGTAGCGGAGCGTTTGCCACGGAATCTGCATTTCGGCCACCCAGCCCGAATCGGTGCGGGTAGTGCGTACTTTCCAGAAGCCATCCCAATCGGTATCGAATAACAGGTCGTCGAAACTTAACAGATCGCGCTGAGTGGCATAAGCGTTGGTCATCAAAGCCATCGCATTACGCCGGTCGTTGAAACCATCGAACGAAACCCCGAAAAAATCGTGCGCCCGAAATTGAAAATCACGCTGAAAATTGGGCGTTCGCAAACCGCGTGGCCCCAGTGTGTCGCGGTTGAAAGCAGCAATGTACAGAAACTGCCGGTTGAACAACACCCGCACGTCGGTGTCGAACGTAGCCGGTCGGCCTTGCCGGGGGTCAACCTGCGTAAATCCCCGAATGGGTTTGGCCCGCTGCCAGTCGGCTTCGTCTAACCGCCCATCGATACGTAGTTTTTCCTGAATTTCAGTCGCCTGAATGGTAACGGGTTTCCTGGCGGGCTGAAAAATAACCGCCTGCCCGCCGTTATCGTCGGCGACTAAACCAGTCGTTTTGAGCGAGTCGGGCACTACTACGTCCGACTGTGCCGTATTGGGAACAACAGGAACAGTTTGGGCAAAAACGCTGGTTATAAGCAGTGATAAAAGAAGACAGGCAGGTAACGTTGAGGGCATAAAAAAAGCAGATGGTGACAGAACGTCTCAAGTTACGAGCCTTCTTTTGCCACCATCTGCCTTTTTTGCTGAGCGGTTTTTTCGCGGGATGAGAAGCGTCAGTAATCGCCCCCGGCACCGCCCCCGCCGAAGCTACCTCCGCCAAAGCCGCCGAAGCCGCCACTACTTCCACCGCCGAAACTACCTCCGCCGGAGCCACCCCAACCTGAATAGGTAGACGTTGGGAAAAACACCGGTGGAAAAAAGCCCCCGCCCCGATTCCGGTTGTTGCCCCCACCCCGATTCCGGCGCGAGATTACAAATACGATGAACAGAATCAGGAAGATGAAGAACACAATTTCGAGACCATCTGCCGAGCCACCCGCATCGGGTTCGGCGTCATATTCACCCCGCGCCCGCTGAATGATCTCAGTGGTGGCCGCGTCTAAGCCTTCGTAATAGCGTTCCTGCTTAAAGGCCGGCACAATGGTGTTGCTAATGATGCGTTTGGCAATGGCATCTGGAATAGCTCCCTCCAGGCCGTAGCCCGTAGCAATATAAATTTTGCGGGTTTGGGTGGCCCAGGCCAGCACCAAACCGTTGTTTTTACCCTGCTGCCCAACACCCCATTTACGGCCTACCCGAAAAGCAAAGTCGCCAATAGGATACGGCTCCGTAGTTGGCACAATCACGATGGTAATCTGCGTAGACGTAGAATCGTTGTAGGCACGCAGTTTCCGTTCTAACTGATCGCGGTCGGAGCGGCTCAGAATACCCACGAAATCATTGACTAAGCGGGGCGGATTGGGCCGCGCCGGAATCACCGAATCGGCACTGCTGGGCATCTGTGCCAGTACCGCCGTTGGTATCATCGCCAGCATCAGCCAAACGCCCAATAGCAGCGTCCGGGTACTCTTTCGAAAAATGGTGGGTTGGTTCACAGAAGTATTATTGAAACGAAATATCGTCGGGGAGTTCGTTGGTATCGGTACTGCCGTCGTACGGAAAATACTGCGTCAGTTGCCGTCCGGCCTGCACAACGCCCTGCCGCAACCCGCCGACGAAATCGCCCACGGCAAAATGATTGCGCAGCAGGTCTTTAGTCTCTTCCCAAAACCCGACAGGCACGACAGCATTGATACCCTTATCGCCAATAACGGCAAACTTTCGGTCGGCGTAAGCTAAGTAAAATAGTACGCCATTCTGCTGTTTCGTCTGATGCATACCCAACTGCGCAAATACGTCGATGGCCCGCGCAACAGGGTCATTACCTGCACAATGCGGTTCAACATGCACCCGAATTTCGCCCGACGTGGCTTTCTCGGCCTGCCGAATAGCCTCAACAATTCGCTGCTGCTCTTCGGGGGTGAAGGGAGAAGACATAAAAAGTTATAAGGTTGTACGGTTATCGGGTTGTAAAGTTAGCTGATGCCTGAACGACAACGTTATAACCCTACAACCCGATAACTCAATAGCTTAAAATTGTACCGTTGGGGCACTTTGAGCAGCTTGCGATGCCTCGAACAGACCTTTACGCTGGAAGCCGAAAATACCGGCGAAGATATTGTTCGGGAACGACCGCACCGATTGGTTATAGCCCGTTGCTACGCCGTTGAAGTCGTTGCGAGCTACGGTAATACGGTTTTCAGTACCTTCGAGCTGCGCCTGCAATTCAGAGAAATTCTGCGTTGCTTTCAACTGCGGGTAGCTTTCGGCCACTGCCAGCAACCGTGAGAGCGAACCACCCAGTTGATCTTGTGCAGCCTGAAACTTCTGAATGTTCTCGGGCGTCAGTTGATCGGCACTCAGCTTGATGCCCGTAGCGTTGGCGCGGGCCTGAATAACGGCGGTCAGCGTACTTTGCTCAAATTTGGCGGCTCCCTGAACGGTTCTGACGAGGTTCGGGATGAGGTCGGCCCGGCGTTGGTATTGTGTTTGCACATTGGCCCAGGCGTTTTCGACCTGCGTATCTTTCTGTACTAAGCCGTTGTAAGAACTGCAACCGTAAAAGCCCAGCAGAACCAGAACGACAACGACAATGATAGTGACTCTTGACATGGTTTGTTTGGATGGAAAAGGTTGTTAACCGGATCAAATTTGACCAAAACTACGAGATATTAGACGTAAAATTACGTTAGCGGTTTCTTTCGCCCTTCAGCCACTTGGCCGGGCTGATGACTGGTAAGGGATATGAGTCGCCCAGCCGAACGTTGTACTGCGCCAATTCAGTCGCCGATAGATTCGACACCAGGTGTACCTGAGCGGACGGCACCCGCGCCAGTTCGGGTAGCCAGTGTTTCACATATTGGCCCTGCTCGTCGTAGCGCGTAGCCTGACTGTAAATGTTAAAATACCGATCTTCGCGCGGGTCGTTGCCTACACCCGCTACGTAGTTCCAGTTACCCCAGTTGCTACATGGGTCGTAATCGACGAGCAGGCTTTCAAAATAAGCCGCGCCCCAGGTCCAGTCAATGCCGAGGTCTTTTACTAAAAAGCTACCGACATTCTGCCGTCCCCGGTTGCTCATAAACCCGGTAGCGTTCAGTTCGCGCATGTTGGCGTCGATGAAGGGAATACCGGTTTCGCCTTCGGCCCAGCGCAGAAACAAATCGCGGTCGCGACGCCATTTTTTGGTCATATCGTGCCGGATGCCGCTTGGTTTGAAGAGCCGGGTGCCGTAGCGCAACGCTACAAACCGGAAAAAATCGCGCCAGATGAGTTCAAAAATCAGCCAGTAGGTCGAGTCGTTTTTGACGCGTTCCTGCTCATACCGCTGAACCTCCCAATACACTTGCCGGGGCGACAAACACCCCATCGACAGCCACGCCGAGAACTTGCTCGAATAGTCTTCGCCGAGCATTCCGTTGCGGGTTTCTTTGTAGGTTCTGATAAGGTCTTTTTCCCAAACGTACTGCATTAGCCGAGTCAGCGCAACGGTTTCGCCCCCTTTGAATGGTACAGCCGCCCGCACGTCGGCAACAATGTCGCCCGAAAAGCCAAGCGTTGCCAGCGTAGGCACAGGACCGGGCGAAACCGGCATACCTGCCGAATCTGGCGATAACCGAACCTTACCCGGCGTTGGCACTAAATCGCGCACGTTAGCGTATTTCTCGATTTTGTTACGGAACTGCGAGAAAACATCGGGAAGTTTAGCGACCGAGAACGGCAAGTCGCGAACATGGTAAAGCGTTGACTGCCAGAATAATTCGATGTCTATATTGAGTGGTTTGAGCTGCTTGCTCAGGTCCGACTCCACGTCGGTTTCTTCCTGCGTTACTTCTTTACTGGCATAAATGGCCTCAGCGCCGATAGTTTCGGCCAAATCGGCCAGCACAGTTGCCGGGTTCCCAACCCGTATAATCAGGTCGGCTCCATTAGCCTGTAACGACCGGCGGAGGTCGGTTACGGCTTCAATCAGAAAGTTAGTTCGGTAAACGCCCGTTTTAGTGAAACCCAGTTCGTTATGGTCTTTGAACCAGCGCAGATCGAATACAAACACGGGCAGCACGGCATCGGCATCAGCCACGGCGCGGGCAAAACCTTCGTTGTCGTGCAGCCGCAAATCGTTGCGAAACCAGTAGAGAATACGCTTCATTTTCAGTTAACAGTGAGCCGTGTTGCTACTCTGCTAACTACTACGCGCCCGTAACTGTTTACGATTTCGGTTCCCGGCCTGTGGTTCTCTCTGATTCAAACCAAGCTATTTTTGAACGCGTAGGCCACCATGCCCGCCGTGTTTTTGGTGCCGGTTTTTTCGAGGATACGGAGCCTATGTCCTTCAACAGTACGGGGGCTAAGGAATATTTTCTCGCTGATTTCGTTGGTCGAAAGGCCGTCGCAAATCAGCGTTAGTACTTCTTTTTCGCGTTCTGAGAGGAGAATTTTACTATTGTAGAAGGCATTGACGGGCTTGGCTACGGTAGTTTTGTTGGTCATCTTACGCAACATAGCTTTCGATACAAACTCGTTGAGGTAAACGCCTTCGTCTATTACTTTGCGAATAGCTTTTTCAACCTCGCCCGCATCAGCATCTTTTAGCAAATAACCGCTAACGCCCTTTTCGAGCAGGTGCAGTACCATGCGGTCTTCGTCGTGCATGGTCAGCACAACAATCTTTACGAGAGGCCACTGTTGGCGAATATGGTCGGCAGTGGCGGTGCCATCCATAACGGGCATTTGCAGGTCGAGCAATACCACGTCAGGCATTTTGCGCGGCATTTTATCAATCAACTCCTGCCCGTTTGCAGCCTCCAGAATCAGTTCAAAATCGTGAACCTGTCCCAGAATGGTCGCCAATCCAACTCGAAACAGGTTATGATCGTCACAGAGTGCGAGTTTAATTTTTCTCATAGCCGAGGGAGGTTGATAAGCAGTTGTTAGTCGTGAGTAACAGCCACTGCGACAACAAATTAACGCAATAAATCAACAGCTTGCGCAGTCGGCAGACGTACCTGCACATGAATTTCGGCTCCCCGGCCCGGCGATACGTCGAAGGTAACGTGCCCATCTACTACACTCAGGCGGCTTTCAATATTCCGCAGCCCCAATCCCCGGTTACGGTCTTCCATGATTCGGTCAAAATCAAACCCTACGCCATCGTCAAGCACCGACAGCCGGATTTCTCCATCGATACAAAGTAACTGAATCACAACGTGTTGGGCACGGGCGTGCCGAATGGCATTGTTGACCAACTCCTGGGCGATCCGGTAAAGCATCAGCTCGATTGAGGGCGGCAGTTCGGCAATGGCCTCCGGACAGTTGAGCTGTACGCTCAATTCCTGATCGGTAGCACGGTCGGCCAGTTCTTCGAGGGCGGGCAGCAGGCCGAAACGTTCGAGCGTGGTTGGAAACAGGTCGCGGCTGATGCGCCGGACGTTGGTCATGGTTTCATCGATCATGGAGCGGGTTTTTTGCACTTGCAGGTTCAGGCGCAGGTTGTCGCCGTTGAGTTGCCGCTCCATTTGGTTAAGACTCATCTTCGTCACCGACAGCATTGTGCCGATACCGTCGTGCAGTTCTTCGGCTAATCGTCGGCGTTCTTCTTCCTGCCCCCGGAAGGTAGCGTCCATAAGGGCACGCCGGTGTTGTTCCTGCAATTCTTTGAGGGCTAACTGCTGCTTCGCCTGTTTTTGCTGATAATAGGCTACGAAGATGATGATGAACACTGCCATCATCAACAAAACAGCCGTACCAACAGCAATGACAAAGCCCGAATCCATTTTTGAGTGGCTATATAGCCTTAATGACGCTAAAGTTGCCGAATTTAAGTCAAATTAATTTTGACTTTGCAAAGGATTGATTAAGTGGGCATTAGACCGATGTAGTAGTATTCTCACTACGAAGCTATATCAAATTTGTCCGGTCGTGTTTGCTAACCCAAAGCCCGTAAGCCGATGAAACAGCAAATAGGGTAAATAGTAATTGAGTGGCATTCCAATACTTATCAAATACTTCATCAGGCACTTGTTTAGCATCTCCGTACCAGTAATCACTAAATAAAGCCATAAAAAAGGTGCCAGCAGAATACATCAACAGACCTGCCGTAAACCAAAATAAGGTGTGATGTAAAATGTTTTTTACCCGAGTCTCTTTTAGGATTTTGTTAAAATAACTCAGGCAGAAAAAGATAGAATATATTCTAAAAAGTGTTAACCCAACTGACGATACTTCATTTTGCTGGTATGTTCCTATCATAATTATACCACAGCCAAGGGCAACCAGAATACCTATTATTCGGATGGTTATTGATTGAAATGCATAATATAAAATGAGTGCTAAAATCCAGGTTTCAATGATAACTTCTATATTTTGTATAAATAGATTATTTTGTTTCAATAAAGACAACCACAGGGCGAAAGAGTCTTTCAGAAAGTAGAAAAGAAAAAATAATATAATCAATTTATGTGACTTCAATAAATACTTATAGCTTATTAATCCAATAATGATAGGTAAACTACTACTCAGATGAGAAAGAAAATCAATGGGATATTTTTCAATCTGGAGTAGTAGTTTATACAACATTATATCAAAAACAACGGTTAGTTATCGCTCAGCTTTTGCAATGCGGTGGGCAGGTGTGTCCATCACCTAATGAACCATTACCATCGTCGTCTTTCATACCGGCTTTGCTGGTTTTAATCGGCATGTCTTTGCCGTCGGCATAGACGCCGGTCAGCAAAACGCGGGGTTTGAGCTGGCCTTTACCGGTTTCGGTAGGGTTTCCGTCGGCGTCTTCCCAGCGTTTGGCGTGGTGAACACGCAGCCCCACGCAGCCTTCCTGACCAAGCAGTTCCATAACCTGATTGAGACCGAAAAATTCGGAACGAATATACTCGTCGGCTTTGAGGCCAACTTCCACTTTGCGGTCGCGATAGCAACCCGTCAATGACTCGGTTTCGTGTGGATTCAAGAAACGACCAGCGTCTTTACTAAATACACTCATAAGAAAAAAGGTTTAGGAATAAACTCTAACTAAGGCTGTGGAAATGGATATCACCGGAAAGCACGACAAAGCTATAGCGATTATTGTGTGAGGTCAAAAGACCACTTTTCTATACGCGCAGGGAAATGTTGATTATCAATTAATTAGGGTAACGATTAAGCCTTCTAATACGTAGAACTACGTAGTAAAGTGGGGACTTTTGCCTGTTTTCAATAGCAACCAAAAACCGGGAATTATGCGCTCTTACACCCGTTACCAGTCTGCTACCTTTGTGCTGTGGCTGCTAACGCCAGCAACGACTTTCCTGCTCAGGCAATTTACTTTCTCATCTCATAGGTTAGGTTAATAAAAACGCCGGGACAAATGCTCCGGCGTTTTTTGTTGTGTGTTAAACCTGTTGGTAGGAAATTATTTAAGCAGATTTAATAGATACTGCCCGTAGCCGCTTTTCACCAAAGGTTTGGCAATGTTGGCCAATTGTTCGGCATCGATGAATTTCATTCGGTAGGCAATTTCTTCGGGGCAACCAATTTTCAGCCCCTGCCGCTCTTCAATGACGTGTACGAACTGCCCCGCCTGCATCAGCGACTCAAATGTGCCGGTATCGAGCCAGGCAGTACCCCGGTCGAGAACGCCTACTTTTAGCTTTCCACGCTCCAGATACACCCGATTTACGTCTGTAATTTCCAGTTCGCCACGGGGCGAGGGCTTGATGTTTTTGGCAATGTCGACCACGTCATTGTCATAGAAATACAGCCCCGGCACAGCATAATGCGATTTGGGCTTTTCGGGCTTTTCTTCAATCGACAATACGTTGAAATCTTTGTCGAATTCTACAACGCCGTAGCGTTCGGGATCGTGAACCTGATAAGCATACACCACGCCCCCATCAGGGTCGTTGTTGGCCTGCAACAACTTCGACAAACCGGAGCCATAGAAAATATTATCGCCCAGCACTAATGCCACTTTATCGTCGCCGATAAATTCTTCACCAATGATAAACGCCTGCGCCAGACCGTCGGGGCTGGGCTGAACGGCGTAGGTGAACTCACATCCCAGCCGCTTGCCATCGCCGAGCAACTTTTCAAAATGCGGCAGATCATGCGGGGTCGAAATGATAAGAATTTCGCGAATGCCCGCCAGCATCAAAATCGAGAGCGGGTAATAAATCATGGGTTTGTCGTAAACGGGCATAAGCTGTTTACTAACGGCCAGTGTGAGCGGGTGGAGCCGCGTGCCGGAGCCGCCGGCAAGAATGATACCTTTCATAGTGTATTGAGTGGTTGAATGATTGAGTGGTTAAATGATTGAATGCGGTCTTTAGCTACACTCAATCATTTAACCACTCAATCATTCAACAGACTTACCGGTTTTCGTACATTTCTTCGTAATACTTCTGATAATGGCCCGACGTCACGTCGTCTAACCAGGCTTGGTTGGTTAAGAACCAATCGACGGTTTTTTCGAGACCTTCTTCAAACTGAAGCGACGGTTGCCAGCCTAATTCGTTCATGATCTTGCTGGCGTCGATGGCGTAACGCAGGTCGTGACCGGCGCGGTCGGTGACGTAGGTGATCAGTTGCGCCGAGGTGCCTTCGGGCCGACCAAGCTTGCGGTCCATGATGCTACACAGCAGGTGTACGAGGTCGATGTTTTTCCACTCGTTGAAACCACCGATGTTGTAGGTTTCGCCTAATCTGCCGTTATGAAAAATCGTGTCGATAGCGCGGGCATGATCGACTACGTAGAGCCAGTCGCGTACGTTTTCGCCCTTGCCATATACGGGTAGCGGCTTGTTCTGCTGGATGTTGTGAATCATCAGCGGAATCAGCTTTTCGGGGAAGTGGTTCGGGCCGTAGTTGTTCGAGCAGTTGCTCAGCACTACCGGCAGTTTGTAGGTATTGCCGTAAGCCCGCACGAAATGATCGGAAGCAGCTTTCGAGGCCGAATACGGCGACTGCGGGTCGTAGGGCGTGGTTTCCAGAAAAAACTCGTCGGCATTGTGCAGCGAACCGTACACCTCATCGGTCGAAACGTGATAGAATCGCTTCCCTTCGTAGCCCGTGGTTTTCCAGGCATCCTTGGCCGTGTTCAGCAGGTTCACCGTACCCACAACGTTGGTCATCACGAACGACATCGGGTCGGTAATCGACCGGTCAACGTGCGACTCGGCGGCCAGGTGAATCACCCCGTCGAACGTTGTTTCAGCAAATAGTTCGTTTAGAAACTGTGCGTCGGTAATGTCGCCCTTGACGAACGTATAATTCGGCGCATGTTCAATATCGGTCAGATTTGCCAGATTCCCTGCGTAGGTCAGTTTATCGAGGTTATAAATCTGGTAGTCAGGATATTTCGTCACAAACAGCCGCACCACGTGCGACCCAATGAAACCGGCTCCTCCGGTGATTAAGATTTTCATGGTCTACAACCTTATGATTCTACAACGTTAGAACTTAATTTTTTCTGCCAACGCCAGGCATCCCGCAATGACTCGGCCAGGCTCCGGCGGGCGGTCCAGCCCAGCACGGTCTGTGCTTTTGTCACATCGGCATATACCTGCTCAACGTCGCCCGGTCGGCGCGGGCCAATGGTGTACCTGAGCGAAACGCCCGTTGCTTCCTCAAACGTTTTAATGATGTGGAGCACCGTTTCGCCATGCCCCGTACCAATGTTCAGCACGTCGTAGCTGCGCTCATCGGAGGATTTGCTTAGAACATTCACTGCCTGCACGTGTGCTTCGGCCAGGTCCATTACATGAATGTAGTCGCGGATGCAGGTGCCGTCGGGCGTGTTGTAATCGTTCCCGTGAACCGTCAGGTTTTGCCGAATACCGGCGGCTGTTTGCATCAGATACGGCACCAGATTGGCCGGAACCCCCAGCGGCAGCTCGCCAATCAGGGCCGACGGGTGTGCGCCAACAGGATTGAAGTACCGCAACGCCAGTGCCTTGATAGGCGTATTGGCCTGAACCACGTCCCGGATAATGTCTTCGCTGATGGCTTTGGTATTACCATAGGGCGACTGTGCCGGACGCCGGGGCGTTTCTTCTGTGACCGGAAGGCGTTCCGGCTGTCCATATACGGTGCAGGACGACGAGAACACTAAATTCGGCACGTTGTATTTCGGCATCAGGTCGAGCAACAACATCAGCGAATCGAGGTTATTGCGGTAGTACTTGAGCGGTTTTGCCACTGATTCGCCAACGGCTTTATGAGCGGCAAAATGAATAACGCCCCGAAACGATTCATCCCGAAAAATGGCTTCCATTGTCGGGGCGTCGTTGCAGTCGGCATCGTAGCAGATCACGTCGCGGCCCAGTATGGCCCGCAAACCGTCGAGAGCCGATTTTTGGGAGTTATCGAAGTTATCGACAATGACCGGCTCGAAACCAGCCTCGACCAGCGCAACCACCGTGTGGGAGCCAATGAAACCAGCTCCGCCAGTTACCAGAATTTTGGGAGAATTGCCAGAAGAAGCCAAATCGTTTTTATGAAAATATTGTTGTTACTTTAGGCATGTGGCCCGAAAAGCCGGACAAAAGTAGCATATTTGATAGGTTTCCGAAAACAGATTTTATTTGAAGGCCACAGATTGCTAAGCCCAGCTAATCAAATGAACGATAACGAACTCAAAGCCCTGATTTCGCTCTTAGACGACGAGGACCGTGAAGTAGTAGAGCATGTAGAGCAGCGAATCCGGCAAATTGGCGGGCCGATGATTCCTCTTCTGGAAACCGAATGGGAGGGCAGCTTTAACCCGGCATTACAAAAACGCATCGAAGAATTAATCCACGATTTACAATACGAGTCGGTTCTCGAACGCATCCGCGACTGGAAAAACGGGGGAGCGATGGACCTGCTCGAGGGTTTGTGGATCATAGCTACCTACCAATACCCCGACCTCTCGCTCGACAAACTGCGGCAGGAAGTGGAACAACTGTTCTACGACGTTTGGGTCGATTTTCGGCCCGATATGCACCCCGACGAGCAGGTTCGGGCTATGAACACGGCTTTTTTCTCGAAGCTCAAATTCGCGCCCAATACCAAGCATTTCCACTCGCCCGCCAACTCGATGATCAATCAGGTACTCGACACGCGCCGGGGCAATCCGATTACGTTGTGTGTGCTGTACATGCTGATTGCCCAACGGCTGAATCTGCCCATCTACGGCGTTAACCTGCCCAACCTGTTTGTACTGACTTACAAAAACAGCAACGGCGTTCAGTTTTACATCAACGTGTTCAACCGGGGGCTGGTCTTTACCAAAAAAGACATCGATCAATACATCGATCAGTTGAATCTCAAACGGTTAGACACGTTCTACCAACCCTGCACCAACGCCGATATTGTACGGCGGGTGTTGCGCAATCTAACGCTGGCGTTCGAGAAAAACGGCGATACCGAACGCGTCCGCGAAGTTGAAGCCATCCTGAACGCCGTTAAAGACGAAGGCGATGGCCTGCCGCTGTCCGACTACACGCAGCGGTAACAACGTAGAGACGCAAGATATTGCGTCTCCTGACCGGATGGTTTAGGCTGACGCATGATGATTTTGCGTCTCCTAACCGGATGGTTTAGGCTGACGCATGATGATTTTGCGTCTCCTGACCGGATGGTTTAGCTGACGCGTGATGAGCTGACGCGTGATGAGACGCAACATCTTGCGTCTCTACGATTAGAACGCTACTGTTAGTAGCCCCGGTCCGATTCTGAAACAGTGAATGTCTAACGTTTCTTCGTGGTCGGGTAGGCGCACGTGGCCTGTGAGCCGGTTGGCACCGTCGGCAAAAGGGTCGATGTAGAGGTGTTCGCGAAAGGTAAGCTGGCGTTTCCCATAAAGTTTATACAAACATTCTTTGGCGCACCAGTATACGGCCAATCGGTTTGGGTCGCCGTTGGCGTGGGCAATTTCTGATGCCGACAACACGCGCGGCACTACCCGCGTAAACTGATCGCGCACCGGCTCTACGTCGATACCAACCGGGCGCGACTGGTGCAGCACCGCAGCAGCCCACCCCCCCGTATGTGACAGCGAAATATGCGCATTGACCCCAATAAGGTACGGCTTTCCATACTCATCTTTGTGCAGTCCAGCGTATGTAATACCGTATTCTTCAGCTAATTGTCGAACGGCTACCCGACAGGCCAGCCACTCTACGCGTTGCGCCGGGTGGCTGATGCGGGCCAATTCGGCCAGTTCGGGTACAGTGAGCCGCAGCCCGGCGCGAAGCGTTAATTCATCATCGACAATCGGGCTAAGCAAAGCCGTGCAGTTGGGCGCGATTTGTAGGAAAGGTGGCAATGTTTTTAAGAAATTTCGTTATTCGCCATTTGGTAGTCAATATTCGTTATTCTTTTCGATGCATATACAAAAAATTGACACCTTTGGCGGGCACCGCGATTGCGTGTACACACTTGAGGGCGGAACCAACCCCAATGAATTCTTCTCGGCAGGGGGCGACGGGCTTGTGGTGCGGTGGCGGCTCGACCGACCCGATCAGGGCGAGTTGGTAGCTAATATGCCCGCGTCGGTCTATGCATTGGCCCGTCATGCCGGCAGTGGGCTGTTGTGGGTAGGTCAGAATTACGAAGGACTACACCTGATCGACACAGCCCAGAAGCAGGAGGTTCGATCACTTAAGCTAACATCGGCGGCTATCTTCGACATTAAATTTTATAAGAACGACGCCTTTGTTGCTTTAGGCGATGGCGTTGTGGTGGTAATAGATACCGAACAAATGGCCGTTCGGAAGCATCTGAAAGCATCGGGCCAATCGGCGCGTTGCATTGCCATTAATCCCGTTGAGCGCGATTTGGCAGTTGGCTATAGCGATAATAGCATTCGTATTTTTGATTTGGCAAGTTATGAACTAAAGCACGTCATACCGGCCCATGCCAACTCTGTATTTACGCTGGCGTACTCGCCCCACTTCCGATTTCTGCTGTCGGCGGGGCGTGATGCCCATCTGAAAATCTGGGACGTTGAACAACAGTACGCGCTGCATCAGGACGTAGTGGCGCATTTATTCGCAATAAATCACCTTGCGTTTAACCCTGATGGCACGTTGTTTGCGACGGCCAGCATGGATAAGTCCGTGAAAATCTGGGATGCCGAAACCTTCCGGCTCCTGAAAGTAGTTGACCGCGCCCGGCATGCCGGGCATGGCACATCGATTAATAAATTATTATGGACTACTTATCAGCAACAGCTACTTTCGGCCAGCGACGACCGCACCGTTTCGGTTTGGCAGGTGAGTTTACCGTAACCGCTTGGACAGAAAATGGTGGTTTTTGTGTCTTATTTTTGTAAAATACGTAGATTGGGTGTTACTTGACCCGAATCATACCTATTTATCAGATTAATCAGCTAAGCGCACCGATGAAAATCACGCCTATTGAAATCCGGCAACACACGTTTGAGAAAGGATTGCGCGGTTATAGAGCCGAAGACGTTGACGCCTTTTTGGTTTCGCTCTCACAAGAATGGGAGCGCGTAACCAGCGACTATAAAATGCTGAAAATGCAGCTCGAACTGGCAGAAAAAGAGCTTAACAAGCTGAGAGAGGTGGAAATGACCCTATTTCGCACGCTCAAAACTGCCGAAGACACCAGCACTCAAATAACGGAGCAGGCTAACAAAGCCGCCGAACAATACCTTGCCGATGCCCGCCAAAAAGCCGACGAGATGCTGGCCGATGCCCGCAAACGCTCGACGCTGATGGTGCAGGACGCTGAAAATCAGGCCCGATACCTGAAAGACAACATCCTGAACGACATGAAGGCGCTGGAGCACGACTTCAAGGCTCTGGAGAATTACAAGGAAAACCTTGCTCAACAAATTCGCGCGTTAGCCAGCAATGCCGTTGACAGCGTAGATCGGTTTGAGAAAAAGTTTGCCAAACAAAATTTGAAAGGTAAAATCGACGAAGTTACCTCGCAGATTAAAGAGGAAAGTAAACAGGCTGAAAACGCTGTTCAGCCAGAGCCACAGGCCGAAACATCCGAACAGCCGGTTGCTGACCTGCCGCCGTTGGTAGAGCGGGAAACCGCCATACCCGAAGCAATTCCGGTTGATGAAGAACTGGTCGCTAAATTAGACGACGCCATTCATAACGCTGATGCTGCCATGCCACACGGCGCAGAGCGTGTTGTAGATGATACGGTGGTTGAATCTGCCGCTGTTCAGGAACAGGCTGCAACTACTGAGCCGACGACCGAAGAACCGAAAAAAGGCGGGTCTTTTTTCGATCAAATTTAAGTAAGGTGGCTGGAGAGCCGCCTTGCACTTATTGAATGCGGCTTTCCAGCCGCCTTACGCATGGGAACGATTGCCTTAGAAGGTCTCGAATTTTTTTCTTACCACGGCTTTTACGACGAAGAACAGAAAATTGGCAATAAGTATGCCGTTGATATTGTTGTGACCGCTGATTTTTCGGAAGCGGCCCGGCGCGACCGTCTGAGTGCAACCGTCAACTATGAAGACATCTACCGAATCACGGCGGGCGTGATGCAGCAACCCGCCCGCCTGCTGGAACACATTGCCCACCGCATCATCGAAGAAATCAGAGCAAAATACCCTGACTTAGAGGCTGTTGAAGTAAGCGTCTCTAAGTTCAACCCACCCATCGGGGGCGTTTGCCACCGGGCAAAGATCACGCTGAAAGAGTAGTTATAAGTGAAAAATGAATAGTGAAAAGTGTATGCCTATCAACCACTTTTCACTATTCATTTTTCACTTATTACACCGCCTGCTGCAACCCGGTAAACGAAATCGCCATGTGCGAAGCGTCGTAAATGCACGACCCATTTTTAATGAGCAATACCTGCGGAGACTCGTGTTCTACGCCAAACTCCTGCTCGATTTTATTAGAAATAGGTCGATTAGCAAGCAAGTCGAGATAGTACGGCTTCACACCCAATTGCTCACTCCAGTTGCGCTCCATGCGGCTGAGAGCCATCGCACTGATCGAGCAGGTTGTACTGTGTTTGAAAATAAGTACGGGATGACGTGCCGATTCTTCCTTTATAGCGTCGAGTTGTGCTTCGCTCGTTAGTTTATTCCAATTCATTGTAACAACACCAATCTTGTTGACGTAAAATTAATTTCATCCACGAAAAGTTCGTCATTTGTCTGGGCGCATCGTTAATTTTTCGGCCATTTCAGGCGTGATAGCGTCGGCGTATGGACCATAAGCATCGATCAGCGTGCCCCGGTCCCCGTTATGCGCTTCAATAACGTAGATTACCGTCGAATCGCCGGGGTCGGTCATGCCTTCGAAGCGATAGGTATCTACAATATCGAAGTCGTCGGGGTGTAGCTCGATGGAGCTCTGCTGGCACTTCAGGCAATCATTTTTCAGGTTGTAATCGAGTGTAAAGCCCTGTTGGCGCAGGTCTTCGAGTGCTTCTGTGACGGTCTCGTAGGTTTTCATGCGTTTTGGTTTCTGAGGACACGGGGCTATCGGCCCAAATACATTCTGTTGGCTACCTTTGCTGCTTCATTAACCAACCACATAGACGCTTGTTTTCGGCACTGTATAATACTGGTATTTACGGGTATCAGTTTCTGCTTCGGCTGGCGGCCCCGTTCAAGCCCAAAGCCCGGTTGTGGGTCGATGGTCGGCACGACTGGGCCAATCGACTGGCGCAGCAACTGGACGGCAATGTGCAGCCCATTGCCTGGTTTCATGCCGCTTCGCTGGGCGAGTTCGAGCAGGGCCGACCTGTCATTGAAGCATTTCGGGTACAGTATCCTACTTACAAAATTCTGCTGACTTTTTTTTCGCCATCAGGCTATGAAGTCCGCAAGACCTACGACGGGGCCGACTGTGTTTGTTATTTACCCGCCGATACGCCCGCCAATGCCCGGCAATTCGTGCAGTTGGTGAAGCCGCAGATTGCCTTTTTCATTAAGTACGAGTTCTGGCACAATTACCTGCGGGAGTTGAAAGCCGCCCACATTCCCGTAGTTTGCTTTTCGGCCAGTTTTCGCCCTAATCAACTGTTTTTCAAATCATACGGAGTCGGACCGGCGCACCGATTCTACCGAAACATGCTTCATTGCTTCGATCACATCCTGGTGCAGAACCAACAGTCTGCCGATTTGCTGCGGAGCATTGGTATTACCAACGTGACATTGGCGGGCGACACGCGTTTTGACCGGGTTGCCGAAACTGCCCGCAACAAACGCCCGATTCCCGCTGCGGAAGCCTTCAAAGCCGGTCAGCCATTGCTGGTAGTTGGCAGCGCGTGGCCCCGCGACATCGACGTGCTGATTCCATTTCTGAACCATTTCGAGCAACCGCTCAAAGTTATAATTGCCCCACATGAAATCAACGACGCCCAAATCGAACGCTGGCGCGGGCAGTTGACCGGCGGGTCGGTGCGGTACTCTGTGTTGAATGATAGAATGATTGAATTATTGAATGAGACCACAGCATCACACATTCAATCATTCAATCATTCTATCACTCAATATCTCTTGATCGACAACATCGGCTTGCTGGCTTCGCTCTATCAATATGGCGATTTTGCTTACATCGGCGGGGCATTTGGCGAGGGACTACACAACATTCTGGAACCGGCTACCTTTGGCGTACCTGTTTTCTTTGGCCCCGAAATTAGCGACTTTCCCGAAGCAACGGAGTTGATACAGGCGGGTGGTGCTTTTTCCATTGGCAGCACCGCAGAATTTGAAAAAGCCTTCCGGCAGCAATACGCCGACTCGTCGGTAGCGGCCCAGGCCAGCCACGCTTATGTGCAACGGAACATTGGCGCAACCGAGCGGGTTATGGAAGTTGTCAGAGATATTTTTAAACGCAGAGCAAATAGAGGTTTACGCAGAGACCGCTGAGTTGCTCTGTGATCTCTGCGTTTATCTCAGTATCTCTGCGTTTAAAACTCATTCATGCAAAACGGCTTAATTCTTCGCTCAACAGGTTCCTGGTACGACGTTCGTGACGCCGACGGACATATCTTTCAGGGGCGACTGAAGGGGAAATTTAAACTAAAAGGTCTTAAAGTCACTAACCCCATCGCGGTGGGCGACCGCGTAACGTTCGAGGTCGAAGATGAAGCCGAAAACACGGTGGTCATTACTGACATTGTGCCGCGCGAAAACTACATCATCCGGCAGTCGGTTCACAAAACAGCGCAGGGCCACATTCTGGCTGCCAACCTCGATCAGGCGGTGTTGCTCGCTACCCTGACGCTGCCCCGCACTTCGCTCGGTTTTATCGACCGCTTTCTGGTGTCTGCCGAATCGTTTCGGATTCCGACAGCCATTGTCTTCAATAAAACCGATATTCTGAACGACGAAGGATTGGCTTATCAGCGGGAAATTATGGATTTGTATGGGCAGATTGGCTATACCAGCCTGTCAACTTCGGCCATTGAAGGTGAGGGCATCGACGCATTCCGACAGTTGCTCGACCATAAGGTAACGCTGCTGTCGGGGCATTCGGGCGTAGGCAAATCATCGCTGGTGAACGCCATCGCGCCCGACCTGAACCTGCGTACCAACGAAGTTTCAACGTTCGCCAACAAAGGCGTTCACACAACTACGTTTGCCGAGATGTTCGAGATTGCGCCCGATACCTATATCATCGACACGCCGGGCATCAAAGAGCTGGGTTTGATTGACACCAACAAATCGGAAATCGGCCACTACTTTCCCGAAATGCGCGACCGGCTCAACCAGTGCCGGTTTCATAACTGCCTGCATATCAACGAACCCGGTTGCGCCATTAAAGACGCTGTCGGCGAAGGCGACATTGCCGAAAGCCGCTATATGAGCTACCTGAGCATGATGGACGGGGGCGACAACCGACGTTAGATAACCCCCTCTTCGGTGAGCAAGTCCGTGATATTGAGCGTTAAGTTATCTATTACCGGAATGGTCGTATCCCAATTCAGCGTAAGCCAGGGTTCGTCTTTGGTGGCGACAAAAACCTTCTGCGATTTGGTTGTAATCCAGATCACACGCTCGGTGCCGAAGGCCAGCATCGACTCGGTTTTTTCGTAGATGTAATCCTGCTCTTTGGCCGGAAACTCTTCCAGATCAATTTTTATATCGACCTCAACGACTACTTTGGGAGCCACATCGAAAAACTTACCCTTGACCGTTACCTTTTCTTTCTCGTAGAAGGCAATATCATTGACAATGTTATCGCCCAGTTTGATGTGCAGCCCCGGCTCGTTGGTCACGACCCAGTACGTTTTGCGGTTGGCGTGTGTAGCCAGATATAAATGTAAAGCGGAAACGATAATTGCCTGAAGGTCGCTGCAACCGATAACTTCACCGGGCGTTTTCTGGTTGGATAATACATCTTTATAACCCTTCCGGTAAAGGGGTCTCCCGTTGAGCGTTTCATAAATCAGGTAAGAGGGTACGCGTTGTAGCGATACCTCAGCCGTAGGAGATGCCGTTTCAGTGACCATAACCAGACTATTTTTAGACAATATACAACATTTGACCCTTAATTAGTCATAGCCGCCAGCAAATCGGCCTGCGTGATGATATGAACCTGTTCGCGCTCGTCGCGCACGAGCAGAGCCTTGTTGTCGCGGTCGATCAGCGACGACAGCGCGTCGATGGTGTTGTCTAAGCCCACGAATTTGAATGGCTTGTCCATCACCTCGCTAACGGGATGGTCTTTCACGGCGGGGTCGTCGATGAGCCGGTTCAGGATGGTGCTGTCGGTCAGGCTACCCACAATATGGCCGTTCTCGTCCGTCACCGGAATCTGCGAAATGGCGTATCGGTTGAGCACCTGAATGGCCTGACTCACCGTTACGCCCGCAGCGATGGTGGTCAACTGCGACGCGCCGTTTTTCGAGCGTACAATGTCGCGGGCGGTTTTGAAAGCGCGGTCTTCCAGAAAACCGTGATCTTTCATCCAGGTGTCGTTGTATATTTTGGCGAGGTAGCGCGTACCGTGGTCGGGCAGCAGAATCACCAGCACATCATCGTCGGTCAGATTATCTTTGGCCCATTCCAACGCACCATGTACCGCCGTGCCGCACGACCAACCGACAAATAGCCCCTCCTCCCGCGAGAGTCGCCGGGCCATGATAGCCGCATCTTTATCCGTGACTTTTATAAACTGGTCGATGACGCTGAAATCGACGTTCTGCGGCAGAATGTCTTCGCCGATGCCTTCGGTCAGGTAGGGGTAGATTTCGCCGGGGTCGAAAATGCCGGTTTCCTTATATTTCTTGAATACCGAGCCATACGTATCCAACCCCAGCGTAAACAGGTCAGGATTTTGCTCTTTCAGATAACGCGACGTACCGCTGATGGTGCCGCCCGTACCGACGCTCGCGGCAAAGTGCGTGATCTTACCTTCGGTGTCGCGCCATATTTCGGGGCCGGTATGCTCGTAGTGCGCGGCTGTATTCGAGAGATTGTCGTACTGATTTGGATAAATCGAGTTCGGAATTTCGCGGTTCAGGCGTTTGGCGACGGAGTAATACGAACGCGGATCGTCGGGCGCAACGTTGGTCGGGCAAACGACCACTTCGGCCCCTACCGCCCGCAAAATGTCGATCTTTTCTTTCGACTGCTTGTCAGCCATCGTGAAAATGCACTTATAGCCTTTGGCAATGGCCGTGAGTGCCAGCCCAAAACCTGTGTTACCGCTCGTGCCTTCGATGATGGTGCCACCGGGTTTGAGTTCGCCCCGGCGTTCGGCGTCTTCGATCATGCGAATGGCGATGCGGTCTTTCACCGAGTTGCCAGGGTTAAAATATTCGACTTTGGCTAAAACGGTGCCACGAATGCCCTTTGTAACGCTGTTGAGCTTCACCAATGGTGTATTGCCAATAGTGTCAACGATGGAATTGTAGTAGTTCATGTTGCTGAAGTTTTGCTGTATTTCATTGCCCAGGCAACCCTTTACGGTAATCTGGCATTTCTGTCGTTGAAATTCGTCCAAAGATATGTCGAAGCAATTGGTTGAACAATGCCAGCGCGGGAATGCCTTTGCCCAGAAACGGCTGTTCGATCAGTATGCCAACCGCTTGTTTCGGGTTAGTCTGCGCTACGTTCGGCAGGAGCCGGAAGCCGAAGAAGTGCTGATGAATGCATTTCTAAAAGCGTTTCGGAGCATCGACGCCTTTACCTACCGCGACGATAACGGGTTGGAAGCGTGGCTACGGCGCATTGTGGTTAACGAAGCGTTGCAGTATTTGCGGGCCAATCGGCACCTGCCGCTTTTCCAGACCGACGACGAGGCCGACATTCTGCCCGATGCGGCTCCGTTGCCCGACGCCGGATTGGATGCCGAACGGATATACGCCCTCATTCGGGAGTTGCCGCCCGGTTATCGAACGGTCTTTAATTTATACGCCATTGAAGGATATACGCACCGCGAAATTGCCGAACAGCTACACATCTCCGAAAACACATCGAAATCGCAGTTGAGCAAGGCACGGGCCTTGTTGCAAACCTGGTTAGTTCAGAACGGCTATGAAACAGAAAACCGACGAAATGCCTGACGAATGGGTACGGCAACTGCTGAACCAACTGCCCGACGCGCCCCCGCCCGGTTCGTCGTTCGATTCGGCACGTTTGTGGAGTCAGCTACGCCCTGAGCTTCAGGCCAAACCCGCCCGCCGATGGGTACGGTGGTGGGTGGCTGCGGCCTGCCTGACCGGACTCATAATCGGTTGGCTGGTATGGCCCTTACAGCACAGTGAGCAGAAAACGGCAGCTATTGACCAACGCCAACCCGATGCACTATCTGGTCTATCTGCCAAATCCAAACCGATGGTAGACAGTAGTGAAGCAGTGCCTGTGGTGGCCGAAGTACGTCAGCCGAGAACGCAACGCGACAGAGCAAAAAACCAGCCTGTATATAGCCCCGCCGACGTAGCCGTTCCTGCCTACAAACTTGCCGAACCTGAGCCTGTTGCTCAGGCAACTGAACAATCTGTCCCGCCCGCGACTACGCCCGTCGTCGAAACCATGTCGGAAGCTCGTCAGGCGAACGTAGCGGCTGCTACCCCGAAACGGCGTTTTCGGGTGATGCACGAAAATGAACTGCGGGCCGAAGATGAAGCCGCGCCGAAATTATACCGCGCCGATAGTTTCGTTCGGTTAGGGACCGGGCAACGCAGCGAACCCGCAACAGCCAACCGGCAGTCGGCTTTAATTATGCCTTTAACAAATCACTCCAACCAATAAAATCATGCGTTCAATTTGCTTTGTTGCCGTGTTCCTGCTGAGCACGGTCGGAAAATCGTTGTGCCAATCGACTGGAAATCACCTGACTGAGCCGGGGGCAAAACGTAAGTTTACAGGCTTGAGTCATATTGAAATCGACTTAGGCCAGCGCAATACGTTGCTGATTTGGTTCGACCAATACACGCAGGTGCTGGCCCGAAAAAACATTGATTCGGTGCTACGGCTGTTCGTGGCCGATTACCGAAACGTAGAAGACACAACACAACCCACGACGCGCTCGATTCACGCCCTGTTTAAACTTCGACCCGACAACCGCGATCTGTCGGTACGTGCTACTCCACAAGCGACTACTGATTTTAGATTTCGGAAGGGCGAAAGTCCCGTTGAGGTAAAAACGAAGCAGGATACGCTACAGGTGGTTTGGCTGTCGGCTACCGCCAGCGCGATGCCTACCGATTTTGCCGTTTATTTTCTCGTGAATAACCTCCGCGATCTCGACCGGCTGCTCCAGGCGGGGGCGTCAATGCCAAAGTGGAACAAGCACTCGAATCGGTACGGACGTTTAAACACCACAACCTGACTAATCCCCGCTACGCATTCGACCTGCTCCAAAGCCTCGACAATAAACCAACCTTCCGAACGCCGGGCCTGGCTCGTGAGCCATTCCTCAGTTTTCACCCCGGCATTGGCGTGGGCGTGATTCGTAATCAGTTGGTGCCGTCGTTTAATTTTGATCTCGAACTTGTCCCAAACCGGTTTCAGCAGGTAGGGTATTTTGTCGGCTATACGTCCAACTTCTTTTTCCAGTCGGCCCCCGACAACGCTTTGCAGACATTCCGAAACGATTTTGTTCATGCAGGCGTGTCGTTTTATCGGAAAGACAAAGACAGCCGAACGGCGAATTTCACGAAACACATAGCCTCGTTCTACGTGGGGCTACCGGTTTACCGCTCCGGTTCGTTTTTCGCGCCCAACACCATTAAGCTCGGTGCCACCGTTTATCAGAACTGGCTAATGAAGGTGCAGACCGACGTGTATATGAACGGCTTTTTCAAGCAGGTAAATCCAAGTCTGCGGTTGGTCGTTGGGTTCTGAGAACGCCTGTCTTTACGCGAAATTAAATCACGCGTGGCGTATGGCTGACGCGAGGGAGACAACGGGTTGCTGGCTGACGCGAGTGAGACGCAAAGGGTTGCGTCTCTACGCCGGATGGTCACCTGTAGAGACGCAACCCTTTGCGTCTCCACGTGCGTCAGCCATACGCCAATGCAACGTCAAATTGATATTATTCACCCAGCAACTCCGATTCGACGGATGAGTAGGCGGCCAGAAAAGCGAGTACCTGTTTGTGGAAGTGTCGGAAGCTTTCGGAGCGCGATTCTAACCACGTAATATCGAACTGCTTTGATAAGTCATCGACAATCGGATTCGATATTTCGTTCGGTGGATCTTCTTGTCCATATACCTCCAACTTTGCTTTCTTGTTTGGGTGCATATGAAACGACACATTTTTTGTTGACTTCGGATTGCCCTGACGATATTTCAACAGCCACAACCAATGCTCAACACATTGCACGGGCAGCATGAGCAACAGATTATCAATGCACTCTTTGGCGAAGTGGTCGCGCCGAAGAGTGAACTGTGCATCCTGATGGCTGTCGATGTCCCGACCAATGAAGAAGACGTCATGCTGGTGTTTGAAAAGACCTTCGCGGGCAACATAAGCAAATTTGGTGTCCACTAACTTCTTGCCACGCGCCTGAAATTTTTCACAGAAATCGTCGTCTCGTTCAAAGACCATTGAGTTACTGCCGAAGTGCTGAAGGTAATTATGCAGAAAGATTTTATGGGCACTGTCTTCTCCATAGAAGCCGTACTTAATTCGTCTCATGGGGCACACCGCCTAAAAAGCCAATAGTCCAATATTCACCCAATGCTTCTGTGTAGGGCACGGGCGGAATTCCCAATCGTTCATTTTCCTGATTGGCCGGTTCGATAACGTCACGTTGCAGATTCTTTACGATGGTCGCGCCTTCTGCGTCTTTATCAAAAACAAAAACACTCTCCGGCGACTCCGCAAACTCATCCAGCAACAGCGGGCTGTGGGTAGTCATAATGACCTGGATATCCTTCTCAGCCACTAACCGACGGATGAAATCCATCACCTCCCGAATCCGGCGCGGGTGAATGCCTTTTTCCGGCTCTTCGAGCAGCAGCAGTTTTGGCGGATTAGGCTGGTTGATGATGCAAAGAAGCGCGAGAAAATAGAGAGTTCCTTCGGAAAGTTCATCGGCCCAGTAGGTTACGCCTTGTTTGCTGTTCGTTAGGCCGATACGTTTGAAAGATTTGTCTCCGTACAGCTTTTTAAGTTCATCCGTCGGCGGGGCATCTTCTAAATTAATCTCGTCAAACTCTGGAATGCACTTGCTCAAATCTGACTCCGTGCGGTTAAAAACTGCTTTTCGGTACTTACCCAGCATTAAATCAAGAAAACCAACCAGATTAGAACAATCGGCACTTACCATTTCCTCGCCCGTTCCAACCGGGCCGGGTTGGGTGAGCTTATTTGGGTCAGGCTTATAGATGATGAGAGGTCCAACCTTTTCTTTCATTTTTCGAGGATCAAAATGCAAAAAAGTCCCAGTACCCTCCCTCTTAACTCAGCTTTCTGTATCGAACCTTTACCTGTAACAATACAAACAAATCCTCTTTCATAACTTTGTGTACTAAGATCATATAACAGTTCAAGCTTTATCTCGTTTCCTCTTAGTTGCTTGAAGACAAAACGCTCATAATCAGGTTCATCCTGATTAGTATTATCTCTTACAAAATACGCCAACGCCTTCAAAAGATTCGTCTTCCCCGAATTGTTCGGGCCGATGAGCAGATTGACTTTCTGGAGGTCGAGCGTGACGTCTTTGAGGCTCTTGAAGTTCTGGATGGATACGCGCTTGAGCATGGCAATTCGCGGGTTTGGGCGGTGCTGTTGGGCGCAAGTTAGCCATTTCGACCGCTTTTTGCGCCAACCTCATGCGCCCGGTTTGGTAAGGTAAATGACCGGGTCGAAAATGAGCAGGTCGCCAGTAGCATCGACCAGTACGTTTTGATCGTGCAGGTCTTCGATAAACAGCGTGTGGTCGGCGTTGGCGTAGTTGTCTTCGTATCGGCGCGAGAAGCCCAGTTGCGCCATCAGGGCCGCCACCTCGTCGCGCGTGGCACCCCGAACGGCACGCAACGCCTTCTGCGATACAACAGGCCGGAGTTGCGGCAACTCGTCGTCTGATTCAACAACCAGCATTAGCCCGATAAAATGGTATTCCGTATCAGGAAACAGCCAATTATGCAGCACCAACCGCTCGAAATATTCGAGATAGCTGGTATGAAACGCGAGGTTATTGCGCTTCAGCACAAAATCACCCCCTTCATAAACAACCTGATTTTCACCGCCTTTCACGCAACCCGATGCGAACCAGCGACGCGTGAAGTCGTCGGCATCGAACAACTGATTTGTTGCAACAGCCCAGGCATATAGAGCTTCAGCTTCGCGAAGTTTTATCTCTTCGCTTAACTGCCAGATTTCACCAGATTCTGGCTGGATTGCCGGGCTAAACGACGGGTTTGCTCGATGAACTCTTCTTGCGACATCGAGGGCTGCTCGGAGATTTTCTTGGTCAATCGCTTGTTCCGCGCTTTGTGGAAGTCGTTCAATTCGATTTCGTTGGCCTTCTTCATCGGAATACTCGGTCATTTTCGTAAAAGTAATAATTTTAAAATGGTCTGCCGTCAAAACCGCCAGCGGGCTTGCAGCTTCACTTCAGTTTTGTGGGGTGCATTGATCTGGTCGAGGTCGGAGCCGACAGTTTCCTGATTAGTGAGGTCAGTTCTGGCCCAGCGGAGCCAAAGGGTTAGGTGTTTATTGAGGTCGTGCTGGACCAGCAAATAATGCCGGACGCCCCGGTTGAAGTAAGCCGGAAACGAGAAGGCATAAAGCACGTCGCGCTCGTACACATACAGCCGACTGTCGTAATCGTCGGTGCCGAACAGGGCCACGCGTCCGCTCAGGCTCCAGCGTCGGTAGTCGAGCGTAGCGTCCTGCACCAGCACGAAGCCATTAGAGGCCGCACGCCCGGCGTATTGAAAACTCCCCCACTGCACCCGCGACCGCATCGACAAACTCCGCATAGGTTTGTAATCGGCGTTCAAAGCCACGTTCCGGCGCGTGGTGCCCACTACTTCGCGGGGGGTGGTTTTGCTGCCGGGCAAATTCTTCTCCTTGCGTTCATCGTGAAAAATAAAGCTAAAGGCCGTCTGTCGGTTAGGCATGTAGCGAGCCTGTACCAGATAATCGAACCCGGCAGACGGTTTATCGACTAAATATTTCCACCACGGGAAGCGGTAGAAATCTATGAAACTGCTAAGCGTCAGTTTGCGATAAACGCTGTATTTCAGGCCCAGATACGCACCGGTTTCGTTTATGTTGCGACTTCCTTCGCTGAACGCGTTGGCGTAGAAGCTGTGGAAGTTTCGGTCGTAATGCCGGAATACCACAGCCATGTCGAGCCGTTTGGTAAGGCTGGCTAAGGCTCCGCCCACGGCCCCGATGCCGCCACTGTTGGTTCGGGAACCGCTGCTGCGGGCCACTTCGCCAAAAAAATTCCAGTTGCGCCAGACATAGCCGCCGTGTAGCCCGATGACCAGATTTTGCCGCCCTGTAAACTCGTAATTGTTGTAGGTCAGGGCGCGACGCTGGAAAAATTTGTCGTAGGTCGTTCGTAGCATCGTTAGCCCGAACTGCACCTGCTGACGCGGGTGATACAGCAAATGTGCTCCCAGATTGGTTTCAGCCAAACTACCCCGGTCGTCTAACTCTGACGGCGTTCGATGCAGGCCCGATGTTTGCAGCGACGTAGCAATGGTATCATCGGCGGTGTTCGCATCGCGCCGGACGTGGGATGCCAATAGTGTGAGGTCAAGGTTTTGGTGGATGGCGTAGGTGGCCGTAGCCCCGCGAAAAAAGCCCGATTCCATGAGCGACGTGTAGGCCCGTGCGCCCAGCGTGGGTCGCCGAACGGTTTGCACGGTTTCGGCATTTTTACCCAATGCAAACCCCGCCGATAGCACTAATCCCTGCCCTGCCTGCATCTGGTAATCGCCCAGCAGCACATTACGCCAGCGACCCCGGTTTTGCAACTGCACATGAAACGAAACAAAATCGGCCCCGTACCGACGATTGGCGGGTTGCCACACCCATGTTTCGCCGGGGTCTTTCTCGAACGTTAGCCCGAAGCTAAACTGGCGCGGGCGGCTGTACCGATAGCGTACAAACAACTGCCCCGGCCCTCCGTTGTAGCGGGTTGGCAGTTTGCCGCTTTTGTTCGGTGCGGCTTCCGAAAACCCGACCTGTTCTTCAAGAATGCGTTCGTAACGAACCAGCAAATAGTTGTCGGTGGGCGTAGGCAGGGCACCAAACAGGCGCGGCCCACTGGCTACCGTCACGAACGGACGCAACCGCCGAATGGTATTCAGGTCAAAGTCTGGAACAGCCTGTAGTTCGTAGATCGACAGCAAATTGCCCAGTTCGGCGCGGTAGGCAAGCAGATTGGTTAGTTGCCGCTCCGAGAGGATGTAAGTAGTTTCGAGTTCGTCGCGGGTGGCGGTGTTCAGGTCGAGCGGGCTGGCGTAGAGTTGTGTCAGCACGTCGAATACGGCTTGGTAGTCGATGCCTTCCGTTTGTACGGGAAACAAATCCTGCAAAAATCGGCTTAAATCGGCTTCGCGCTGCGTGGACGTCGGCTGGGCAACCGTAAGGGTAGTACTGAACAGAAAAGCAAGAAACGGCGGGTAGAGGTGCTTCATAGACTATGATTCGTCGGATTAGATTGGCTGACGTTGATTTCACTGATTTATCGCCGAAGGCGAAATAATCAGAGTCAGTCAGAACAATCCGACGAATCACAGTACGGATAGTCACGCAAATCGACGCTTCAGTATCTCCACTAATTCGCTGACTTCGTCGCTGCTCATGTCCCAGAGGTATTGCGAGGCATAGCGGTAGGAAATCAGGTCGAGGGCCTGCCCGTAGGTATCGAGCGAATCGATCTCTTCGATGGCCTGATTGTAGGCACTCGAATTGCCGTTGAAAAGCTGGTTAATAAACCGAAATTTCTGGTTCAGCGAGATGCTGCGGGCCACGCTCTCGATGGGTGCGCGGGTAAAGGTTTCAGCCACAGACAAGCTATCCGTTACGGGCAAAGACAAGTTGCCCGTTTCTATTTGCGACGGCTGGGCAATAGGTGCAACGGGTTCAACGCCCGGCGCATCGCCCAGAAACAGCGGCCCGCCTGATGCTTCGGCCTCAGCGGGCAAACTGGGGGGCAACGTTGGATCGGCCTGGGGCGGAATGGCAGGAGCAACCGAATCTGGAACGGCGTCGGCAGGCACTAATGGGGCAGGCGGAACGGCTGGTTCGGCAGCCGTATCGAAAAACGACCGGGCCGGGGCAGTACGAATCCCATCGGGTACGTGGTTTCGCAGCAAAGCCGGTACATCCATCGGCACTTTCTCCGAGAATTGTGCCACAAACCCGTCGTAATGTTCGAGTTGATGCCCATGCTGCGTCAGTGCTTCGTCCAGGTAGCCAATTGCCTGATTCACGTACACGAACGATTTTCCGTTCATGCGTTGCGCGATGTGTTTCGGAATAAACTGATTGATGCGCGTGTATCGGGTAATCTGCTTGATGGCATCGGCTGTCACCATAAAATCGGGCTGGCCGCGCAGCAGATCGTCGAAGTACGCACGCGGGTCGAAAATCATGACGATTGTCTGCCGGGTTGCATCGGCAAGGAGCGGTTCGAGGTGTTCGCGCCGAACCGAAATGTGTTGCGATACCACATTCATAAAATGCTGTAACGCTTCCTGCACCTCGGTGTTCGTGAAGTCAAAATATGGACTCCGAAACTTCTCGGCATCGGCCCGCCATTTATCCGACAAACTACTGATGACGAACAGGTTAATCTGACTGATGGGCGTCAGCGTCAGAATTTGCTGGCCGCTGATGGTGGTATGTTGATGAAAAAAGTCGGCAGCAATTCGGCGGGCATACGACTTGCTGTATTCGTTAAGCG
The DNA here is from genome assembly GCF_001988955.1 of Spirosoma montaniterrae. Lineage (NCBI taxonomy): Bacteria > Pseudomonadati > Bacteroidota > Cytophagia > Cytophagales > Cytophagaceae > Spirosoma > Spirosoma montaniterrae. The sequence goes on along the minus strand of NZ_CP014263.1, from coordinate 5,228,600 downwards.
CGTTGGCGTTAAACTTGTTCGACATCGGGAAAAGCCTTTCTTTTGTAAATATATCGTTTTTGTTCCAAGTCCGCTTTTATGTTGTAAGAAAGCGAAAAAAAGTGGCCTTTGTGCCAGAATTCAAGCCAACGGCCATAATTATACAACTTATGTTTATTGAACCTACCCGACGACGCGAACCGCCCCACCTGCGAACCGGCTGGATCGAAGTGATCTGCGGGTCGATGTTTTCGGGTAAAACCGAAGAACTGATTCGGCGGCTTACCCGCGCCCGCATTGCCCGGCTCAATGTCCGCATTTTCAAACCGACTATCGACACCCGGTATCACGACGCCGACATAGTTTCGCACAGTTCGCTCTCGATTCCATCGACCCCCGTGCAAACAGCGGGCCAAATCCTGGCAATGGCGGGCGATTGCGACGTAGTTGGCATTGATGAAGCCCAATTTTTCGATAAAGAGATCGTTGCCGTTTGCGATGCCTTAGCCAATCAGGGGCAACGCGTTATTGTAGCCGGTCTGGATATGGATTTTGCCGGTCAGCCGTTTGGTTGCATGCCGCAGTTGATGAGCATTGCCGAATACGTGACCAAAGTCCATGCCATCTGCGTGGTTTGTGGCGACATTGCGCATTATTCGTACCGGCTCGTGCCATCGCAGGAACGCGTTCTGCTGGGCGAAACCGACAGCTACGAAGCTCGCTGCCGCCGGTGCTTCAACCTCGGCGACGCAGCCGGGCAAAAAGAGTGGGCGTATGAAGATGTGAAGGGAGTGATAAGTGAAAAATGAAGAAATGAAAAGTGAAAAATGGTTGTTCATTTTGGCGATGTGGCGCAAAGTTTTCGCCCTGAACGCGACCCTCTCACTTTTCATTTTTCACTTTTCATTTTTCACCACTCACGCGCAGCTAAACGCCTGGCAATCGCACGCCAGTTATCGGTCGGGGCGGTCGGTAGCGGTAGTAGGCAATAAGGTGTATGCCGCAACACAGAACGGCTTTTTTTACTTCGACAAAACAACCCGCGAGATTACCACACTACGTAAAGAGCCAGGCGGCCTGAGCGATGTGGGTATCAGCCGACTATTGTTTCTGCCCGATCAGCAACGGCTGCTGATTGCGTATCGGTCGGGCACTATTGATTTACTGACGATTACGCCGGAAAACGAACCCGGCGCGGTGCAGACCGTTAGCACGATTGCAACGGCTCCAAATCTGCCCGCATCGCGGAGCATCAATCACATTCTGCGGATTGGCAACAATGCGTATCTGAGCACCGATTTTGGGCTGGTCGTGTTCGACGTGGTGCGCAGCGAAATCCGCGATACGTATTTCAGCCGCCGACCCGATGGTTCGCCCCTGCCCATTCTGCAAACCGCCGTAACCAGCGATAGCCTATACGCGCTTACCGAAGCCCTGCAACCCACCCTGTTTGAGCGACGGATTCAGGCCGTTCGGTTTGCGCCCAACGTAAATATTGCCGACCCGGCCAACTGGCGCACCCTGGCGGGTCCAGCGCAACGGTCCGAATCTATTGCCACCGACCGGGGGCGGTTAATAGCCAGCGTAAACGGTCAGGGCATTTTTGAGCGACAGCCCGGACGGTGGGTTCTGACGCAGCCGTTAACCAACGGTCTGGTCAGGGTGTTTTCGGCTCCATCAGGGTTGATTGTTACCACCGAGCGCAGTCTGACACTGCCGGGAGCGGGTCTGCAAACGGCACCCCTGCTAAGCGACCCGCGTGAACTGGTTATCGACGGAGGCCAAACCTGGGCCGCCGACGCGCAAACCGGCGTTTTATCCATCGTCGGGACACTAAACGTACCAATTGCTCCGGCAGGCCCCAGCCGCGATGGTTTTGCGCGGCTGTACGCCTATTCGAATACGCTGGTGGCCCTGCCCAACGGACCGCAGGATGCTACGTTGATACGAGCGGATGGCCCAACCGCCGACCAACTTAACCTGCCCGACGGTCAATGGCAACGAATTACGGGGTCGAACATCGGCTCTAACGCAGCTACCTACTTGCAAGGAGGGCAGCGTTTATACACAGCAAGTTTTGGCAGCGGATTAGCCAGTTACGATGCTCAACAGGGAGGGCAGTTCGCTCTGCTCCCGCCCGCTATTAGTCCACGAATTACCGACTTATCCACTGATTTTGACGGTAATTTGTGGATAACTACCAATAGTAACACGCCACAGGCCAATTTGCACGTGCGCCGACCTGATGGTACGTTTCAATCATTTCCGGCTATTCGGCAACCAAGTATCGAGCAGGTTGTACCCGATGATAATGGCTTTTTGTGGCTCCGGCTTCAGGCGGGCAGCGGCCTGCTGGTATTCGACCCGCAGACCAACCGCAGCCGGTTTCTGACTACGCTTACGGGCGAAGGTGCTTTACCAACCAATAGCGTTCGGAGTCTGGTAAAAGACCGAACGGGAGCCATTTGGGTTGGCACCGACCTCGGCCCAACGGTGTTCGACAACCCGGCTGATGTTTTTCGGGGCGCAGTCGATGCGCAGCCGCCGTTGCTGAACCAGCGTCGGCTGCTGGCGAATGAGCAAATCACAGCGTTGGCCGTTGACGGGGGAAATCGTAAATGGATTGGCACCCGCAGCGGTCTGTATGTAGTCTCGCCCGATGGGTCGCAGTTGCTGGAAACGTTCACGTCGGGTAATAGCCCGTTGCCGAACAACCTCGTGCAAAGCATTGCTATTGAACCCGTTAGTGGGCGCGTTTTCGTGCAAACCGGCGCATCCAATCAGCCAATGGCGTTGGTTTCTTACGGCGGAGCGGCCACCGAACCCGCCGAAACGCTCACGGGGTTAACCATCTTCCCGAACCCTGTCCGGCCCGATTTTACGGGTACGGTTGGCATTAACGGCCTGACTGAAAACGCAACCGTCAAGATTCTGGATGCAGGCGGTACGCTCGTGTACGAAACCCGTTCGCAGGGCGGCACAGCCTCGTGGGATTTACGCGATTATCGGGGTCGATCCGCGCAAACCGGAATCTATTTGATTGTAGTCATTACGGCAGATGGCACCGAAGGTTTAGCCGGAAAATTAGCCGTCGTGCGGTAGGTTGCCAGGCGCATTCCACCAATCCACGAGGGCAAAGCCAACGTATGTTTATCCGATCACCAACACAATTCATGCAGTTAGATAGTCAACAACCAGCGCAGATTCAGCAGTACCTGCGAGAACGCAATCAGCTCGCCCTTAACGAGACCATTACGCATAGTGAGAAGCCGGGCGAAGGAAACATGAATTACACCCTCCGGCTACGTATTACCGCCCCAAACCACGCCGACCGAACGCTGATTATCAAGCAATCGCGTGGTTATGTCGAAAAATACCCAACCATTGCCGCCCCCGCCGACCGGGCCGTTATCGAAGGCCGTTTTTACCAGCGAACACAGGGCGTTCGGGCCGTATCGGAACGAATGCCACGACTGCTGGATATAGACGAAGCAACTAATATTTTACTAATCGAAGACCTCGGTACGGCCAGTGACTACACGTTTTTGTACCAACCCGACCGCGAGCTCAGCGAGGTTGAAGCCCGCGATTTAGCGGCCTATCTATCGGCCTTGCACGGCCATTTCAGCGCCCCTGCACCCGACCCGAATTTTGCGAATCGGGCCATGCGATCCTTAAATCACGAGCATATTTTTAACTACCCGTTTCTGGAAGACAACGGTTTCGATCTCGACAGCATCCAGCCTGGTTTGCAGACAGTAGCCATGTCCTACAAACGCAACGCCGACCTGAAACAAACCGTAGCGGCCCTGGGCGACACGTATTTAGCTGACGGTCAGACGCTGCTCCACGGTGATTTTTACCCCGGTAGCTGGCTCCAGACGGCTACCGGCACGAAGATTATCGACCCTGAATTTTGCTTCTATGGCCCTGCCGAATTTGATCTTGGCGTACTGATTGCCCACCTGATGATGGCCGAACAGCCAGCAAGCCTCATCGACGCCGTACTGACCGCCTACGAACGCCCGGCTGGTTTTGACGACCGCCTGCGGCAACAATTTACCGGTGTCGAAATTATGCGTCGGCTCATCGGCCTGGCGCAGTTGCCGCTCAGTTTATCGCTCGAAACAAAGCAGGCACTGCTCAAAAAAGCGCATTCATCTTTGTAACGCGGGTGGAAACCCGCCTTGATAAATCAGTCAAAAAGCTTTCTAAGCCGGGCGGGTTTCCACCCGCGTTACTGTATGAAAATTCTATTTCTGCTCCTGCTCTCAACGTTCGCCATTGCCCAGCCACGCCGGGTATGGTTCGATACCGATATTATGATCGGTATGAAAGACAAAACGCCCCGCGAAGTCGATGATGCCATCGCACTCATCATGGCTTTGCAACATCCCGACAAAATTGACCTGGTGGGCATCAGCACGGTGGCACCCGGTCAGTATGGCTACGACGTGACACAGAAATTACTCGGCTGGTATAACCGCACCGGGCGCACTATTCCGCTGTATCGCGGCTCGGAGACGGCCAAAGACATCGGCACCGAAACAGATGCCAGCCGGGCGTTGGCGGCTGCGTTACGAACCGAAAAACTGCCCATTCTGGCAATCGGCCCCGTCACGAACGTGGCTACAGTAGTAAAAAACCATCCCGAACTGATTCCACAGATTGAGGAAGTAGTTGTCTGCGCGGGCCGAACGCCGGGGCTACCGTTTAAGCCGGGCTTAGAAAAACTGAGTGTGGGCGATTACAATTTCGAGATGAACCCCGATGCGTTTCGGGTGCTGTTCGATGCGGGCATTCGGGTGGTACTGTCGGGTTACGAATGTAGCGTGTATATGCTGCTGGGCGATACAGACATCGACTTTCTGAACAATAAACATACCGCCGATCAATGGGTGTACGACCACCTGCGTCCCTGGATGCGGTTTAACCAGCAACTGTTCGGCGTCGACGGGTTTGTACCGTGGGACACCACGCCCCTCGGCTACCTCACCCACCCCAACTATTTCAAATACTACCGCGACATTCCGGTACGCATCAACACCCGCCGAAACGATGCCGGTGCGCCCGGCGATAAGCCGTATCTGGAAGTGTCGTATGACTACAAAGACACAAAATGGCGGGCCGTCTATGCTTACAAAACCCTGCCCGGCTTTGAAGAGATTTTGCTTGAGGATTTGAAGCGGGCATCGGCCCAGAAACGTTAACTTCCGTAAGCGGGCGACTTAAGTCGTCCCCTTATGGAAGTTAACGCCCCCGGTCGTCGTTGCTGATTTTTTTGCTTTGTTTGCCCCCGGCGGTCATCTGCCCGAATCGCCACTCAAACGTCAGGCGAGCCGAACGGTTGATGATTGTCCACTGGCTCTCAGCCACAAACGTGGGAGCTTCCTGCCGGTTAGTTTGCGTAAAACTCCGGGCGAATGGGTTATTCAGGGCAAGTGTCAGGCTGGCTTTTTTATCCCAGAACTCGCGCTTGCCCGAAATACCGTACCATAACCAGCCCGTCGACGTACCCTGCAGCGACACCCAGCCGGTTCCGTAGTTACCGTTCACCTGAAGCGTGTAATTTTTGGGGAGTTTGTAGGTACTGTTCAGATTGAAATTCCCAATCAAGCCGCTATTGCTTTGTTGCAGCGTCGGGCTATTCAGATACACGTATCGCCCGTCGATTCCCCCGCTCAGGTTCCAGTTTTTGTTGGGTTGCCCCGACAGGTTCACGTTCAGACCGAAGGCTTTACGCTGGGCAATATTTTGCGGACTATTGGTCGAAACACCGTTGGCATCCACCGTCGCGAGGTATTCTATCGCGTTATCGGTCTGCCGCCAGTAGAGCGACGAGTTTACAGACAGTCCTTTTTTGGTCGATAAACTGTGCGAGAACTCCGTACTGTGCGTCAATTCAGGATTCAGAAAGGGATTGCCCACCTGAATGTTCTGCGGGTCAGCCGCGTTTACCCACGGATTCAGATACCAGATGAGCGGGCGCGTGATGCGTTGCGTATAACTGATTTTCAGCGTGTTCTCTTTTACTTTCTTCGATACCGTTACGCTCGGAATCAGGTTCTGATAATCGGTTGTGAAACGCGTATCAGTTGTGATGAAATTGGCCCGAATACCCGTATGTTCCAGCCGCGCCCCGGCGTTCAGCGTCCAGCCGCGTTTGGTTTCCATCCGCAGCGAGGTATAACCCGAATAAATCACCTGCGTGTAAGCAAAATCGTTGGAGAGGGCCGGGTTCGGCACAAACGGTCCCTGCCCATCGGCAGATTGGTCGACCCGAAACTCGCTGCCAATGTCGCGCAGAATGGTTTTCGCGCCGAGTTCAATTGTGTACGTAGCCGTGTCGTTGGGGCCGCGCACGGCAAGCGGGTGTGTATAATCGGCCTGTATGGTATATTCTTTGTTACGGCTGTAGTTGGTGCTGCGTTCGCGGTAAATGAGCAGTTCACCTGTGATGGCGTAGCGGTCGGTATCGTAGAAATAGTTGTCGGGCATTCGGCTATACTGCGTCAGCAGCGAAAACTCCCGGTTAGCTGACGCGCCTTCGGGCTTTTTAAACGTCTTGGTATAGCCCAAATCCAGTTGCCCGTTGCCATACGGATTACGGAACCGAATATCGTTGCGAAACGCCTGACGCTCAACCCCTGCCGGGTCGGTTAACCGAACTACGGATACTGAATTGTTCGGGAAATTCCCACCCCAGACGTTGGCCGCGAAGTTGAGTCGGCTCGTGCTGTCGAAATCGTAGTCGGCACTCATTTCGCCATAACCACCCACGCCCCAGTTATCCTGCTCGTTTTGCTGCGTTAGCAAACTGGTGGGTACGCCGGCCTGCAAACTGGTTCGGCGCGAAATGCTTTCGGCAATGTTGCGGTAGTTATACATATTGGCCGATAACGAAACGCCAACTTTCTTCTTTTTCAGATTCAGGTTTGTGCCCACCGAATTATTGAAATTACCCCCTGTGGCGTTTACCGATCCGTTGAAGCCCTGCAATGCCTTTTTGGTAATAATGTTGATGACCCCGGCAGCCCCTTCAGCATCGTACTTCGCGCCCGGACTGGTGATAACTTCTACCGACTTTATAGTGTTGGCGGGCATTTGCCGAAGCGCGTCGGCTAAGTTTCGCGCCATCATCGCCGACGGTTTGCCGTTAATCAGGACCTTCAGATTGCTATTACCACGCATCGTCACGTTACCATTCAGATCGACCGTGAGCGTCGGCACTTTTCGCAACACGTCTACGGCGGTGCCGCCCGCGTTGCTGATGTCTTTTTCAGCATTATACACCAGGCGGTCGCCTTTGTCTTCTACCAGCGATTTCTGACCGGCTACGTTTACTTCGTTCAGCGTTTTGGCATCGGCTGATAGCTGGATAGTACCTGCGTCGAAGGCTGGTTTATCGGTAGTTAATATGATGTTTTTGAGCGTTTTGGCCTGATAGCCAACCAACGAAAGAGCCAATTGATAAGTGCCATTGGCAACATTATCAAACAGAAACGTACCCGCTTCTGTGGTTGTTTTCCCCATCATTACTTTGCCGTCTGGCAATTGCAGGGCTACCGTCGCAAACGGCACAGGTTTCGCACCGAGCGAGTCGATGATAGTGCCGCTGATACGGCCCGTTGCTGGGTTGATTTGCCCCCATAATAGTCCAGGGAGTGCCAGCAGACAAATGAAGAAGAAAAGCTTTTTCATGAAATCGCGAAAAGATAGGTTTAGCGCGTAACCAGTAGATGCAACTTGAGATACGTTCGTTGCATACGAAACATTTCGTAGTAAAGATGTACGAAAAAATTCGTATATAAAACACGGTTAAGAAAAATTAACTTTCAGGAAAAGTGATAACAGATGATGAGACAAATATGGCGGAGCGATGGATAACTAAAGTATCACTATTTGATTATTATGAATATTTAACAGTTTCCTTTATAAGTAATCACGCGGGCACCGCCCCGCTTGTTTTGATAGATAACCAAATTATGTAGCAACTCCTACCAAGCGCAGTACCCTGGGTTGGGTTTTCAGCAATCGTTTTACCTAACTTAGCTAACTCTGATTTTAGCGAGGGATACTTTTTAGCTAACGGTTTCGCTTTACGCCGAAACGAATCTGAGGTAATAACTCTATAATTCATTCAAGAATTCGTCTAATGACTGCAACTTAATTTTCCCCTGCTTGTGCAATTTTACCTCTTCCAAAGCCTCTTTCACATCAGCGATTAGCTGCTCTTTCGTCAACTGTACGTCTTCGTCAGCAACGGATTCATCGTCGGGCAAATCCAGCTTCTTTTTTATTTTATTCCATTCCTTAATCGGCACCACCACCGCCGTGCGCTTACCCTGCTGATTAGAAATATACTGAACGTTCATCGCTATTGAATTTTACTCCTGCTAAACTACACAGCCGAGCGCAAAAGTTCAAAACATAAACATGAGTCATCCCGAATTTTGAGTGAGGGCGAAGGCCACCATTAAAGCGTTTGAGATGGCTAACCGCAGTCTGTAAATCGGCACCGACGAGCATCGGTGCCGATTGCCTGTTCGGGGTACCCACCGTTTCAAAAATAGGGGTATCCAATCCGGCCAGTGGCGTAACAGCGATAACAGAAAGTCATACACTAAACTGACTATGCCCAACAGCTTTAGCCGGTTCTCCCAGAACCACAGCCGGGGCGACTCCAGGCCGAACTCGGCCTTGCCCGCTCGAAAAGCCTGTTCAATCTGCCAACGGTGCATGTAACTGTGTACCAGTAGCCAAGCCTGATGCACATCCCGGACGGGTACGGATGTGAGCAGGTACATGGGCGGTTGCTGATGCCTGCGATCCCGGACCACCAGCAACCATAAAGGCAATAGCTCATGCTCCGCATGACGAACGGCCAGCCAACCCACACTGACCTGTTTGGTAATCTTACGTTCCTTGTCGCGCAGGAGCTTACGGCTCTGGGGCGCACAACTACGGGCCAGCAGATGGGTCTGTTTGGTGCCTTTTTCGCCGTGAGTCAGTAGGTGATTCTTTTTCCAGCGCACCAGAAAGTCCTGTTTGAAGTGGCTCATCCACTCAATCGTCCAGCTACTGGCATAGCCCCGATCCAGCACATGCAGCACGGAAGCTGGCAGATGGGCCTGTAACTGCCTAAGCAGACGGAACATGATGTTGGTACCCACCTCTTTATGCTTGCCCCGCGTCGTCCACCAACTCATCTGGCACACACTGGGTGTTTCGCCCAGCGCGGCCAGTAATACACCCGTCCAGTGAAAGCCCGGCACGCAGATGCGGGCTGAAGGGGGCTTGTAGAAGCCTTTCTTGATCTTGGTGAGTCGTTTCCCCTTGCTACTTTCGACTGAACAAAGTCCTTCGACAAACCAACTTTCTGGCTTCTCGATGCGACTATCATCCCACACCAGCAAAGGCCGTTTGCCCATAGTCGCCAGTTGGGCAATGCGTCGTTGGGTCTTGGCCCAGAAAAACTCCTCGATAACAGCAGCGTCCCAATAGGCGCATCGTAAGAGGTTGCTTAGGCGTTTGGTACCTGCCGGGGCGTGGGCATGCCCAGCGATATAGCCTCCTAACTCACTCAGTAGCAGTCCCATCTTCGTGTTACGAAAGAGCAGAATGCTGCTAAACAAGGTCGCAAAGGTAGCTACGAGTCGCTTGTCGATTTGCTGGAGTAGCTGGTCTTGAATGGGTTGGAGATAGTGCTGTATTCGGGCTTGTAGAAAGTCATTCGCGGTTGACTTTACGCGCGTCGTATTGTTATTTTGTGTGCATGGCGTTGCCATAAAAAAGACCTCCTTTCTGGCTTTGGCGTTGTGGTGATGCTCAAAGCTAAGAAAGGAGGTTCTTTTTTCAGAGTGTCCCTAAAATTCGGGATGACTCATGTTGGTATCTATTTGTTCAGGCAATTACGCCTTTATTGTACCTTTTTCTTTCGCTACTACCGTGTCGGCAATGTTCTGCGGCACGATTTCGTAGTGCGAGAACGTCAGGTTAGCCGTAGCCCGACCCGACGACATCGTGCGGAGGTCCGTCACGTAGCCGAACAGTTCAGACAGCGGTACGTCGGCTTTGATAACCTGCGAACCGGCCTTCGAGTCCATGCCTTTCATCACGCCCCGACGGCGGTTTAGGTCGCCCGTGATCGGACCGGTGTATTCTTCCGGCGTCAGTACTTCAACGGCCATAATTGGTTCGAGCAGTTTCGGACCAGCCTGACGAGCGGCTTCTTTGAAGCCAATCCGGGCCGCCAGTTCAAACGACAACGAATCGGAGTCAACGTCGTGGTACGAACCGTGGAACAGCCGCACTTTCATGCTTTCGAGCGGGAAGCCAGCCAACGGGCCGTTTTTCAGCGACTCTTCAAAACCTTTAGCAACCGGCTGGATGAATTCTTTCGGAATCACACCACCCACAATAGCATTCACGAATTGCAGACCCGGCTTAACCGAACCGTCTTCTTCAGGATCGCGGGGACCGAGGTCAAACACGATGTCGGCAAATTTACCGCGACCACCCGTTTGCTTCTTGTATACTTCACGGTGTCCCTCTACCTGCTTGGTTAGCACCTCTTTGTAGGCAACCTGTGGCGCACCCTGGTTTACTTCTACCTTGAACTCCCGACGCATCCGGTCGATGATAATTTCGAGGTGAAGCTCACCCATACCCCGGATGATGGTCTGACCGGTTTCTTCGTTCGACTCAACTTTCAGGGTTGGGTCTTCTTCGATCAGTTTACCGATAGCCTTCGAGAAGTTATCCTGGTCAGCCGTTTTCTTCGGCTCGATAGCATAACCGATAACGGGGTCGGGGAATACCATCGACTCCAGTACAATCGGGTTCTTCTCATCCGACAGCGTATCGCCGGTTTTGATGTCTTTGAAACCAACCACAGCACCAATGTCGCCCGCTTCCAGACGCTCGATCTGGTTTTGCTTGTTGGCGTGCATCTGGAAAATCCGCGAGATACGCTCTTTGTTGCCCGACCGGTTGTTCAGAACATACGAGCCTGACTCCAGCGTACCTGAGTACGAGCGAATGAAGCACAAGCGGCCCACGTAGGGGTCAGTGGCAATTTTGAACGCCAAAGCCGCAAATGGCTCGCTAACACTGGGTTTACGCGAAATTTCTTCGCCCGTGTTCGGGTTGGTACCTTTGATGCTCTCCTTGTCCATCGGTGAAGGCAGCAGGGCCATCACATAGTCGAGCATGGTTTGCACGCCTTTGTTTTTGAACGACGAACCGCACAGCATCGGAACGATTTTCATGGCGATGGTTGCTTTCCGCAGGGCCGCCAGAATTTCGTCTTCCGAGATAGATTCAGGGTCTTCAAAGTATTTCTCCATCAGGCTGTCGTCGAATTCGGCAACGGCTTCGAGGAGTTTTTCGCGCCATTCGGTTGCTTCATCCAGCATATCGTCGGGAATGGGGACTTCGGTAAAGGTCATGCCTTTATCCGACTCGTTCCAGACAATACCCCGGAAGTTCACCAAGTCAACTACGCCTTTGAAATTGTCTTCTTCGCCGATGGGCAACTGAAGGGGCACAGCATACGAACCGAGCATTTCCTTCACCTGCTTACACACGTTCAGGAAATCGGCACCCGACCGGTCCATTTTGTTTACGAAGCCTAAGCGGGCAACGTTATAGTTGTTAGCCAGGCGCCAGTTGGTTTCTGACTGCGGCTCAACGCCATCAACGGCAGAGAACAGAAATACCAGTCCGTCGAGAACGCGCAGCGAACGGTTTACCTCAACTGTGAAGTCAACGTGGCCGGGGGTATCGATGATGTTGATGTGGTATTTCTGGTCGCGGTAGGTCCAGTCAACAGTAGTAGCAGCCGAGGTAATGGTAATACCACGCTCCTGCTCCTGCTCCATCCAGTCCATGGTGGCGGCACCGTCGTGTACCTCACCGATTTTGTGGCTTACGCCAGCGTAATAAAGGATACGTTCGGTTGTTGTCGTCTTGCCCGCATCAATGTGAGCAGCGATACCGATGTTTCTCGTGAACGATAAATCGCGAGCCATTAGCTTGTTTTATACAAAAGTTATGTAATTCAATAACAGGCAACAGGCACCGCTAAGTTCGCCCCAAACGGCACCCCCTCAAATCAGGTCGCAAAATTACTGAAAGTCAATCGGAAAACCAATACAAGTCACTGTTTTTACAGACATTTCTGGCCGTTGCATCTTGGTTTTGTTCAAAAACAAGGGCAATAACACTACCTTTGCAATAGGGTATAATTTTTAGTTCGTACCCACACTGTAACCAACTGTATGAACAATCCTTATCTGTCGCTACTACGCACGGCCTGGCACTATGCACGGCACGAGAAGCGGCAGTATGTGCTGATTTATTTGCTGTTTGTTCTGGCAAACGTTGTATCGGCCATGCATCCATTGCTGTTTGGCTGGTTCGTTGGTCAGCTTCAGCAGGCCAATACCGATATTCTGCGGTTCGTATGGCTCTATGCGGGCGGCTACGTGGCACTGGAACTCGGCGAGTGGGCGTTTCATGGCCCGGCGCGGATAATGGAGCGTCGGCTGGCCTTCAACCTCAGCCGCAACTACCTCGACGAACTGTTTCACCAAACGCTGCACCTGCCCGTTGGCTGGCACAAAGACCACCACAGCGGGGCCACTATCAACCGCATCCGCAAAGCGTACGAAGCACTCAAGGATTTCTTCCAGGATGGGTTTATCTATCTGCACGCGCTGATGAAACTGCTGTTTTCGTTTGGAGCCATGCTCTATTTCTCGCCCGTGTTCGGACTGGCGGGGCTGGCGTTGGGCGTACTGACGGTCTGGGTTATTCTGCGTTTCGACCGGCCTTTTATCAAAGCGTTAGACGAAACCAACGAACGCGAACACACCGTGTCGTCAACGCTGTTCGATAGCCTGTCGAATATTATCACAGTGATTACACTTCGGCTCGAAAACCAGATTCAGGGCGGGCTGGCAAGTAAAGTAGCGGCTGTTTTTCAGCCGTTTATGCGGCAGGTACGCATCAACGAATGGAAGTGGTTTGTGGCAAGTATGCTGGTAGCACTCATTTATTTGGTGATGGCAACGGGCTATGTGTATCAGCATTACGAGCCGGGCAAGGTGTTTCTGGTAGGCGGCTTAGTTACGTTGCTGGGCTACGTGAATCAGTTCACGAGCGTTTTTCACGACGTGGCGTATCAGTACACGCAGGTTGTGCGGTTCAATACCGACGTGCAAACGGCCCGCAGCATCGGCCAGGCTTACGCCGGTCACGAACGCGCCGAGTTAGAACACCTGCCCAACAACTGGAAAACCGTACAAATCAGTCATTTAAATTTCTCACACAATCGCCCTGTCGGCGTCACAGCCCATCCGACAACGACCTTGCGCGACGTGCAGATTCGGCTCGACCGGGGCAAGCGCGTAGCCTTTATCGGCGAAAGTGGGTCGGGCAAAAGTACGCTGCTGACCCTCTTGCGCGGATTATATCCGACTGAGCCGGGATTGGTGATGCAGGCCGATGGGCGTTCGTATGATTCGCTGCGGGCGGTAGCCAACACGGTGACGCTGTTTCCGCAGGAGCCGGAGATTTTCGAGAACACCATTGCCTACAACATCACCCTCGGTCTGCCCTTCCCCGAAGCCGACGTCTGGAAAGCCTGCGATATGGCCCAATTCGCCGACGTAGCCAGGCATTTGCCCAACGGGCTGGAGACCAACATTCAGGAGAAAGGCGTGAACCTATCGGGCGGGCAGCGGCAACGGCTGGCGTTGGCGCGGGGCATTCTGGCCGCCCGCAGTAGTGATGTTGTGCTGCTGGACGAGCCTACGAGCAGCGTCGACCCCAAAACCGAGTTACTGATTTACCACGCCCTCCTGCGCGAATTCACCGACAAAGCCATCGTTTCGACTCTCCACCGGCTCCACCTGCTGCCCCTGTTCGACTACGTATACATCCTCGACAAAGGCCACGTCGTAGACGAAGGTTCATTTGTCGAATTGCGGCAGCGCAGTGCTGTTTTCCAGGAAATGTGGGCGCATCAGAAAGACGTGCTGCAAACACCAGAGGGTGCGGAGATATAGATGTATCGTGAATCTTTATGCTATAAAGTCCAGATAGGTATTTGGGTTTATGGTTTGTAACAATGCTTCCGGGTAAGCCGTCCGAAAGGCTTTTGGATATCGAACGGGGTTCGTGTGCCACTTGATTTCATAACCTGCCAACTGCCCATTTTCTTCCTCGAGCCAGTCAAGTTCCTGTTGGTCGTAGGTACGCCAGAAGTAAGGAACGGCCTGGCTGCGCTGATAGGCGTTTCGTTTCAATCGTTCAGCGATTATATAATTTTCCCATAACGCGCCGATGTCGTTCCGTTGATTTGGCAACGAAAAGTTGTTGATGAGCGCGTTTCGGATGCCGTTATCAAAGAAATACCACTTAGCGGATTTCGTTACTTCTTTCCGCAGATTGTTGCTGTAACCACCTAAGCGAAACAAAATGAATACCTTCGTAAACAAGTCTAAATAGCGCACTACTGTACTCCGATCAATCTGCAATTGCCGACTCAGTTCGTCGTTCGATACTTCGTTACCGACCTGATAAGCCACCAATTGCAGCAACTGGAGCATTTTTTGGGCGTTTCGGATTTGTTCAAACAATAAAATGTCTTTCAGCAGATAAGACGAAACCAGCCCTTTTAAATAATCAACACGGTCGGGTATGTGTTCGGCCCGAACAATGTCGGGATAACTGCCAAAAATAAGCCGGTCGGTCAGCCGGTCGCGGGTTTGCGGATACGTTTCCGTAGCCGACAGTTCCAGTTGAGACAACGGGTAAAGTGTATACAGCAACTGTCGCCCCACGAGCGGTTCGCCCGTGCGGTTCGTCAGGTCAAACGCCGATGAGCCAGTGGCAACAATGGTCAGATTAGGGAACGAATCGATAAGCAGCTTCAGTGCCCGGCCCACATCGGGTATAACCTGCGCTTCATCAATCAGCAGCAGTTCAGTAGTTCCTAACCAGCGTCGATACGAAGCTACGCGCCGGTCGTTGAGGAGTTCGGCAGTGCTGAGGTCGTCGCCGTTCAGCATCATCTTTGGCCCGTCGAAAGCATCGGCCAACTGATTCAGCAAAACAGTTTTACCGACCCGTCTGGCTCCCGTTAAAACAAGAACCTTATTAGAACGTAAGTGTGCTTCAAGGTGGGGGCGAATAGCGCGTTCAATCATTGTTTTGCAAATTGCGTGGATTTAACCAACAAATTTAGCTAAATTCAATGGCTAAACCCACGCAGTTTGCAGTTTACCCCAAACTTACCAACTCTTTCAGTTCGTCGTCACTTTAGATCCGTTTTGTGTAATGGCCGCGTCAATTTCTGCTACGTGCGAACGCACATACGCCCACGCGTTTGCCAAGTCAGCAGCGCGGAGCGAGGGGTAAGCCAGCAACAAATCGGCATCCGAAGCACCTAATCGGCGCGTCTGTTCAAGCAACCAGACGGGTATGCGCGTTCGTACCACACAGGCCGCCCCGCCCAACACACCCGGCTGACGCTCGATGCCAGGAAAAGCATCGCCCAAATCCTGCACAATCCATTGCAAAATCTGTGCTTTCTCAGCCCTTGACAGTCGGCTCAAAAGCTTTTCAGTCTCCAAAACACCTGTGGTCATAGTTGAAAGATATTACATTACCCCAAACTTACCAACTCTTTCAACTCCTCGTCGTTCAGATCACCGATCCAGGTTTCGCCGGTTTTCACGCTGAGGTCGGCGAGTTCTTTTTTGCTGCGAATCATGGCGTCGATTTTCTCTTCGAGCGTACCCTGATTCATCAGCCGATAAACCAGCACGTTTTTGGTTTGGCCGATGCGAAACGCCCGGTCGGTGGCCTGCGCTTCAACAGCCGGGTTCCACCACAAATCGTAGTGGATGACGTGGTTGGCCTGGGTCAGGTTCAGGCCGGTGCCGCCCGCTTTCAGCGACAGAATAAATGTGTGGTCGGAACGGTTTTTCTGAAATTGTTCGACCATGCGGTCGCGTTCGGGGCGCGACGAACCGCCGTGCAGAAAGAGCGGCTGGTGCCCAAACGCCTGTTGAATAAACTGTTGCAACAACACACCCATTTCGTGGTACTGCGTGAAAATCAGGACTTTTTCGTGGCTGGCGTAGATGGTTTCGAGCAGGTTGAGCAGCAACGTGGCCTTACCCGACAGCGCGGGGCTTGCATTTCCTTCTTTCAAATATTGATGCGGGTGGTTGCCGATTTGTTTGAGGGCGGTCATCAGTTTCAGCACCAGCCCGCGCCGGGCAATACCGTCTTTTTCTTCGATGGCCCGGATGCTCTCCTGCACCACGCTCTCGTACAAAGCCGCCTGC
Organism: Spirosoma montaniterrae; assembly: GCF_001988955.1. Classification (NCBI taxonomy): domain Bacteria; kingdom Pseudomonadati; phylum Bacteroidota; class Cytophagia; order Cytophagales; family Cytophagaceae; genus Spirosoma; species Spirosoma montaniterrae. The sequence continues at coordinate 5,212,260 of NZ_CP014263.1, read as the reverse complement.
TCCGACGTGAGCGCACAAAACTGGTTGTTCTCAATTTTGTCGGGCAGGTCACTGATGATGGTTTTGTCGGTTTTTACGCGCCGGAGCAGAAACGGGCTGGTGACGCGCCGAAACAAATCGAGTTTCTGGTGGTCACGTTCCTGCTGAATGGGCTTGCCAAACTCTTCGTTGAACTTCGTCAGGCCGCCCAGGTAGCCTTTGTTCACGAAGTCCATAATGCTCCAGAACTCCGACAGCCGGTTTTCGACGGGTGTGCCGCTCAGGGCAATCCGAATAGTTGCTTTCAGAGATTTTACAGCCTTCGTTTGTTCGGTATCGCTATTTTTAATGTTCTGGGCCTCGTCAATGATTAACACGGCCCACGTCTGTTTTTTCAGCTTGTCGAGGTCGGTTCGTACTACGCCGTAAGTCGTCAGCAGCAGGTCGTAGTCGCCGGGCTTAGACTCGCCGGGCAGTTTGCGGCCCGGCCCGTGGTAGATATACGGAATCAGATCGGGGGCGAATTTGGCTATTTCTTTCTGCCAGTTAGTCAATAGCGTAGTGGGCAAAACAACCAATCCTTTCTGTTTCCCAAACCGGCCTTCCTGTTTGAATTTAAGCAGTAACGCAATGACTTGCAGGGTTTTACCCAAACCCATATCGTCGGCCAGCAGGCTACCCATGCCGAGCGCGGTATTCTTGATAAGCCAGTCGTAGCCGCGTTGCTGATAGGGCCGAAGCTGCGCGTTGAGCGCGCTGGGCAAGGGTTGCGCCTGCGCGTCGGTGAACTGACGGATTAGTTCGTACACGTCGGGCGAGATGCCGACGCGGTTGCCCTTGTACTCTTCGGCCAAAGCGGCTTTCAGCAGTTCGGCACCCGTTAGTTCGGGCGGGGTTTCGAGTTGCTTTTTGAGTTTGGCGAGGTCGTTCGGGTCGAGCAGCACGTATTGGTCTTTGATCTTGACTAAGCCTGTCCGGCGATTCACCAACTGTTCAAACTCCGACACGTTTACCATCTGATCGCCGAGAGCCACCTGCCAGTCGAACGACAGCATATCGTCTAATTTCATAAACGCATTGCTGGCCGTGACTTTGGCCTTCAGCCGTCCGCCGATATGGGGCCGCACCCAATGTTGCAGCGACTTGGGTAACCAGAGCGCAATGCCGAGCAACTGCATCCGGGGCAGCGTTTCGAGCAGAATTTTCACGAATGCGTCGGGTTTGTAGAACAGGTGGGCCGCTCCGTCGGCTTTGGTCAGTTGGGTCAGGTCGGGGAAGTGCCGCGACAGTACGAGCATGTCCTGCAAAACGGCCATGCGAATAGACGCGTATTGCTTTTGCGTCAACACCTCCGTCAGCGGCACCGCCGACGTGGCCGACGCTTCGCGGTCGCGCACGAGTAAACTCATGCGAAACTCGTCTCCGAGTTCGCTGTCTTCTACCACCAGAATTGGCACGAATCGCTTGTGGCTCAGGAAGAAGTCGTTCAGCCAAAGCTGCATTGCCAGCGGCATTTCGCGCTTGCCGAACCCTTCAAAGCGAATGGTTTCGACGCCGAAAAAGAGCCGGTCGGCATCTTCGAGCGGCCAGCGTTCCCAGAGTTCGATAGTGGTGTCGTGGATGGTCGGGCGCATGAGCAGCGAACAGAGCATCAGCACCTGTTCGCGACCGGGCAGAGCCAGCCATTCTTTCTGCCAGCGCAGGGTTAGCAGCAACGGCGGCAGTTGCGCGGCCAGCAAATCCGTCTGTTTCTGAACGGCCTCGTTGAGCATCGCGGGCAACCACCGCACCCGATACTGATCTTCTTTCAGACCCAGACAAAGCAACTGCGGCACCACAGCCCCCCGGCGCAGCAAAGCCGCCGAAAACTGGTAGGCTAAATATAGCCCCCGCACCGAATCGCTCATTTCGGCGAAATCGGCCTCGGTAAGCGTATCGAGCCACTTGGTCAGGTCGGTCAGGTCATAATCAGCGAAGTTGCGCTGTTCGCCATGTTCGGTAAAAACGCCGACCTTCTTAATCTCCATCAGCTCGTCTAACTGCAATTCAATACTGTCGCTGGGGTCGGGATGGCTGATTTCGGCAGGCGCAGGTTTGGCGATACGCCCATTCGTGTACACCGTAGGCGAACGTTTGACGGGCCGGACGTCGGCACTACCGAAGAGTTTATACGCCCGACTGAGTGACTTCATAAAATCACTTTTGGTGAACGTTGTTTCGGGCTGAAGCAGGTGCAGGAGTTGGTCGGCAAGGGGCGGAATGGTAGCAAAGTCGAGTTGGGCGCGGGCATCGTCGTCGGGTGTCCAGTCTTCATCGTCGGGCAGGTCGTCGGTGCCAAGTTCACGTAGAAGCAGCACCGTTTCCATGCCCCCGCTGAGTACGTCGGCCTGCTGACTTTTCAGTTCATCGAGAATATCAAGCCCTTTCAACAAAAACACTAAAAACGGATTGCGGTCAATTTCGTTGGCGATGACGTACACCACTGCCGCAAGGTGTTTGCACGGAATGGCGAAGTCGGGACACGAGCAGCCCATGCCGAGGTCATCGAACGAGTGGGGGAACAGCCGAATGCCGCGTTTCTGGGCAAACTGCACCAACTCTTCGGGTAGTTGACGGTTGAGAAGCTGCGCCAGAATAGCCGGATTTTCCTGTACTTCGGTCAGCAGCCAATCGCGCTCCTGTTTCGTAAACAGCGGCACAGTTAGTTTCACGCGGTAAGGCCGGGGAGCCGTGCCCCGCACCGACGCGCTGATCTGATTATTCTCGATTTTCAGATTCTGAACCGCCCCTTTGTTGGCGTAAGTCTTACCACGCGGTAGTCGGTTGGCTTCGTCAATCTGAGACAGTGCATTGAGCCATTGCTGCCCCCACCAGGTTTTGCCGTAGCTGATGCGTTCGGCCATAATTCGTGCGAAAAAGTTGTTAGGAACGTTTGTAGTAACGTAAACGGAGCGTAAAAATTCGCGTTTGCGTTAAAGATACAGCGAAATGTAGGACCGGGCAGCCCTACTTTCCGCGTATGTATGCCAGTAAATCGGCCATTTGCTGAAGGCTGATCTGCGCTTCGAGTCCCACTGGCATGGCCGATTGTTTCGATTTGTCAAGGCGCGAAACGTCGGTGCGTGACACAACGGTTTCGGTTCCGCCCGGCCCGCGCAATGTCAGCGTGGTGCTGGTTTCGCGGGCCAGAATCCCCGACACGACCTGCCCATTGCGCAGGGTGGCCGTGTAGAAATCATAGCCGTCGGCGATGGAATGGTTAGGGTGCAGAATTTCGGTCATGATGCTCTGCGGATTGCGGTTGCGCAAGGTTGTCAGGTCAGGCCCGAACGCCACGCCCTGTCCGTTGAGTTGATGACAGCTACTGCACACCCGCTGAAAAACGGTTTTCCCACTCGTTGCCTGACCCGTTTTCACCAAAGCGGGCTGGTATTTCGCCAGCACTACCTGCCGGTCTTCGTCAGCGGCCAGGAGTCGGCGGGCTTCGGTGCGAATGCGGTTGTCGTCGTAGTTCATCAAATGCACCTGTTGGTGCCAGTCGAGATCGGTGCGCTGAATTTGCTGCCGGTCGATGGCCGCCAGCAGAGCCAGAATCTGGTCGGGCTGATCCATAAACGCATCGATGGCTGTGCGCCGGAGGGTGGGCGTCAGCGCGGCCCAGTCGGCAAGTGCCAGCGTACAGGCCCGCCGACTGGCCGAGCGGCTCAGCGACTGGAAAGCCGCCAACCGCAACGGCTCCGGCCCTTTTTGTACGGTCAATTCAGCCAGCAGTTTTTCGTAAGCCGCCGGTTTGTACAGGGCCAGCAACTGTACAGCCGCCGACCTGCGGGCTACGTCCTGCCGGGCATTGGTCGCTATCTGAGCAGCCTGCTTCGCTACATCGGTCACGGTTGAACTGGTTTTCGGCAAGCCCACTAACCGCAGCAAATCGAGTTGAGTTTGCCAGCTATCCGGTGGCACCGGGCCGTTAAGGTTGGGCAACAGAGCCAGCCGGTCGGTGTTGGAAAGTTGTACCGTAACGCCCCGGTGCTGCCACAGCCGTGCCAATCCCGACAAAGCCGCCACCCGACACCAGTCGGCCTGTGCATCGGGGCGGAATAGCTGGGCCACTTCGGCAGGCTGCGCCCGGTTGCCGAGCGTTGCACCGATGTAGGCAAAAAACGTTTGCTTTGCATTGGACGGTTTCGCGCCAAAAGCCTGTTTTGCTACGTTGTAGAGTGCCATTTCGCGGCCCGATGCGCCCGCCAATGCCGCCGGACCTACCCAGGGGTCATCGATGCCGCGTTTCAGAATGGCTAACCGGGCCTCTTCAGCGCGGGAGTCGTTGCTTCGGCCCAGCGTACAAAGCAGTTGATAGCGTACTTTAGCGTCGGTGTCACTTGCCAGCGGTAGCAGGGCCGATAGCAGAGCCGGGTTATTGGCGTCTTCGGCCACGCGGATGGCCGTTTCGCGCACGCCTGCTACCGGGTTGCGCAGGGCCAGCCGGAGCGTTTCGGCATCAAGCGCGTTCAGATTTCGCAATAACCATAAAGCTGGCACGTTGGCTTCGGGCCGTTCGGCGTTGGCAATCAGGTTGCGAAGTGGTTCGATACCGGCCCGGTCGTTGCGCTGATACAGCAGCCGCTGCGCCGTTCGGCGGGTCCAGCCGTTGGGCTGATCGAGCAGTGCGACGAGTTCGGCGGTGGTTTTCTTCCCTAAATCGAGTTGACCGAGCCAGTTCATGGGCAGGCCGTTTTCAGGTACGATGCGGTAGATGCGGCCTTTGTCTTTGCCGTTATACAACACGCCCGACTTCGCCATTTCGTCCGACATCCACTCCGGGTGTTCGATGCTTTGCCGATAGTAGTCAACAACATACAACGCACCATCTGGTCCAACGTAAAAGTTGACGGGCCGGAACCAGGCATCTTTCGAGGTCAGAAACTCGCGTTTTTCGAGCAGGCGTTTTGCCACAAAACTCGCGCCGTTATCTTCGATGACATCGGCATGAACAAGATTGTGCGACGGTTCGCCAATAAACGTCACGCGGTCGAACGCCTTACCAAAAGCCCCGCCGTTGTACCACGTTACGCCACACGACGACGTAATTACGCCCTTGTCGGTCAGCAGTTGGTGGTTCGGGTTTTCGGTGGTGGGATAAACCTCAGCCGCGTCGCCGTGGTCGGGGATGTTCTGGGTGGCATCGGGCACGAGCAGGTTCGGGTTTTGCCGGATGTAGCGCGACGCCAGTACTTCATGAAACAGGTGGTTGGCATTACTCGTCAGCAGGTGATGCCCCCACGGGTCAAACGTTTGCCCGTACTGCGTCTCGCCCGAAAGCTCTTCGAGTTGGTAGGTATCGGGCCGGAAACGAACGTTGCGCCCGTCGGCGTTCTTCGGCAATGACGTGGCCCCCGCCCCTCGTAATGACGAACCACCCGGAAATCGGATGGGGCTACCCTCATCGCCAAATTCTTTTTTGTACACAAAGGGCGTAATGGCTCCTTCATGCGCTACGTAAATCCAGTTGTCGGGGCCAAAAACCGGGCTGTTAAGGTTGTGCTGTGGATTGGAGCGGGCAAACCCCGTAAGCAACACCTGCCGCCGGTCGGCGCGTCCATCCCCGTTGGTATCTTCGATATAGAGCACGTCGGGCGCGTCGGTCACAATCAGGCCGTTTCGCCAGCGCATCAGGCCGGTGGGCAGTGTCAGGCTGTCGGCCCAGATTTGGCTTTTGTCGGGATAACCGTCATTGTTGGTGTCGGTGAGGAGTTTGATGCGTCCACTGCGGCTCAGGTCGAGCGGGTAGCCGGGCATTTCAACCACAAACAACTGCCCGTTTTCGTCGATTTCCATTGCCACAGGGTCAGTTACGAGCGGTTCGGCAGCTACCAGTTCGATGCGGAAGCCATCCATCAGTTGAAACTGGTCGAGAGCTTTCTGGTGTTCGGGCGAAGGCGTTGGCGGCTGCGACGCGGGCCGACAGGTGGCAAACAGCAGGGCGAGGAAAGGCAGGTAACGTAGCGACATAGCGAAACCAAACTTGGCGCACTAAATGTAGCTAACCGTCTGATTTATATCAATGTTTGGCAAAAATCAGCCTGCTATTTTTCGCATCAGCGTTTCCAGCGGCCCATGTACAAATCGGCGGCTCCAGAACAGACTAAACAGCGCACTCAGCCCGTAAAATCCGAGGGCAAACCCCAGCACCAGCGCGGGCGGTTCGGGCGGCTGAGCCGTTATGGTGCCAGTGTACGAGTGCCCCGTTAGCCCCACAAACAGCAAAAAGCCGAGGGTGAGATGAACGACGTAATGCGTGAGGGTCATCTGACCCATCAGCGACAGTGCCCGAACAACCCGTGTATGTGCAAAGCGGTCGCCGAGGGTCAGGCAAACGACAATCAGAATAAGGGCGAAACTGGCTGTGGCGAGCATGAATGGCAGAAAAGGAGGCAGGTAATCGGCGGTCAGATAGAAGGTCAGATCAGGCCCGAATACGCCCGTAGCCGCCAATGCCTGTATTCCCTCAACCACCACCAGCACCCCTGCGCCCATGCCCAGCACCCACCACCGGGTGCGTGGTTGCTGCCAGTTGAGCCGACCCAGCCACATACCAAGCATAAAATAGGCCAGCCACGGAAAAATAGGATTCCAGCCGTTGTAAAACGTGTTCCGTACAAATCCGGCAGGCGTCCAAAAATCAGCGTAGGTTAGCGTATCGAAGTTCCAGCCCGTCTCAAACGGAATGATAATCAACAGTATATGAAATAGGGTGATGCTTGTCAGAGCCAGATAGAGGTAGTTCCGTTTGGGTACAAATAGCAACAGCGCGGCTATGTGCATATAACCACCGTAGAAATGCAGAATGTCGGCGGGCCACCACGTATATAATAACAACCCAGCAACGAATAAAAACCACGACCGGCGCATCACTCTCTGCCGAAGAACCGCCTGCTCGGTCGGGGTGTAGTGGGGGCGGTTGGTCATCAGCGATACGCCCATGCCGGCCAGAATCACAAACAACGTACTGGAGTTGCCGTTAAACAGATTCAGGAACCAGCCTAAGCCGGTATTGGCTTTGTGCGAACCGAAAACAGTGTTAAAATTGACGATAAACATGCCCAGAATGGCATAAGCACGAGCAAGGTCGAAGCCAACAACGCGATGCGACATAGTGAATGATACAAACGTGAGCCGCAAAACTATCGGTAGCCCACGCCCTTTGCTTTGATGTACATCACATTCGACGCGCAGTCGTTTTATAATTGGCCCGGATTCGGCTGAGGGTTTCGCGCGATACGCCGAGGTAGGAGGCAATGTGCGTCAGCGACAGGCACTGCACCCAGTCTGCATGTGTCGTCAGCAGCAATTCGTAGCGTTGGGTAGCGTTAAGCGTTCTAAATTGCCGAATACGCTCTTCCTGCCAAATAGCATAGTATTCAGTCAGCAATAAATCGAGTTCAACAAGAACGGGAAACGTCGCTTTCAACGTCTGAAAGGCGCGGTAATCCGTCCGCAGTGCGGTTGTAGGTGCTAAAACCTGGATAACCTCCCGGCTGGGCGTCTGCGTCGCGTAGCTGGTCATCGACAAGGCTATGTCATCGGGAAAATAGATTTCCGTTGTCAGTTGCTGCCCATCGACGAGGTAATATTTTTGAGCCAGCCCCGATTCAATCCAATAGCTGTATCGGCAAATATCGCCCTGACAGAGCAGGTAATCGCCTTTTACGAACGTCTGTCGGGTTGTTACGTCTGCCAGTGCCTGCTGAACGTCGAGGGTCAGGCTGGCGATCAATCCTTCGATTCGGGCGACGTGGTTTGGTAGCATTGCTCAATCCAGTGTTCCACCCCTAAAGTTACGTGATCGACCACCTCTCCACAAACCCAGCTTTCTCCTGTTCGCATACCTCGCACATGTACGTAGCCAGTTCATCGAACGCGGTGCCTGCTGCAATGCCCCGATGAGGTTCGCCGTAGCGGGCATCGTAACGGCTCAGGCAATTCGGGCATTGATGCACGAGATACTTCGGCTGTTCTGCCAACGGACCAGAAGGGCTGTCGGGCAGAGATACGTCGGGCGTCGACAAGCGTTCATAATACGCCACCGCGAGTTGCCGGATGCTCTCGCCCAACCGGGCCATCGGCTGACGTTTGGCAAATAGCACGTATTGCGCGTTGGTAGCTGAGTAGCTGGCTCGCTGATACACATCGAAAGTGGCCGACAGACCCAGTTCAGCGTCTCGGTTGCGGTGTACTACCACCGACGCTGCCGCTTCCGAAAACGGCACGTCGATAGCAAAACTGAGCGCGTCGGTGCGGATATCGGCTTCATCTACTTGATAAAGAAGCTGATTTCGTACCTGAACGGCCTGTTCGCTGGCGTTGGGCAAATGCCAGTTGAGATGCCAGGCGGGCAGATTGGTTCGGATACCAAACCGCCCCAGGAGCCGTTCCCAGGCCGGGCGGTCAGCTTCGCGGATGTCTTTGATAAGCAGCGTTTTGTACGGCGTCAGATACAGCTTACCGACGCGTGTATCGCGGCAGAGGTCGCAGAGGGCCGCTATAAATTCGAGCGGGAAGGCATAGTTTTTTCGGTATAGTCCCAGCCAGTAGTTGCCGGTTCGGGTCTGGTGAAAGCCTTCGTACACGGGCGTGTGGGCATCGGGCAGGGCAAGATCGTGCGTGACCCGGCGCGTTCGGCCCTGAAAATCAGCCATCACAGCCCGGTAAAACGTGTCGAGCGTGGCCCGTGCGCCCGTATCGGCAGTGTGGGCAAAATAATGTTGTTCAACAACCTGCACAAACGCTCCAATCGATTCACTATCAATCAGAATAGGCCATTGATACCGCCGAACGCTGCCCGAAGGTCGCAAAAATGCATACCAGAAGTTTGGCTCCGGCGAGGCCACAAAATTGATGTTACCCGTAAACGGCGACACCAGCGACTGCGCCGGGTCGATGAGGTTTACTTTCAGGTGGGGTGGGGTGCTGAACTGCGCCAGCACGTCGAGATAAACGCCCGCCGTAAGCCAGGGCGTATCAGGAAACACGTCGGTGGCAGGCAATGACGACACGATGTTGTGTGCCTGCGGCTGCGTCAGGTCAGTTGCCAAACCGAGCGTCTGAATCTGCTGATTCAGGTCTTCTTTGCCAATTGGTTCGAGTGGCCCCAGCAACACGCTTTGCCGGTTGCTGATTTCTACGCTCGTCAGGCCGTAGGCTGCCGCCCAGCCCGCCACTTGCCGAAGGTCGTTGGGGGCTATGTGGCCGCCGTGGGTTAAGAGTTGAAGCATATCAGTGAGCACTTAACTGTGGGCCTCCGCGCAAATGCCTGACTCTGTATGATGAGCCACTCGGTCAGCACGATTACTCCAGCCAGAGACACAAACAATTGAACGGGGTATCGGAGCAGGAACGATGACATAATTACCTAATTAGCCCAACAAAATCTCAGCCGGAATACCTAATTGCCTGTGTAACAAGCGCATCATCGACGCTGTGAGGGGTTTACGACGGCTGAGTAGCTGCGACACGTAACTTTTGCTCACGCCCATTCGCTGCGTCAGTTCAGCCGCTTTGATGCCCTGTTCTTCCATTGTCAGCTTGATAGCGTCGATAGGGTCGGGTGGCGGAACCGGGTGATGTTCATCTTCGTAAGCTTTGATCACCAGTAGTAGTAGTTCCAGTTCGTCGCCTTCGGGCGTACCGGGACGAGCGTCGAAAATGGCATCAGCCCGATCAAGTGCCTGGTCGTATTCTGCCTCGTTCTTAATTATTTTAATCGTCATTGGTCTTTATAGCTTATGGTTGCGGCATCAATCATATCATACTCAGCATGCGGCCCAAACCATTTTATTTGCACCCCTTTGAACTGAAAATTGATACGCACTATCAGCCTATACTTGTTTCCATGAATATTAAACACCACCCGGTTATCAGCAATCACACTCGCGTTTCCATAAACGGCTTTTAATTCATTCATGGAACCAAAGCGTGCAGCTTTCATATCAACATACCATTTTTGTAATGCTTGTGCAGCTTCTGGGTACTGCGTTCTGTACTCATTCAGTGTACGACGGGTAATAATGTTAAACATCAATCCAATTAAGCAAGTTTACCAAAAGTAAACTTTTTGTTTTGACAATCATAACACGGCTACTTTTCTCCCCGCCCGCTCCAAAATAGCCTTCACTTCGGGGCGGCAGCTTCCGCAGCCGGTGCCTGCGCCAGTGCTCTGGCATAGCTTACCCAATTCGTTGACTCCGGCGCGGATGGCTTCCTGCAAATTGCCCTCACCCACGCCGTTGCACGAGCACACTAATTTCCCCAGAACCGGCTTCGGTGCAGCCCCCGACCGCAGCAACGACAACCGCCGGTCTGAGAGTTCGGTGCGGCTCTGAATCAGGTCTTTGTATTCGAGAAACTCGGCTTTGTCGCCCATCAGGATGGCCCCCACCAGCCGGTCGCGGTAGATAATACATTTTTTATAATACCGTTTGGCTTTATCAATAAATACAACCTCTTCGTATTCGCCTGCATTGGCGGTTTGAGGGGCTTCGGGCAGGCCCAGCGAACACAGATGTAGCCCTTCCATCTTCAAAATATTCATCGACAGTGAGCCGGTATAGGCCGTTACGCGGTCGCCTTGAAGGTAGCGGGCAATAACGTCGGCCTGTTCTTCGGCGGCTGCGGTAATACCCCACAGATTGCCGTTTAGTTCGGCCACTTCGCCAGCCGCGAAAATGTCTGGATCCGACGTTTGCAGAAACTCGTTTACCACCACGCCCCGGTTTACGGTCAGGCCGCAGGCCCGCGCTAATTCGGTATTGGGCTGTGTACCAATGGCAAACACCACCGCCCGTGCCGGAATGGTTTGCCCGTTGGCAAGGTGAACGCCGGTAACGTCTGTGCCATTATCGACGTAATACCGGATGCTTTCGTTGTACAGAATCTCCACGCCCCGGTCGGTCAGTTCCTGGTGCAACAATTCTGACGCCACTTCGTCTAACTGTCTTGTCATCAGTCGGTTTTCACGCTGAATCACTAGCACACCTACACTAATCTCCCGCAGCGACGCAGCCAGTTCAAGCCCCAGCAGCCCCCCGCCCACAATTACGCAGGGGTCGCCCGGCTGAAGTCTTCGCAGCAGTGCATCGGCATCCTGCCGGGTACGCATGGTTAGCACGCCTGCGAGCTTAGTTTGGTATTCGCGCGGCATAAATGCCCGCGAGCCGGGGGTCAGCAGCAGCACATCATACGAATGCGTTAGGCCCCGGTCGTCGGTAACGGTTCTGGCGTCGCGGTCGATAGCGGTGATTGTGACACCTGCATGGAGATGAACGCCAAGATCAATAGCGGCTTCGGGGGTTAGTTTGATTAGATTTTCCCACGTTTTTACGCCACTGACGTAATCGGGCAGCAACACGCGGTTGTAGAACGGCGTAACTTCCTTGCTGAAGACGTGAACCGACCCTACCCCTCGATACATCTGTACAAACCGTGTGGCAGCCGCTCCGGCTCCTATCACCACGATTTTACGGGGCGGCTGCTCGGCCCGCGCTACCTGCACCGCCGAAAATTTAAAGTCAGGTTCTTTCGAGACGGGGTCGATGAGCGATTGGGTCAGGTTGTTGGCGCGGGCATTGGTTTGGCCCAACAGTTTGCCCCAGTGCATGGGCAGAAACACCACGCCCCGCCGAATGTCTTTGGTGAGTTTGGCGTTTACGCGTACCGTATCGACGGACCGCTCTCCCCGGCGACCTGTCACTACAACGGGGTCGTTTTCAGCAATGCCGCGTTCTTCGGCATCTTTCGGGTGAATTTCTAAAAAGGGTTTAGGAATATGGTTGTTCAATTTAGCGACCTTGCCCGTGCGAGTCATCGTATGCCATTGGTCGCGGATGCGGCCCGTTGTCAGAACCAATGGAAAATCGGGCGTGGTTGGCTCCGAGCCATTTTCGTCGGGCACGGTTTTAATCTGGGCTTTGCGGCTTGGCGTGTAAAACTGACTGTCGGCAAACAGGCGTTTCGTACCCATCGAGTCGGGCGTCGGCACGGGCCACTGAAACGTACCTTCCGACTGCAACCGGGCATGACTGAGGCCCGATATGTCGATGCGGGTGCCTTTCGTTAGCCGAACGTGTTCGTCGTAGATTTCTGCAACGTTCTGGTACGCGAACGCTTCGCCAAAGCCCATGCGCCGGGCAAAGTCGATGATAATGTCGGCGTCGGGGCGGGCTTCGCCGGGTGGTTCAGCAAATTTGTTCAGATACGAAATGCGCCGTTCAGAATTGGTCATCGTACCCGCTTTTTCGCCCCACATAGCCGCAGGCAGCACCAGGTCGGCATAGGCTACGGTATCGCTCCGGCCCGAAATGTCCTGCACCACCACGAACCGGGCGTTTTGGAGTGCTTCTTCTACGGCTCTCGAATTGGGCAGGCTCACCATCGGATTTGTCGTCACGATCCAGACCGCTTTCATACGTCCATCGCGGAGCGCGTCGAACATTTCCGTAGCCGCATAGCCGGGTTTCGCCGAAAGGCTTTCTACTTTCCAAAAATCGGCTACTTCCTGCCGGTGCTGCGGATTGTTCAGGTCGCGGTGGGCGGGCAGCAGGTTTGCCATGCCGCCCGTTTCACGACCGCCCATCGCGTTAGGTTGCCCCGTAAGCGAAAGTGGCCCCGCGCCGGGCCTGCCAATCTGCCCCGTAATCAGGGAAAGGTTTAAAAGAGAAAGGTTCTTGTTTACGCCCACTACGCTCTGATTCAGGCCCATCGCCCACATGCTCATGAATCCTTTCGAGCGGCCAATGTATTCGATAGTCCAGCGCAGATCATCGGGCGAAATGCCGCATAGCTGAGCCGCTTCTTTCAGCGTCCGTTTGTGTACCTGCGCGTCGAACGCAGCGAAGCCTTCGGTATGATTCTCAATGAAATCGCGGTCAATCAGCCCCCGGTCAATCAGGCCGCGTGCGATGGCGTGATAGAGCGTACTGTCGGTGCCGGGTTTGATTTGCAGATGCAGATCGGCCATGGCCGCTGTTTGCGTCCGGCGCGGGTCAACTACGATCAGTTTGAAATCAGGAAACGAGGCTTTGCGGGCTTCTACCCGCCGAAAAATGATGGGGTGGCACCAGGCCGGATTCGCACCCGCGACTAAGAGCGTATCGGCCAGATCGATGTCGTCGTAGCTGCATGGCACCGAATCTTCGCCCAACGCCTGTTTGTAGCCCACTACCGCCGACGACATGCACAGCCGCGAGTTGGTATCTACATTATTCGTTCCCAAAAAGCCCTTTACAAGCTTGTTGATAACGTAATATTCTTCGGTCAAACACTGCCCCGACGCATAAAACCCCACCGAATCGGGTCCATATTTGGTGATGAGCGACCGGAACACGGCAGCCGCCCGGTCGAGCGCGTCGTTCCATGATACCCGTTCGAGGGGCATACTGCGGCTGTAGCGCATCTGCGGATACAGCAGCCGGTCGGTCTGGTCCATCACGGTATAGTGCAGGTTCATGCCTTTCGAGCAAAGCATACCCTTGCTACCGGGATGAGCCGGATCGCCCTCCACGCGCAATTGGCCGCTTTTTTCCCGATGCACCAGCACCCCACAGCCAACACCACAATACGAACAGGTTGATTTGGTTGTCATTTTTTTATGTGTAGAGACGCAAGATTTTGCGTCTCAATCGCAGCAATCCTTTGCGTCTCAATCGCGGTAATACAACCGGGTTATTCAGTCATTGCCATCCGGTCGGGAGACGCAACATCTGGGGCCATCCGGTCAAGAGCCATCCGGTCAGGAGACGCAAAATCTTGCGTCTCTACGTGGGTTTCAAAACCTGTTAGGGCTACTACACAGGCTACCACCGAAACGGCAATGCCGATGTACAGAAATGCCTGCCCGTAGCTGATGCTTTCGGATTTGAACAGGAATCCGGCCAGCACTCCACCTACGTTGCCGCCTGCGCCTACGATGCCACTGACCACACCTACGGCTTTGCGGTTGATGAACGGCACAATGGCGTATGTGGCTCCGTTTGCCATTTTCAGGAACATGGCGAAACCCAGCATAGCCACAATCGCCAGTGCGATGCTGCCCGTTTGTGAGAACAGCATAATGCCCAGCCCCTCGAGCAGTAACACGCCCGCCAACAGAATTCCTTTACCACGCATTCCGTATGTGGCCCCAACTTTGTCGGCTACGATACCCCCAACGGCACGGGCGAAAATGTTCATAAAACCGAAGATTCCAGCCAACAGACCCGCCGTTTTCAGGTCGAGCTTAAACATATCGGTGAAGTACAGCGCGGCCACGCCGTCGAAGGTGATTTCGATACCGAAGCAGGCTCCGTAGGCCAGAAATAAGGCCCACACCCGCCAGTCGGCAGCGGCTTTCCAGAACGACACGTTCGATTTACTGTTTGCGGGTGCTTCTACTCCGTTTTCGCCATAATTGCCTTCGGGCGTATCTTTCGTGTACCGGAAATACACATAAGCCATCGCGAGCATCAGCAGGCCCGGCACCAGCATTGCCAGCCGCCAGGCTTCGGGTTTGGTGTAGCCCAGGCCCACAATGCCCGCCAGAATCAGCGGCATAACCATGTTGGTAATGCCCCCGCCGAGGTTGCCCCAGCCCCCTGCCACGGCGTTGGCCGTACCTTTGATGTTGTCGGCAAACATGGCCGAGGTGTGAAACTGCGTAATCACGAACGACGCGCCGATAACGCCAATTGCCAGCCGGAACCACAGAAACCCCTCGTAGCTGTGTACCAGTCCAATACCCATCACCGGAATGGCACCCAATACCAGCAGCCAGGTGTAGGTCAGGCGCGGGCCGATGGTGTCGCAAAGCCGCCCAATCAGCAGCCGCGCAAATACGGTCATCGATACAGCCGCAATAATGGCGTTGCCAATCTGCGGCTTGGTCAGGCCGAGGTCTTCGCGGATGACCGGCATCAGGGGCGCAATGCCAAACCAGCCAAAGAAGCAAACAAAAAACGTGAGCCACGTAACGTGGAAGGTGCGCATCTGTACGCCCTGAAATGAGAAAATATCGAGTTTAGCAAGTTTCATGGTTGTTAGAATTTTAGATTCACCATCAGGTAACCCCACGTATTCATTTTCTGAGCGTTCGAGATGGCTTTGGCAGCAGCCAGGGCGTCGGTCGCGTTAAAGACGCAGTATCCGCCCTCCAGCCCGATTTGTTTCGTGAGCGCGTACTGACCCACGAGGTCGAACTCCTGCCCGAACGAGGGTTTATTCAACGGCGTTTTGTCGGCGGCCAAAACGGTATTGGTACTGGCAAACTGATGAAAATCAGCCGTTACGGTCAGTTTATCGAGCGGTTTCCAGCGACCTTTAACGTAAAAATCCGACAAACCGCCGATGCCAAACCCATCGGCTACGTAGAAGTAATCCATCAGCCCCCAGTGTTTGTGTGGCGTACCATAAAGCGGGTCGAAACGGCGATTGGTAGCCGTAGCAACGCCCGGTTCATTGCCGCTTGTGTAGTCTTCACCAATGGTAATCGCTGTTTTCCGGC
Organism: Spirosoma montaniterrae; assembly: GCF_001988955.1. NCBI lineage: Bacteria > Pseudomonadati > Bacteroidota > Cytophagia > Cytophagales > Cytophagaceae > Spirosoma > Spirosoma montaniterrae. Next base: position 5,196,752 of record NZ_CP014263.1, on the reverse strand, counting down.
CCGTTGCGTAGGTCAATGCCCCCGACAGCAGATAGGCCGACAGCATACGCCCGGCTGGGTCGCGGCCCGTTTGGTAGTACGCTTCACCTTTCAGCGTCAGTTTCTTCAGCGTAGCGTTCACGTAGCTGCCCAGCGTAACCCGGCTCCAGACACCATCGGTGTAGGTTTTCGTAGCCGCTACGGTTCCCGATGCGGGGCTGGTGGTAAACTGGTTGAAATCGTCCTTGATGACCAGAAACGACGCTGTACCTCCGTTGAACTTACGGCCCAGATATACAAATTGAAGCGATTTGTAGGCCGTGCCGATGCCGTTGGTGCCAGCCGGATAAGCCGCCGGAACGCCGTTGTAAATGGTGCCGGACTTTTGCTCACGGTTCTGATTATACGCTATGCCCGCGTGGAGCATCCAGCCTTTTGCGGCATACTTGAGCAGGGCCATGTCGTGCCGCCGGGCCTGTTGCAGCCAGTCGAGATTACCGAGCAGCCGAACATCGTCGTACACCAATTCCTGCCGACCTATTTTCAGCAAAAACTCGTTGCCAGACTTGGTCTGATTGGTGTCGAGCAGACTGATTTCGCCCCAGGCTTCGTGCAGCATCAGGCCGTTCAGATCGGCGTTGGTGGTGCGATTGATGGTTGAGGCATCCTGCCCCCATACGCGCACGTCCTGCACAGTAACAAATGCCTTGATTCGATAGGCCGCATAAGCTGCACTAATTCGCGTTCGCTGGGAGGTAAAAAAGGCAGATGGAGCGTCGTTCGCCAGCAAAGTACCCTGCCCATTACGGTATTCGGTGCGGGTTCGGAGTTGCCCGCTCAACGAGACTTGTGCTTCAGCGGCAGTCGAATAAAGAACCGCTAAGGCGCAAAACCTTAGAAACGTTTTGCGCCGTATGAAAAAATTCATACATTTGACATGGTTTAAGGTGAAACACAATGAACTTGAACCTGCCCCGCCGGGACCGCCATCCTGTCGGGACTTTTTGTTTCTATAGCCCAACCCGCCAGCCGAACTACAGTCACTATTACCAATTACTCTGCATCCGCCAATGCAAATAACCGGGCAATCAATGCATTCATCCGAGTAATATTACTGAGTATTATTACTCATTTTCTAACGATATAAAATTAAGTATAAATTCTTATTTACCAAAAAAAAGCTTGCTTTTTTACCTTATTTCAGAAGATAAATTGGCAAATTCCTGAAAATAGGATTTAAAATGTAGGTATAATTCAAAAAATATTGTGATTTTATAAAAAGTAGGTTTATTACATCATTACCTGCGTTGCTACATTACTGGTCGACAAACTACGAATTGGAACGCTGACAACTATACGTGTTCCGGCCTGACTGGTAATGCGGAACGTACCATCGAGCAGCCGGGCGCGTTCGCGCATGTTGTGCATACCCTGCGTGGCGTCTGTAGACGTGTGTTTGCCCAGACCACAGCCATCGTCAGTAATTCGTAGCGACAGCCGACCATTCCGTTGATCGAGCCGCACGCTGATGTAGCTGGCATTTGCGTGCTTTACCGCGTTATTCACGGCTTCCTGCACAATTCGGTACAGGCCGATTTCAACGGCGGGACCATACCGTTCAGTCGTCAGGGTAGTATCGAGCTGAACCGTGGCCGGCGTTTGCTCACACTGCTGGTCGATCAACAACCGCAAAGCCGACACCAGTCCAAAATCGCTCAGCACGGGCGGCATAAGGTTATTGGAGACGGTACGCGTTTCCTGAATAGTACGTACCAGCAATGTTTTCAGGTTCGCAAACGTACTTTGATCTTTATCAGTCAGTTGATCGATGGAGCGAATATTCTCGACTAATAGTTTCAGTCCTGTGAGCATCTGCCCGATGCCATCATGAAGTTCGCGCGAGAGTCGTTTACGTTCGTTTTCCTGCCCCTGAACCACCGATGCCAGCCGAATGCGCTGCTCGTTGAGCCGCTGCTGATGCCGCAGGTCCGTTTCCTGCAACAACTGTTTCTGCGTCACCTGCAAATACTCATTGGCGTAACGCAGTTCGTCGTTCACGCGCCGGGTTTCGCGCTCAGAATCCGTGAGTTGACCAATAGTTGAGCGTAAAATCCGAACGCCTGGCAAAAAAATCAGCAACGCTTCAAGCAACAACACAAACAGTGTAACAATCATAAGTACCAGTTCAATGCCCCGCAGCCGCTCTACTTTTGTTTCGGCTTCGTGGGCGTACTGGCGCACAATGGCGTCCATTTTTAGCAGAAATGGCTGTTCGTTCGCCAGTATGACCCGCACACTCGCCCGCACGGCATCGGCTGCCCCTGCCGGTTGGTCGGTCAGATGCAGCAGCCGATGCGTATGTTGTTGAATCAATCTGAAATGCGGGTCGAGTCGGGCAAACATGGCCCGGATGCTGTCGCTGTTCGTTCGCCGAAGGCCCAGGTCGGTCAGGTTGCCGCTTTTCAATTCCCGATGGTATCGTTCCCACCGGGCCAGCACAGGTGTCAGTTCGGCCCGCACAGCCGACGCTGGTCTCAAGCCGCTCCCATCGGTCAGCAACAGTACAGTCTTTACAATCTGCTGGCTCTGGAACCGTTGTCGCCCGGCATAGTTCACCAAATACGAGTCGCTGGTCTGATCGCGCAATTGTCTCTGCACCAGCACCTGCCCAAAAATAGTCAGCCCCGCCACCAGCGAGAGGGCCAAAATGTACCGTTGTGTATAGCGACGGGTTAGCATAACCCAATATACACCATTCCGTTCTCAATTTTTACCGGATAGACCTCAATTTGATAATCGTCGCCGTTGAGGTTTTCGCCGGTACAGAGCGAAAACGTCTTTTTGTGATACGGACAGGCCACTTTTGGCTCGCCTTTATGGTCGCCGGTCAGCCCACGCGACAGAATCATCTGCATCCTATGCGGACACTGATTCTGGCACGCATACCACGCGCCCGTTGCCGCAAAATTGAACACCGCAATTTGCCGGTGTCCAATTTTCACGCAAGCCCCGCCATCGGCAGGAAACGAAGCCACCGGCGCAGCCGCGTGCCAAGTGAGTGTTTGAGAAGTAATCATGGCCGGGAGGTTGAGTGATTGAATGATTGAGTGATTGAATGATTGAGTGATTGAGTGATTGAGTGGTTGAGTGATAGAATGATTGAATGAGGGCTACTACCTCAGCACCCCATTCAATCATTCAATCATTCTATCATTCAATCATTCAACCAGTTTGTGGGTTGCTTTTGTCCGCGTTCGTTGGTCACGAAGGCAAGGGTGTCGTCGGTATCGCTGGTGTTGACGAAGTGGCGGTATTGGCTCCGCAGGGTGTCGTTGTCCACTACTGATTTCCATTCGCATTGGTACGTATTCACGACGTGCTGCATGTCGGCCTCAAACTGCGCGTTCAGGCCCAGCACATCGTCGATGACCACGCTTTTGAGGTAGGCCATACCGCCTTCGAGTTTGTTGAGCCAGGTGGCGGTGCGGGTCAACGGTTCGGCGGTTTTGACATAGAACATCAGAAAACAGTCGAGGTAGCGGATGCAGGTTTCGCGGTCAATGTCCGACGCCAGCAGTTGGGCGTGCTGAGGTTTGGCCCCACCATTGCCGCAGACATACAAATTCCAACCTTTTTCGGTGGCGATAATGCCGAAATCTTTGCTCTGCGCTTCGGCACATTCGCGCACACACCCCGACACGCCCCCTTTCAGCTTGTGCGGTGCCCGCAGCCCTTTGTACCGCTCTTCGATTTCGATGGCAAACCCAACCGAATCCTGCACACCGAACCGGCACCACGCGCTACCCACGCAGCTTTTCACCGTTCGCAGGGCTTTTCCGTAGGCATGACCGCTCTCGAAACCAGCAGCAATCAGTTCGTCCCAAATCAGCGGTAACTGATCGACCCGCGCCCCGAATAAATCGATGCGCTGCCCACCCGTGATTTTGCAATACAGGTCATATTTCCTGGCAACTACGCCCAGCGCAATGAGCTTATCGGCGGTGATTTCGCCCCCGGCCACGCGCGGCACCACCGAATACGTGCCACCCCGCTGAATATTCGCCAGAAAGCGGTCGTTGGTATCCTGAACAGTTGCCTGTCGGGCAATCAAATCGTTGTGAATGCTCGCCAGAATTGAGGCTACGGCGGGCTTGCACACCTCGCAGCCGGTTCCGTGGCCGTAGTGGGCCAATACGTCGGCGTAGGTCGTTTCGCCGTTGATACGAACGAGGTCGTAGAGTTCCTGCCGGGTGTGGTCGAAGTGTTCGCAGAGTACCTTCCGCACAAATTTGCCCTGTTCTTTCAGCGTTTCCGAAATCAGGTCGTTGAGCATTGGTATGCAGCCCCCGCAGCCGGTTCCGGCCTTCGTACATTTTTTTAGAGCGGCCACGTCGGTCAGTTCCTGCCCGGTCACGGCGGTACAGACGATAGCTTTCGATATACCTTCGCACGAGCAGATAATGGCTTCATCGGGCAGGCTCATTACCCCCGCCAACGCCGGGGTGCTATCGCCTTTGCGCGGTGGCATCAACAGGTCTTCGGGCGTTTCGGGCAAAACCACGCGGTTTTTGCAGGCTTGCAACAGCATATTGTATGACTCCGCTTCGCCCACCAGAATACCACCCAGCAACTGTTTTCCGTCGGGGCTGATGTTCAGTCGTTTGTAAACGCCCGTCAGCATATCCTCGAACAACAGCGTTCGGTGGGGCGTCTGTTCGCAGAATGGATCGCCGAAGCTTGCCACGTCAACGCCGATAAGCTTGAGTTTGGTCGAGAGATCAAAGCCGGTAAATTTCACTCCACCCCGGCCTGATGTCAACTGCCTTGCCACCACAGTCGCCATGTCGTAGCCCGGTGCTACCAGCCCGTAAATCATGCTGTTGTGCAGGGCGCACTCGCCAATGGCGAAAATGTTGGGGTCTGACGTTTGCAGGTAATCGTTCACAACGATGCCCCCGCGCGGACCAACGGCCAGGCCGCTTTGTCGGGCCAGTTCGTCGCGGGGTTTGATGCCCGCCGAAATAACAACCATGTCGGTTTCCAGCACACTGTCATCGGCAAAGCGCAGGCCCGTTACGCAATCATAACCTAAGAACTCGGCGGTATTTTTATTGAGATGGATACCGATACCAAGGGATTCTATTTTGCGTCGGAGCATTTCGCCCCCGGCGGCATCGAGTTGGCGGGGCATAAGCCGGGGGGCAAACTCTACTACGTGCGTTTCCAGACCCATATCGAGCGCGGCTTTGGCGGCTTCAAGCCCCAGTAAACCACCGCCAATTACCACGGCTTTTGTTGCACGATTACCCCAGGCTGTCATAGCTTCGAGGTCTTCAATGGTTCGGTATACGAAGATACCGTCTTTCTGCACCCCGGTCACGGGCGGCACAAACGGAGCAGAACCCGTTGCCAGCACGAGTGCATCGTAATTCACCACCTCGCCCGTATGCGTTGTCACGGTGCGGGCTTCGCGGTCGATGTGTGTAATGCACGTGCTGGTGCGCAGGTCGATGCCGTTGTCGGCATACCAGGTGGCCGGGGCCATCGCCAGTTCGTCGGCAGGCGTTCCCGAAAAATAACGGCTCAGATGCACCCGGTCGTAGGCAGGACGCGGCTCTTCGCCAAAGACCGTAAGCCGCAGCCGACCGCCATCGGGCTGTTGCTCCTGCGTCTGTTTCAGCAACGAGGCACAGAACTTGTAGCCTACCATTCCGTTGCCCACTACCACGATATTTGTCATGGTCAGGAAAAATTACAGGTGAAACACAACTATTCGCTCAATCAATTTGCACTATTCAAGCAACTTTTATAATATTCTGTAAAAAGTACTATTTACAGAACTTAATTATCAAAATTCATCGTAAAACTATTTTATTATTTGGTAATATTGACAAATAAAACAAATTTTTTAAGTATTTATACTCATGCTATTCATAACAGGCTATGAATAACTTTTCTGATAATCCCCGGCTTACGCTGGTTGGTGCCGGTCCTGGCGACCCGGAGCTAATTACGCTGAAAGGCGTTCGTGCCCTGCAAACAGCGGATGTAGTACTATACGACGCGCTCGTGCATCCCGACCTGCTCCAACACGCGCCTGCCTCTGCCGAACGCGTATTTGTGGGCAAGCGTCGCGGGCGATGCGAGTTTGCCCAAGCTGACATCAACCACCTGATTGTGCAGTACGCCCATAGCCACGGCCACGTAGTACGGCTGAAAGGGGGCGACCCCTTTGTATTTGGGCGGGGTTTTGAGGAATTAGCCTTTGCACAGGATTGTGGCGTTGCGGTCGACGTAGTGCCGGGGTTATCGAGCAGCTATGCCGTGCCGGCGTTGGCGGGCATTCCGCTTACGTGCCGGGGTATCAGCGAGTCGTTCTGGGTGCTGACGGGCACCACCAAAGACCATCAGCTTTCGGGTGATATTGGCACGGCGGTGCAATCGACGGCAACCCTGGTGGTGCTGATGGGTATGAAACACCTCCCCGACATTGTGGCTGCGTTGACTGAACAAGGTCGCGCCAATGTACCGGTGGCCGTAATTCAGAACGGAAGCTGGGCCGACGAACGCGTAGCCCTGGCACCGGCTCATCGTGTTGTTGAGACTGTTGAAAACCACAAACTAACGAATCCGGCCATTATTGTCATTGGCGAAGTTGTACGTCTGCACCCTGACTGGCACTCGGAAACTGAAGTGGCTTCGGGCGCAGCTATTTCATCTCCCTTGCTTATCAGTAGGTAGCAATTGTTTCCGTACTTTTATATGCATACTCATGCGCCCTCAACCTGCTGCCATGTCCATCGCCAGCCCGACTTCAGACGCGCCTGCTCATACGCCATTAGGCCGGGGCATCCAACACATCGGTATTGGCAAGCACGGCAGTAAACCGCTGCCGCCCGCCCTGTTAGCCGAGTGTCGTAAAGCCCTGACCGCCCCAGAAACACACCCCCTGCAACGGGGCGTGTTTCTGGGTGCACTGCTGGCAAAAGGCCCCACTCCCGAAGAATATACACTGGAAGAAGTGATTGGCAAAGGTGCGTTCTCGCATCCTACGTTTTTTATCAATAAAGTATGCCCCGACCTGCCAATGGGTATGCATCCTATTGCTACCAAGCTGGTACGGGGTCATAACCTGCAAGTCAGTGAAGCCGAGCAATTGGGCGATTATTTGTTTGGCAATGGCCCATGCGAGACATTTCGGGGGCTGGCAGCCAGTATTTTGCGCGTTCGGCACGAAACAAACGAAGAGTATCAGGGGCTTATGCGAGCTGCCGAACGCACGTTTACGCCTTCGTTCCGTACCATTAGCTGTGCCGACCGCCCGCTGATACAGCTTACCGAACCATTTGATGGCGTTGAAAACAGTTACATGATAACACCCCTGCTGGCGAAGTTTTTTCTACAGAAAGGCTACGGGCCGGTGTCGTTGGTGGGCGTGTCGGGGGGGCCGAAATTTACGCTCAACGCGCTGGACGTATACATGCACCTGAACTGCGAATTCTTGCTGGGGAATCAGGAGATGGGCGTTCCGCTCGAAAATTACGGCTGGGTACTCGACCAGAAAGCACTGTCGCCCGCACTGAGCCGCTGGGTCGACCGGCGACGCATTATCCTGAAACGGCCTTTTCTGGCAACGCTCGAAAAAGTGCTCAACCCGTGTCACGCGCAGATTTTAGTGACGTCAGTGTTTCATATCACGTACCAGATGAAAATGGCCGAACTGGCAATGCTGGCTGGTTTCGACGCCGTGATGGTGCTGAAACGCGGGCTGGAAGGCAGTTTGGCTCCATCGACCAGCCGGGCGAGTGGCATCCTGTGTGGGGTCAGAACCCCGCGTGGGCACCTGTTTTTTCAGCATTTCGACAGCGACCTACCCGCGTTTGCCCCCTACCGCTCCGACGCCGACGCGCTGCATCACCAGCCCACAGCCGCCCAAAATGCCAAACTCATCCGCGAGTTCTGGACCTACGGCGAAACGCCCGACGCCGATTTCGACAACCGCGTTCGGTTTGCTCACGCCCTCTATGGCCGTGGCTTAGCCTGGATTGAAGGGCAGTTGAAATAACTGGCGATAAATCGTGAACTGGCCTTAACCGATTGCTTCTACTTATACCGTTGAACGCACTTCGCACAGAAAGCCGTATTTTTGCCCTGTATATAACCCGCGTATGACAGACGTAGTGATTATTGGGGGCGGTATTGTTGGTCTTGCCACCGCCCTGCACCTTCAACAGCAACGCCCGGCCCTGCGCGTGGTGCTGATCGAAAAAGAACCCGCCGTTGCCCGCCACCAAACCGGTCATAATTCGGGCGTGATTCACTCCGGGCTGTACTATAAACCCGGCTCACTTAAAGCAACCAATTGCATTCGGGGCTATCAGATGCTCCTCGATTTTTGCAACGAAGAGGGTATTTCTTACGAACGCTGCGGCAAAATTGTGGTTGCCACGAAGCCCGATCAGCTACCACAGTTAGAAACGCTGTTTGAACGTGGCCAACTCAACGGGCTGTTGGGCATTCGCAGGATTTCGCTGGCCGAAATGCGTGAGATCGAGCCGCATGTCAACGGCGTGGCGGGTTTGTTCGTGCCGCAAACGGGCATCATCGACTATAAGCAGGTCTGCGAAAAAATAGCTGTGAAATTTCAGGCATCAGGTGGCGAACTGCGGCTCGGCGAACGTGTAGAACAGGTTACGGCGGGCAATAGCCTGAGTATTGTGGTAACGAACAAAGACCGGTACGAAACAAAGCTTGTGGTCAACTGCGCCGGGTTGTACTCCGACAAAATAGCGCAACTGACGCAGCGCGACGCTATCGACGTCAGGATTGTGCCATTCCGGGGTGAATATTACAAGATCAAACCTCACAAACAGCATCTGGTCAGAAACCTGATTTATCCCGTTCCCGACCCGAATTTTCCATTTTTGGGCGTTCATTTCACCCGTATGATTCACGGGGGCATAGAAGCTGGCCCGAACGCCGTGCTGGCCTTTGCGCGGGAAGGCTACACCAAATCTGACATCAATCTGAAGGAAATGTACGAGACGTTATCGTGGCCGGGTTTTCAGAAAGTGGCGGCCAAATACTGGCAAACGGGCTTGGGCGAGATGTACCGCTCGTTCTCAAAAGCCGCTTTTACGAAAGCCTTGCAGGAACTGATTCCCGATATTCAGGAAGCCGACCTCGAAGACGGGGGCGCGGGCGTTCGGGCGCAAGCCTGCGACCGCACCGGCGGCCTGCTCGACGATTTCGCCATTCTCGAATCCGACAAAGCTATCAACGTCGTAAATGCCCCCTCACCAGCCGCTACCTCGTCGCTATCTATCGGGCAAACGGTTTCTGAGAAAGTTTTAGCCAGATTTTGATTGGCAAACAATGAAAGTTCGTCCAGCAGCCCTTATCACGCGCACTACCAACGGCCAGACCGAAGTTTTGCTGATGCACTACCAGTATGGCGGTCATGACGTGTACGCCCTGCCCGGCGGCAACTGCGACCGGGGTGAAACTCTGCCCGAAACCATCAGGCGTGAACTGCGCGAAGAGTTGGGGATTGAGGTGACAGTTCAGGATGCCCTTTTTTTCGGCGAGATGCTCCTGTCAGAACGGAAAGAAGACGTATTACACGTGATTTTTGCCGCCGACATCAGCGAAGGAACGCCCGTGCTAAATCCTGCCGAAACCTCGGCCTTGGCTATTGAGTGGATAAATGCTGAGAGGCTGGAACGTTTGAATCTGTACCCGAACGTGGGGGATCACATCAAAAGATTTGCGTTTTTATGGAGTGCTGCACCCATTGGCTACGTCGGGCGCATTGAGCAGCAGCATTTTGGGTGAAAACTCTTTCACTCTTTCACTCTTTCGCCGGCCACCAAACTCCCCCCTACCATCGCCAGTGCGCTGGCAGCAAAACCCCACATCATCGGCGGATATTCTGTATCGAGCCAGATACACAGCAGCCAAACGCTTAAGCCAACAGCCATTGACCACAGGCAACCGGTCAGGTTGGCGCGTTTCCAGTAAATACCCGCCGTAAGCGGCACAAACAATGAGACCAAACTGAATGCCGACGATTCACCCACGAGGTCGAAAATGTTGGTATCACGCGTGGTGCTCATCCAGACGCAAATGGCTGTGATGACAACGATAGCCCAGCGGATAGTCCGTAGCAACGTTGGATCGTCAATGTCGGGCCGAAAAAACTTCACGATATTTTCGCCAAAAACCGTGGCAGGAGCCAGAATCGCCCCGCTCGATACGCTCAGAATCGCCGACGATACGGCACCGAAAAATAAAATCTGGAGCGGCAAACTGCCGTGCTGCATCACCATATTCGGAATAATCATCTGCTTATCTTTCGGCAAATCGGGGTGCAACATTGTAGCAATCAGGGCAATAAACAGCGGCAGCATAGCAATGGTCAGGTATAGTCCCGATGCCAGGAACGACGCCCTCACCGACGTATCTTCGGTTTTAGCCGCCATCACGCGCTGAAAAATATCCTGTTGCGGAATGCTGCCCAGCCCAATCGTGAACCAGGCCGCGAAGTACTCAACCCATGCTTTGGGCGTGGTTTCGGGCAGAAACCGGAAAAAGCCGGGTCGGGTGCGCTGCTGAATGGTTTCCCAGCCGCCTACGTCCTGCCACAATCCCACGCCCAGTACTACCAGAGCCAGCACGATAATCAGGTTGTGGAAAAAGTCGGTTATGGAAATCGACCACATGCCACCCAGCAATGTATAAACCATCACGACCACCGCACTGAACAGAATACAGTACTCACGCGGCACCTCGGTAACAACGCTCAGTACGATGCCGATAGCAATGAGCTGGGCCGCAATCCAGCTAAAATACGATGGAATCACCATCACCGCCGACAGCAACTCTGCCGACCGCCCAAACCGGATGCGGAAGTAATCGCAGAAGGTGGTGATGCCCATGCGGTAGAGTGGTCGGGTAAAAAACGCGCCCACCAGAAACAGGCACAAGGCCGAGCCAAACGGCTCTTCAATCACTGCCTGAATGCCGCCCTCTACGAACATGGCCGGGGCACCCATCAGCGTTTCGGAACCGAACCACGTAGCAAACGTGACCGATGCCGCCAGCAGCAGCGGCAACTGCCGACCCGCCAGCACAAAATCCTGCGACGTCGTTACGCGCCGGGCGGCCCACACACCAACGGCAATGTTTGAGAGCAGGTATAGGGCAATAAAAGTAAGGAGCATAACTTTTTAAACGCAGAGAAGCGGAGGTTATACAGAGAACACAGAGTTTTTTCTCAGCGGTCTCAGCGCAATCTCCGCCCCGCTGCGTTTAAAAATTTATAACCGCAACGTAGCAGGTAAATACTTGGCAATCAGGTCTTCGTAATACGGTTTCAACTCGCTCACTACGGGCGGTTTGGGGCTTTTGGAGTACAAATCGTAGGGGTTGAACTTGCGCACCCACGCAAACATGGCCCGGTCATGGTCGTCCATCAGATGGTCGTAAGCTTCTTCGCGGTGCTGGGCGTAGAACGAGTGGTAACGCATCATGTACAGAGCCGGTTCGGGGAGGTAATCCTTCATAATCTGGTACAGATATTCATCGTGGCCCCACGACATGTGTACGTTACGAAGACCGCAGTTTGGCTCATATACGCCGTATTTGGTATTATACCGCTCGTCGTAGGTGTCGGGATTATTGGCGAAGTATTCGGGGTACACGATCTTATCCGAATGCGCGCACCCGACCGGGAACGTATCGCCCACAACGGCCCACTGCGGTTCGCCGAACAAACACAGCACTTTGCCCATGTCGTGCAGAAACCCGGTCAGCACAAACCAGTCGGGATGGCCGTCGGCGCGGATGGCTTCGGCGGTTTGCAGCAAGTGCTGTAGCTGGTCGAGGTCGGTATCGGGGTCGGAGTCGTCCACGAGCGTATTCAGGAACTCCATTGCGCCCCAAACCGGTAGTTCTTTCTTGTTAAACGCCAGAAACTCGCGCTCTTTCTCACGCACGAAGTCATACGTTTGGTAGGTATGATTGAGCCGGTAGAATTCCCGCACCGTGTCGCGCTCCGGGTTATCGTAGTTGCGATAATCTTCCTTCGCCTTATGCTCCGGCTGCGGGTAGCGCGTCAGCAGGTCGTCTTCCCAAACGTCGAGGCTGGTGAGTGGATTTTGAACAGGGAACGTGTTCATAGTGAGCCGTTTTAGTTTCGTGTCGTAAACCTACAAAAAAAGTAGCCCGATACGATTTCTACCGTACCGGGCGCAAAACTCTGCGTTCTCAGCGCGACCTCTGTTTCTCAGCGTTTAAAGCCCCGAAAAATCGAACGTATCGAGGAACGCGGTTGTGAATTTACCTGATTTGAATTTAGGGTCGTCCATAAGCCGGATGTGAAACGGAATCGTGGTTTTAATGCCTTCGATCACGAACTCCTGCAAGGCCCGCTTCATACGTGTGATGACTTCTTCGCGCGATTGGCCCGACACAATGATCTTGGCAATCATGGAGTCGTAATTCGGCGGAATGGTGTAACCTGCATACACGTGGCTGTCGATCCGAACGCCGTGACCGCCGGGCAGGTGTAATACCGTAATCTTACCAGGCGATGGCCGGAAGCCGTTGGCCGGGTCTTCAGCGTTGATTCGGCACTCCATCGCATACACTTTGGGCAGGTAGTTCCGGCCCGAAATCTCAACGCCAGCCGCTACTTTAATCTGCTCTTTAATCAGGTCAAAATCCGTTACTTCTTCCGTAATCGGGTGTTCAACCTGAATCCGGGTGTTCATCTCCATGAAATAGAACTTCCCGTGTTTATCGACCAGAAATTCGATGGTTCCTGCACCTTCATAGCCAATGGCCTGCGCTCCTTTGATAGCTGCTTCGCCCATTTCCTGCCGCAGCGCATCCGACACAATCGGCGAAGGCGTTTCTTCTACCAATTTCTGATGCCGACGCTGAATCGAACAGTCACGTTCCGAGAGGTGGCATACGCGCCCGTATTGGTCGCCGACAATCTGGATTTCGATGTGACGCGGCTCTTCTACGAATTTTTCGAGGTACAGACCGTCATTACCAAAAGCAGCACCGGCTTCGGTTCGGGCGTCGTTCCAGGCTTTTTCAAATTCGTCTTCCGAGCGAATAATGCGCATGCCTCGACCGCCCCCGCCCGCCGTGGCTTTCACAATGACGGGGTAGCCCATTTCGGCGGATAGCTTTTTACCCTGTTCAACCGATTCGAGCAACCCGTCGGAGCCGGGGATAACCGGAACACCCGCAGCCCGCATGGTGGCTTTGGCCGTAGCCTTGTCGCCCATACCGTTAATTTGCTCGGCAGTAGCACCAATAAACTTAATACCGTAATCAGCACAGATTTGCGAGAATTCGGCGTTTTCCGACAAAAAACCGTAGCCAGGATGAATGGCATCGGCACCGGTTACTTCTGCTGCTGAAATAATGCTGGGAATGCTCAGATACGATTGCCGACTTGGTGGCGGGCCAATACAAACAGCCTCGTCGGCGAAGCGCACGTGCAGGCTGTCGCGGTCGGCGGTCGAGTATACGGCTACGGTTCGGATGCCCATTTCGCGGCAGGTCCGAATAATCCGCAGCGCAATTTCGCCCCGGTTAGCGATGAGGATTTTCTTAAACATAAAAGTTGAATGGTTGAGTGATTGAATGGTTGAATGATTGAATGGTTGAATGATCGAATGAGGGCCGTACATTACTCATTCAATCACTCAACCATTCAATCATTCAACCATTCAATCACTCAACCATTGGTTAGATGGGTTCAACAAGGAAGAGCGGCTGATCGTACTCGACGGGGGTGGCATTTTCGACCAGCACTTTCACGATACGGCCCGATACTTCCGACTCGATTTCGTTGAATAGTTTCATGGCTTCGATGATACACACCACCTTACCTTCGCTAACATTGTCGCCCACTTCCACGAACGATGGCGTTTCGGGGTTCGATGATCGGTAGAACGTACCAATCATTGGCGATTTAATGGTCACGTAGTTCGAGGCTGCCGCCGGAGTCGGAGCGGGCGTTGCCGGGGCTGTCGATTGCGGAGCTGGTGCAACAGGTGCTGGTGCTGCCGGCATTGGAGCGACCGCACCGGGTGTTGCGGCAGGGGCAACAGCAGGCGCACCTATACCGTAGCGTTTCACGCTGATTTTCAGATCAGTCGTTTCAATGTTCACCTCGTCTAAACCCGACTGCGAGATAAAGTCGATTAGTTGCTGAATTTCCTGTGTGCTCATATCTTAGTGAAAAATGAAGAGTGAAAAGTGAAAAGTGGGAATAGGCATACTGTTTGTTTTTCACTTTTCATTCTTCACTTATTTAACTCGTTCTACGTATTCGCGGGTGCGGGTATCGACGCGGATTTTCTGGCCCGAGTCGATGAATAGGGGCACCATAATTTTGGCTCCAGACTCTACTTCGACCCGCTTTTTGGGGCTGTTGGCAGTGTCGCCTTTAATGCCCGGCTCGGCATAGGTCACTTCCAACTCCACGAAGGGCGGCAATTCGCACGAGAGGGGCGTTTCGGTATCGGCGTTGATTACGATTTCTACTTCCTGCCCTTCTTTCATCAGGTCGGCACCTTCCACCAGCTTCTCATCGAGGTTAATCTGATCGAAAGTTTCCTGATCCATGAAGTTGTAACCGGCTTCGTCTTTGTAGAGAAACTGAAACTTCCGGCGTTCGACCCGCACGGGGAAGATCGTGACACCGGAGTTGAAGGTATTGTCGATAACCCGGCCTGTGGTCAGACTTTTGAGTTTTGTTCGCACAAAAGCCGCGCCCTTACCGGGTTTTACGTGCTGAAATTCAGTAATCTGAAAAAGATCGTTGTTGTAGTTGATGACTAATCCGTTGCGGATGTCTGCAGTTGTTGCCATAAAATGTTTCTGAACCTGGATTTACCAGCATTAACAGGATTAAACAAGGTTATCTGAACCAAGATTAGCCTGGATTTACAGAATTAAGCAGGATTTGTCACGAGCGCAGCTCGCTCCTGCTTAATCTTGTTAATCATGGCTAATCCCGGTTCTGACTAATAAGCCCACTTCACGTAGGCGGCACCCCACGTGAAGCCACCGCCAAATGCGGCCAATACGAGGTTGTCGCCCTTTTTCAGTTGCGGCTCATAGTCGTATAGGCATAGCGGAATGGTGGCGGCTGTGGTATTGCCGTACTTATGAATATTCATCATTACCTTATCAGACTCAATGCCCATGCGGTTGGCAGTGGCATCGATAATGCGCTTGTTGGCCTGATGCGGCACTAACCAGGCTACCTCACTGCCCGTAAGCTGATTACGTTCCATGATTTCCGCCGAAACGTCGGCCATGTTTTTAACGGCGAATTTGAACACCGATGGCCCATCCTGATAGACGTAGTGCCAGCGTTTTTCAACAGTCTCGTGCGTAGGCGGATAGCGGCTTCCTCCGGCTTTCTGAAAGAGGTGATTCTGCCCAACGCCGTCCGACTTGATGAGTGAGTCGATGATGCCGTAGCCGTCTTCGGCAGATTCGAGTAATACGGCCCCGGCTCCGTCGCCAAACAATATGCAGGTTGTGCGGTCAGTATAATCAACGATAGCCGACATCTTATCGGCCCCAACAATAACCACTTTACGGCATTTTCCGGTTTCGACAAACTGCGAACCCACTGTCAGCGCATACAAAAAT
This sequence comes from Spirosoma montaniterrae, assembly GCF_001988955.1. NCBI lineage: Bacteria > Pseudomonadati > Bacteroidota > Cytophagia > Cytophagales > Cytophagaceae > Spirosoma > Spirosoma montaniterrae. The sequence goes on along the minus strand of NZ_CP014263.1, from coordinate 5,181,086 downwards.
CCCGAACAGGCCGCCTGAATATCGAAACTGCCAACATTACGAATGCCAACCATATCGCAAATCAGATTAGCGGTGCAGGGGAACACGTAATCGGGCGTAGTGGTGGCACAGATGAGCAGATCGATTTCGTCGGCCCGTGTATTGGTCTTTTCGAGTAAGCCGGCCACTGCTTTCGCTCCCATGTGCGACGACCCCATGCCCTCGCCTTTCAGAATGTGTCGTTCTTTAATGCCAGTACGGGTTGTAATCCATTCATCGTTTGTGTCTACCATGCGCTCCAACTCAGCGTTGGTCAGCACGTAGTCTGGCACGTATCCATGAACTCCAGTGATCGCAGCTTTACTCATAGTTTCGGTGGTACTTTTTTCAGTGAACAGTGAGCAACCAACAGTTAATTAGCGTCAGTATGCACTGTTGGCTGTTGGTTGCTACCTGTTCACTGTCAACTCAGTGCCTGTGCAATTTTGGTATATGCGTCTGATTCAACCTGACGAATCGCCAGACTGATCATATTTCTAATAGCCAGTGGTGATGAAATGCCGTGGGCTATAATAACGTTGCCATGTACACCCAGAATGGGGCTTCCGCCAACAGACTCGTAATTTGTTTGATCGATAAACGCGTCGGTAATGCCGCGCTCCTTCGCCAGGCCGTAAAACGATTCGCCGAGTTTGAACAGCGTGTTACCGGTGAACCCGTCCGTAACAATTACGTCGGTTTTTCCGGCGAAAAAATCGCCCCCTTCAATATTACCGATAAAGTTAATCCGACGATTGTCTTTAAGAAGCTGATGAGCTGCCTGCGCTACCAACGACCCTTTTTGTTCTTCATGGCCGATGTTCATCAGAGCCACGCGGGGCCGGTCGATACCGAACGTATACTGCGCGTAGATTGACCCGATTTCGCCGAACTGAGCCAGCATTTCGGGTTTGCAGTCGGCATTGGCACCAATGTCGAGCATAACAGCATGACCCCCGGTAATCTGCGGCACAAATCCGGCGATGCAGGGTCGGATAACGCCCTCAATCGCTTTAACGCTGAACAGGGCTCCCACATGCATGGCACCGGTATTGCCGGCACTGCAAAAAGCCTGAACCTGCCTGTCTTTCAATAATTTAAACCCAACTCCAATACTGGAATTGGGCTTCTGCGAGAGGGCCTTAGTGGGGTGTTCGCCCATATCGATAATGTCTTCAGCCTGAACGCATTCAATATTCGTTCGGGCATCGGCACCATACTTAGTTAACAATGCCTGCACAATAGATTGCCGGCCCACCAGCACAATCGTCACTTGTTCCGGCAACCCGGCAGCGGCCATTACAACACCCTCGACAATTGCATCTGGTGCGTAATCGCCCCCCATCGCGTCTACTGCAATCTTCATCGATCAACTCTATGTGTTCAATTCACGCCCGTCAGGGCTGACTGGCGACTACAAAGCGTAAAAATAGAGAGGTGACGGGCAATAAAAAAGTATTTCGCGTTCATCTCCGAAAAGACGCTTGCGAAATACTTTAAACAACTCGCTGTTTTTTAGACCGTCTTGACGTAATTCTCGACAATCATCTGTCCTTTATAAAACAGATTCCCTTCGAAAACGTGGGCATGGTGCCGCTGATGTACTTCGCCGGTTTGGGTATCGGTCGAGAGCGTTACTGCTGTTGCTTTATAGTGCGTTCTGCGTTTGTCGCGCCGGGTGCTCGAGTGACGCCGTTTGGGATGTGCCATTTTTTTAAGTTGTAAAGTTGTACAGTTCTATCGTTGTAGAGTTTGTTGTAGCGGCCAGAAACTTTATAACCTTACAACGTTATAACTCTATAACTTCCTTAGTTATCACTTAATTTTCGCAGGGCGGCCCAGCGGGGGTCTGCTTCCTGCGATTTGTCGTCGTTTACATCGTCCAGACTACCGCCCGAACTGTACACGACCCGACCGTTTTGTTCGTCGTTGTCGAATTCTGCTTCGTCGTCGCGAAAACGCGGGTGTAGCCGCTTCATCGGTAACGACAGCCCTATGAACTCGAAAATATACCGTGCCACGTTGATGGTGGCCGTGTTCCGCTCGATCAGCTCGATTTCGTCGCTTAGTTCTTCGTTGTGGTCGCTGAACTTAAGCAACATCATCTGCCGCGTATCAATCGGCTCGTCGTACAAGTCTAAACTGCGGTCGCAGGTTTGTTCAACGGTGCCGGTAATGTGAAAATCGAGCCGGATCATCGTTTCCGATTTGTCGAGCGTCAGCCGCGTGTGTACGTTGCCTTTCTCGATCAAATCCTGCTCCAGAGCCGCAAAAAACGCATCGCCCGACTCGAAACTGTAGTCGTACTGCTTGTTTTCCAGCCCGGCAATATGGATGTTGTATGCCCGTAACGCGTTCACAATCGATTCCTCTCCAAAATAAGACCGCAAAGGTACGAAAGGTTTGTCAATCAGGAAAGTGCAATTCGGAAATTAGTGAAAAGTTAATGCTTCTTATGAGCAACAGTAGCCATTTTCCTGCCAAAATTGTTGATTATTCATTGTTCACTTTTTAGTCTTCACGTATCTCTATGGCACAGTATCAACTTGTTGAGAAACACGCAATTCAGCACCACAACGAATATTATGAACTGCGTACCACCCAAACAGAGCAGCCACACAGCTTATTTTTCACAACCAATGAAGAGAATCTGGAGGAGGTGGCAGCCGCTATAGCTAAAGAACACGCCGGCAACGCAGAAAACTGGACGGTTATCCCGCATCGGAAAGACGAATGAAACTTGCTCTACACAACCTGAACAATAGTCGGCTTGTGCTACCGATTACAAAATTTTCGGACTGCGTAAAACATTTTGGCTTGATTTAAGTTACGCCCAATGCTATATTCACGAAATCAAGGCTATTCCTACCGGTTTAGTCTTTTTACCGTGACTGATAGCAATGTATTTTAACCGAACCGTCCTCGTTTTTCTGTTGCTTTGTGGGCTGCGCTGTCCGGCATTGACCCAACCCCTGACCCCTCAGCAGGCCCGTACTGACCTGACGTTCCTGAAACGTAAGCTTGATTTGCTCCACCCCGGCATGGGCTACTATACGCCACAGCCTCAGATGGAGCAGTTATACGATTCACTGTATAACCGACTGACGGCTTCGATGGACTATCTGGCGTTTTTCCGCCACCTCAGCCCACTCGTTTCGGCACTCAAGGATGGACATACGAACCTGAACCACCGGAAAAATTATATCTCCCGAAACACGCGCTTTATTCCATTTTATATCCGGCTCGTTGAGAACCGCTATTACATAAGCCACAACGTATCTGCCGATACGAGCCTCCGGCGTGGCACCGAACTGCTAACCATTAATGGCCGGACGGTGGCTGACCTGCACCAGCATTTTATGAACGTCGATCACTCCGGCTCAGACGGCGACAATCAGACAGGGCGACGGCAGTGGAGTCTGGTACAGTTTGCCGATTATTATGCCGCCTGGCACGGTTCTGTCGATTCTATTGCTATCACCTTCCGCCGACCGGGCGATACAACTACGCACGCTGCCCGCCTGCGCTGCCCTACGCTCGATGGTTTTCGGACTACAATGTACCGCCGTTACGGAACGGAACGCGACACCCGTCCCAACTTGTCGGTTCGGCTTGTCGATACGCTGACCCACACCGCCGTGCTGCGTATATCGTCGTTTATGGGACCGAAAAAAACCGATCTGTTTCAGTGGTCGTTCAATCGTCGGCTTCGGCGGGCGTTTCGGCAACTGAGAGCCGAAAACGTTCAGAATCTGATTGTCGACGTACAGGGCAATGGCGGGGGTGCGGTCATCAATTCGGCCCGGCTGCTGCGCTACTGGATGCCGGAGCGGTTTTCAATCATGCAGCACGAAGAGATGAAACGAGCCGCCCGTGCCGAACTCATTACGCGCTGGAATCCATTGTCGGCCCTGAATTTTAGTCTGCAATATAAGCCGGTGGGGTCGAGTGGTTTCGCGAGCCGGTCGGGACGGCGGCAGTATCAGCCGCGCAGCCGCACGGCTTTTCAGGGTAATTTGTACTTTCTGATGAACGGGGCTTCCTTTTCGGCTTCGACGTCGGTGCTGGCAAAAACGCTCGATGCGGGCATAGGTACGTTTGTGGGTGAAGCCAGTGGGAGCGCGTTCTGGGGCGATTTTGCGGGTCATTTCAAAACCGTTACGCTTCCAAATTCGCGCATTCAGGTTCGGATTCCGCTCAAGAAACTCACCCATGCCGTGCTGGCCGAACGCGCCAATGGCTTTACGGTCGAGCCGGATTTTGTGGTTACGCGCACACACGACGACCTGATGACGAACCGCGATTATGTACTGGAATATGCCCTCCGGCTTATTCGGCAGGGTGTAGCAGTACGTGCAACTACGAACAGTCAGCAGTCAGCAATCAGCAATTAACCAGCATTGAACCTAAATCTTTGCTTATTTTGTATTGTAAATAACTGTTGGCTGCTGGCTGATAACCGTTCTCTGTTTTGTATTGTATTGTTGACGTTGAAACTACTGGGGGCGTAAACGGCCCCACCCGGCTGACCGAGATTGCCATGTTCCGCCACGATGGGCAACAGGTGATTGATTCGTTTCATTCGCTGCTGAACCCCGGTTGCCCCATTCCGCCTTTTATTCGCCACCTCACCGGTATTACTGACGAGATGGTAGCCGATGCGCCCGTGTTTGCCGATATTGCGCCCGACGTACTACGCCTGAGCGAGGGAGCCGTGTTTGTGGCGCACAACGTTGGCTTCGACTTCAATTTTATCAAGAAAGAATTAGGCTGGGCCGGTCACGAGTTCTACCGTCGAACGCTGTGTACGGTTCGCACCAGCCGGAAGCTGATTCCCGGCTATCCGTCGTATAGTTTAGGCAAGCTGTGCCACTCGCTCGGTATTCCGCTCAATGGCCGGCATCGGGCGCAGGGCGACGCAGCCGCCACCGTACAATTGTTCGAGTTGTTGCTCCAGCACGATCAGCAGGGCCTAATTCCGCTCAATGGCTCGCATTAGGCTGGTCGGTCAGGCTTTCGTAGAAACGTCGTTTGGGTAGCGGGCCGAGCGGTATGTCAATCAATACGCGGGTGCCGTGGTCGGGTTCGCTTTGCCAGGTTACGCGCCCGTTGAGCAGAGCCACCCGCGATTCAATATTACCCAATCCTAAGCCTGTTCCGTTCCGACGCGCCCGGTCGTAGTCGAATCCTACGCCATCATCGAGGTAGTTGAGCAGTATGCGGTCGGCCTGTTGCATAAACCGGAGTTCCAGGAAGTGCGCATTGGCATGTTTCAGCGAATTGCTGACTAACTCCTGCGTAATGCGGTAGAGCATCACTTCGATATCTTTGGGCAGTCGCTCCGCTGTTTCGTCCGAGGTGTTTTTCACGTGTTCATCGGCCACCATCTGCGCCCGAACCATACTGCTGGCATTGATCCGCGAAAACAATTCTTCCACAGCGGCTACGTAGCCGTGTTGTTCGAGCGTGGCAGGGTTCAGTTTGCGCAACAAATTCCGCACGTCGCCGATGGTATCATTAATCAAACCGAAAATAGTTGACTTGAGGGATAGAATAGGGGGCGTTTCGCCTACCTGCTGGGTCAGTTGGGTCGTATATAGTTTGATGGTTGCCAGCCGGGTTCCAATTTCATCGTGCAGATCGCGGGCAATGTCGCGTTTTACCTGTTCCTGAATATCGTAGGCCAGCCGGAGCCGACTGGCCTGCTGGTTTCGGATGGCGTTTTCGCGTTGCCGAACCCACGCCAGAATAATCAGGCCCAGGCCCAGCGTTGTTAGCAGCAGAAACGGCCATTGCTGCCAGAATGGGGCGTTAATGTGTATGACAAGCTTACGCACCCGGCTGCTCCAGTGTCCGTCCATATTAGCCGCCCGTACCTGAAACGTGTAGTTGCCTGGTGGCAGATTGGCGTAGCGAACATAGTTGCGCTCACCTGCCATCACCCATTGCGGATCGTACCCAACGAGCTGGTATTGATACATGTTGCGGCCATTGCTGATAAAATCAATAGCCGCAAACTCCATTGCCAGCGTATTCTGCCCATTATCCAGGTCAACGGCGGTTCGCTCGCCGATGTACTGATCCGATTGAAAGGGTTCTTCGTTGATAGTCAGGTTATAGATATGCAGCGAAGGGCTGAGCGACGACGAGCGGAAATGATCGGGCCGGAAACGATTGAAGCCATTGACACCACCAAAATACAACTCGCCCGACGCAGTGCGGAGATAGGCATTGCCATTGTATTCATAGCCCTGCAAGCCATCGTCGAGCATAAAATTTTTTATGGCTCCGGTGTTCGGGTCAAGCCGGGCAATGCCCCGGTTGGTACTCATCCAGACGTTGTTGTCGAGGTCGGCCAAACTGCCGTAGACAAATGAGTTCGCCAGTCCCTGCCGTTCGGTGTAGAGTTTTACTTTGCCCGTAGCCAGTTTACAGGCAGCCAGGCCCCGGTCGGTTGCCAGCCACATCACCTGCCGTAGTGTATCAGGACGAAGGTGCAACACCATGTAGCCATCCAGCCCGGTCTGTATTAGTTTCCAGGCTTCGCCCGGTTTGGTGGGCAGTTGGTAACGAAAGAATCCGTTCAGATAGGTGCCCACCCACAACTGCCGCTCAGCCGCATCGAACCATACATTAAAAATATTGCGACCAGTTAAAATGGGTAGCTTATCTAACCGACGGCGAACGGGGTTCAGCCCATAGAGGCCATCTTCCGTACCGGCAATCAGCAATGTATCGTTCACGCCAACCAGCACCCGAACATAGTTTTCGGATACGCCACTACTGGCCTCATCCGAAAACCGGATTGGATCAAAACGTTGCGTTTTCGGGTCAAAAGCCATCACTCCTCCCGGCGTGCCGACCCAAATGCGCCGTTGCGGGTCACGATATACGCTTTTTATCGTATGGTGCATTGGCATGTCGCTCTGAATTTCCTTAGCCAGATAGCGTTGCACCACACGGTTGGCGCGTGGGTCAACAACATCGATACCACCCTCTGTAGCCACCCAAATCCGGTCGAACCGCTCTTCCATGAAGCCGCGAACCGAATAATTACTCAGTTGCTGATCGGCGGGTGTAGTCTCGGCGGTTCGCTGTTTCATCAGACCACCAAACAGAAACGCGTCGGGTATAATACGCGCCAGGCCATTCGGGTCGGTATTTGCCCAGATAAGCCCGGTGTTATCAACGTAAATTTTGCTGATTTCGTAGTTGTTAAGTTGCTCCCTGATGTTGGTAAACGCGCTGATCTGACCCATCAACTGCGACCGTGTGTCTAAAAACAGTACGCCATCGTGCTGCGTGCCGAGCCAAAGCCGCCCCCGCTGATCGGGTGCAATGCTGTAAACAGCACTGATTGGTCGCCCCTGATACTGCTGGTATGCCTGTACGGTATGCTGCACCGGGTCGAAGCGAAACAGTCCGCTGCTGCATCCCATCCAGACGATGTTGGCCTTGTCGATGTAAAACGAGAAAACGGTTGTGGCCGGACCGAATGAGTTATCGGGATAATCGCTGAAATAGCGGGTTGTAGTTTTTGTTCGGGAGTTGTAGCGCACCAACCCTTTGGGCGCATGAAGCCAAATATCGCCGTTGGGCATTCGGACGGCTGAACTGGGCAGATCATACTCTTTAGATGGGTGAAATTCAGAACTGAGTATCGTTTTCTGCTTGCTGCGGTAGCGGTAACTCACTAAGCCTTCCACATCGCTCAGGTACAGCAGTTCGGTTTTATCGACATAAAATGGAAGTACCCGGCTCCGGCGTGGGCCAGCGGCTGGTGTCGGCATCAGATCGAATCGGTCGCGCTGACGGTCGTATCGGTTAAGCCCCTCCTCGGTGCCAATCCAAAGGTTGCCATCGGGGTCTTCAATCAGGCCGAAAATATTGCTGCCCCGGATGGTTCCCGCCGAGTCGGTGCCGCTGCCGGTTTCAATGGGTCGAAACGTTCGGAACCGATGACCATCGTAGCGATTCAGGCCATCCTGCGTGCCGAACCACAGAAAGTTTCGGCTGTCTTTGTGCATCACATAGACCGAACCCTGCGTCAGTCCATCGTTCACACCGATATGTTCGACCCGAAACGTAGTCGGGGCGTCGGGTCTGACCATCTGCGCGTGTCCGTTCTGTGCCAGCAGGCAACAAAACAGCATAAGCAACAAACGTCTGTTAACACGTAGTGGTAGCCCCATTGATTGATATAAGAGGAATGATAAGCAACTGTAAATGAGCTACGTATTTACCACTTTTCCAAACACATTGACCAATCGGCATCGAATAAATCAGATTGACCGCTTCGGGCTTATCTTTGTTGATTCTTACATCCTAACAGCAGGGTTTCTTCCTGCAATTTCATCAACTCATGCGTCGTATTAATTCTATTCAACTGCTTTGTATGTTGAGTTCGTCCGTCGCGCTGGGTCAGGCCAGCCAATCTCTTTCCTATCCGGCTACACAAAAAGCGGATCAGGTCGATACCTACCACGGCACCGCCGTTGCCGACCCCTACCGCTGGCTCGAAGATGATCGCTCTGCCGAAACCGCCGAGTGGGTAAAAGCCCAGAACAAGGTCACGTTCGATTATTTAGAGAAAATCCCCTACCGGAAGCAACTGCAAACCCGGCTCGAACAGATTTTTAATTACCCGAAATATTCGGCCCCGCGCCGAAAGGGCGACTGGTTTTATTTCTCGAAAAACGACGGACTGCAAAATCAGTCGGTGCTATACCGACAGAAGGGTCTGAACGGTACGCCCGAAGTAGTAATCGACCCCAACAAACTGTCTGCCGATGGCACCACCCGGCTGGGCGCGTTTTCGCTCTCGAACGATGGCCGCTACGCCGTGGTTGGCACCTCGAAAGGAGGCTCCGACTGGCAGGAATACCGCATCATGAACCTCGACACCAAGCAGTACCTGCCCGAAACGCTCGAATGGGTGAAGGTGTCGGGCGCGGCCTGGCAGGGCGACGGGTTCTACTACAGCCGCTATCCCAAACCCGAAGGCAGCGCGTTAGCCGCTAAAAACGAAAATCATCAGGTCTTCTATCACAAACTGAATACACCCCAAAGCAACGACCGGCTGGTGTATGAAGACCCGCAGAATCCGCAGCGGTTTCACATTCTGAGCACTACCGACGATGAGCGGTTTGCCGTTCTGAGCGTCAGCGACCGGGGCAAAGGCAAAGACGGGAACGCGTTGTTTTTCTTGGACGCGACAAAGGGCCAGAAAACGTTTGCACCCGTGGTAGCCGAGGTCACGAACTTTAGTTACGGCGTCATTGACAACGATGGCGACCGGCTCATTATCCTGACCAATGCCGACGCGCCAAACCAGAAAGTGATGGCGTTCGACACAAAAACGGGGCAGATGAAGCCACTTATTGCCGAACGGCCCGAACCCATCACCGACGGGGGCGTTAGCGCGGCTGGTGGCAAGTTGTTCGTTGAGTATTCAAAAGACGTGAATTCGCTGATTCAGGTATTCGATTATGCGGGCAAGCCCGAAAACGAGGTCAAACTACCCGGCATTGGCGCGGCTGGCGGTTTTGGGGGCGAAAAAGACGACAAATTTGTGTTCTACACCTTCACGTCGTTCACGTTCCCGCCAACGATTTACCGCTACGACATTGCCACCCGGCAAAGCTCCGTGTTCCGCGCGCCTGAAGTCGATTTCAAACCAACCGACTACGAAACGAAGCAGGTGTTTTATACCAGCAAAGACGGTACGCGGGTGCCCATGTTCATTGTTTACAAAAAAGGCATCCGGCTCGACGGCTCGAATCCGACGCTGCTCTACGGCTATGGCGGTTTCAACGTGAGTTTGCCACCTGCGTTCAGCCCCACGCGCATTGCGTTTCTGGAGCAGGGCGGTATTTATGCCCAGGCCAACCTGCGCGGGGGTTCGGAATACGGCGAGAAATGGCACGAGCAGGGCATGAAGCTGAAAAAGCAGAACGTGTTCGACGATTTTATTGCCGCTGCCGAGTATCTGATTGCCCAGAAATATACCAGTTCGGCCAAATTAGCCATTCAGGGCGGCTCGAACGGCGGACTGCTGGTGGGCGCGGTCATGAACCAACGCCCCGACCTGTTTCGGGTGGCCCTGCCCGCCGTGGGCGTGATGGACATGCTGCGGTTTCACAAGTTTACCATCGGCTGGAACTGGATTGCCGATTACGGCAGCAGCGATAATCCCGACGAGTTCAAGGCACTCTACGCCTACTCGCCCCTGCATAATCTGAAACCGGGCCTGAACTACCCCGCCACGCTCATCACCACCGCCGACCACGACGACCGGGTTGTGCCGGCTCACTCGTTCAAGTACGCAGCCCGTTTGCAGGAGGTCTACAAGGGCAACAACCCCGTACTGATTCGGATTGATACCAACTCAGGCCACGGAGCCAGCAACACCAAAAAGAACATTGAAACCACCGCCGACATCTACGCCTTTATCCTCTGGAACATGGGCGTATCGAGTTTGAAAGAGGTAGCGCAGAAGTAGGTAGTATTGCAGTTATTGACAAAAAGCCAGCAGAAAAAGTTGGCTTTTTGTATGAGCTTTTGACAGAAAAAGTGTTTTTTTGTTAAAATTTCTAACAGAAATGCATTTCAGGTCAATATACACGGCTTTGGAAGCCCACCTGTCGAAACGTCAGGTCACGGTTATCACAGGGATGCGACGGGTGGGCAAATCAACCGCCGTAAAGCATCTTCTTTCATTAGTACCCCATACCAACAAGCTATATTTAGACTTAGAAAAAGCCAATAATCGATTTATTCTTAACCAGTCTTCCTACACAGACATCGAAATAAACCTACAGGTAGAAGGTATTAATTTTAATGAACCGGCGGTTATTGCGCTTGATGAAATTCAGCTTGTGCCGAACAGCACCAGTGTTATTAAGTACTTATACGACACCTACCCCGTAAAATTTATTGTAACGGGTTCAAGTTCTTTTTATTTACGCAATCATTTTACAGAGAGTTTGGCAGGCCGTAAAACCATTTTTGAAATGGCCCCGCTGTCATTTGCTGAATATTTAATTTTCAACGAAGTCGAGCCAACTCGTTTGCAGCCATTTGCACTACAAGCCTATCAACCGGCCTTTTACGACAGGTATCAGGCGCATTATGAGCGGTATCTTCAATTTGGAGGTTTCCCCGAAGTGGTTCTTTCTGAAACAGATAAGGATAAAGAACAGTACCTTGACGATATAATCAATGCACATATTGAACTGGACATTCGGCTCCTATCCGATTTTTCGGTGAGCGATGATCTTTACAAACTGATGCGACTACTGGCGAATCGTACTGGGAGTAAAGTTGATTATTCAAAAATAGGAGCTTTGCTCGGTATCAGCCGACATAAAGTAAAAGACTACTTATCATTACTGAATTACACGTATTTTGTCAAAATTGTAGAAGCCTTTACAGCCAATGCCGACCGGGCAATTGCGTATCAGTCCAAGTTCTACCTAAGTGATAGCGGACTACTTAATCGATTAGCGCAGGTAAGTAGCGGTGCTGTATTTGAAACAGCCATTGCCAATCAATTGGCTAACCTGGGGACGGTTCAATATTATCAAAATAGAAGTGGTGCTGAAATCGATTTCATTCTGAACGGCAAAAAAGCTTTTGAGGTGAAAGAAACGCCAACTGAACAAGATGCCGCTGTCCTAAAACATCGGGTTAAAAGCACCGCCATAACCGAGTACGCGTTAATTGGCCGTCACAGGCCGTCATCCGACTTTCGGCAGTTCATTTGGGGGGGGGCTATTTACTAATCACCGCCGACATCTACGCCTTCATTCTCTGGAACATGGGCGTATCGAGTTTGAAAGAGGTGGCACAGAAATAAGCAGACACAAAAAATCCCCGGCAACCTGATTGACGGGGATTCTTCGTGTCTTTAGTGTACGGCAGGATTAGAACTTGAATGTTACGCCAAGTTGTAAGGGCGCGACGCCAAAGCCAGCTTCAGCGAAGCCACCAATTTTGTCACTAAAGAAGTAACGACCGCCGAGATGACCACCCAGGCCAATACCACCGTATGACCCACGGAACCCAACAAAACTTTCATTCCAGGACCAGCCGCTATAAATCAGGCCAAGACCCGCGTAGAGATCTACTTTGTCGTTAGCAAGGCTCAAAATTTCGTTGAAATGGTAAGAGCCACGTGCGCCGATGCTATAATAGGAGCCAACACCACTGTAGCCTCGGAATGCGCCGACACCGCCAACTGTGATGTTTTTGGCAACGCCTAACTCAAATGACGCCCCAAAGCCCAGTCCTCCTGAGTAGCCAATGCCGCCCCAGCCGCCTAAACCAATACCAGCGTTTAGGAACTTACTGCCTTTATCAACCGCCATTTGGGCAAACGACTCGGTGCCAACGAGCAAACCGAGAATTAGCAGAATCGAAAAGTGAAATTTTCTCATGTGATGCAAAGGATTAACGTAAAACTTTAGGCAAAGTAAAGATGAATAAACAAACGTTCATAGCGATGTCTTATTTATCGGTCAAATAGGTAATTATCGGTCATAAAGCATCAGCAGAACGAGCGTAAATCTAAGCCAGAAAATAATTCATCTCAAAATCTACCTTCCAAAAAATCATACGGCTACTACCACACGTCAACACTATGGCTCTGCTGATGTATTGATTTGGTATATGGTGGGGCTGTTGTGTGGCTGGCGCAGGTGGAGACGCAAAGGGTTGCGTCTCTACGCCGGATGGTCACCTGTAGAGACGCAACCCTTTGCGTCTCCACCTGCGCCAGCCATACACCAGCCCCACACCAGAGCAACAAAAAAAGCAACCCGGTTCGAGTTGCTTTGCAAAAGGGAGCATTATTACTTAGTTATGCGCCACCTCTGGCTTCAGTTTCTCTTTAAACACTTTCTTAAACTTATCGAGCTTCGGCGCAATTACAAAGGCGCAGTAGCCCTGGTCGGGGTTCTGGGCAAAGTAGTTCTGATGGTAGGCTTCGGCTTCGTAGAATTTGCTGGCCGGGCTGATCTCCGTTACAATCGGGTTGGCGTAGGCACCGGCTTTGTTCAGTTCGGATTTGGCCGTTTCAGCTAAGCGTTTCTGCTCGTCGTTGTGGTAAAAAATCACCGAGCGGTATTGCGTACCTACGTCGGCCCCCTGCCGGTTCAGTGTAGTGGGGTCGTGACTGCGGAAGAATGCTTCCAGCAACTCCTGATAAGTAATTTTGGTGGGGTCATATGTTACCTCCACACACTCGGCATGGCCGGTGGTGCCGGTGCAAACTTCTTTGTAGGTCGGGTTAGGGTTCTTACCGCCTTCGTAGCCCGATACGGCACTGATTACACCGTCGAGCGATTCGTACATGGCTTCCGTACACCAGAAACAGCCTGTGCCGAAGGTAGCCTTTTCCAGATTGGCAGATTGATTCGTCATACGTTTGGGTTTTGACTGGGCCAGCGCATTCAGGCACAGGGCCGAGAGCAACAAAGCAGTGAAGAGCCTGAAAGGTTTGCGCAGCATGGTCGCAACTATTGGTTTGGTATGTTGTTACTACACTGATAACGTAACGTCAACCGGTAAAGTTTACCCGTCTACTTGTGAAAGAACTCGACACCGCCCGCTTCCGCTACGACGGCAGCAAAACCCTGAACATCAGCAAAGCACCTACCAAAATACCCGACCTTTATGCCGATAAAGACGAGTACGAAACGCTGCTGCGCGAACAGGCCGCCGAACTCGACAAATGGCAAAACCGGATGTATGCCCACAACCGTTACGGCCTGGTGACGGTATTTCAGGCCCTCGACGCAGCCGGGAAAGATGGCACCATTCAGAACGTGTTTACCGGTACCAATCCGGTAGGCGTGAAGGTCTACTCGTTCAAACGCCCCACCGAGCAGGAACTCGAACACGACTGGCTTTGGCGAAGCTGGCGCGAACTGCCCGAACGCGGCACCATCGGTATTTTCAACCGCTCGTACTACGAAGAAGTGTTGGTTACGAAAGTACACCCGGAGATTCTGACCAAAAGCCAGCGGCTACCCGAAAAAACAACCAACGACCTGAAAAAACTCTTCGAGGATCGGTACGCGGCCATTCGGCACATGGAGCAGTTTCTGCACCAGAACGGCTTTCCGACGGTGAAGTTTTTTCTGCACGTCTCGAAAGACGAACAGGCCGACCGGCTTATTGCCCGTATCGAAGACCCCGAAAAAAACTGGAAATTCGACGAAGGCGACGTAACCGAACGCGGCTTCTGGAACGACTACCAGCAAGCTTATGAAGACGCCATCAACGCAACGGCCACCGAACACGCCCCCTGGTATGTGATACCCGCCGACGACAAGAAAAACATGCGCCTGCTCGTAGGCCGGATTCTAATCAAGGAAATCCAGAAACTACCCATTGCCGAGCCAGACCCCGACAAAAAACGGTTCGATGAGTTACAAAAATTGATTCCAGTGATTCGCAGCCAGTAATGCGGCTGGAAAGCCGCGCCACTCCGTTATGAAAAACTATCGCTACGACGGCACGAAGCCGTTCAAAATCGCCGACGTGCCCACGCTTGTAGAGCCGCTTTATGCCGATGAAGCCGACCGCGCCCGCCAACTCGATGAACTGGCCTCGCGTATGGATCAGGCTCAGAACCGAATGCACGCCGACGAGCATTATGGCCTGCTGGTACTTTTCCAGGCGATGGACGCGGGTGGCAAAGACAGCAGCATCCGGCACGTACTGAAGGGCGTGAATCCGTCGCGGTTTCGGATGGCGGCTTTCAAGAAACCGAGTGAAGAAGATCTGAAACACGATTTTCTGTGGCGATTCTGGCAGGAATTGCCCGAACGCGGCTACGTCGGCGTGTTTAACCGGACATACTACGAAGAAGTACTGGCCCTGCGCGTTCATCCCGAACGGCTGCGTGAAGGCTACATCCCCGAAAACCTGCTACCAAAAGATGATAAAGTTCTTTGGAAACAACGCTTCACCGACATCGTGCATTTTGAAGATTATCTGTTCCGCAATGGCTTCCCGACGGTGAAATTCTATTTGCACGTCTCAAAAGAAGAGCAGGGCAAGCGGCTTATTGCGCGACTTCGCGATTCAGAAAAGCAGTGGAAATTCAGCGAAAACGACCTCAAAGAACGCGAACACTGGTCTGCTTACATGCAGGCTTACGAAGACACGATCAACGCAACGGCCACGAAACACTGCCCCTGGTACGTGATTCCAAGCGACGACCGGGCCAATCAGCAGCTTATCATCGCACAGATTTTAGCAGACATGCTGGAATCATTGCCAATCAGGTTTCCTGAAACCGACGATAAGGAAGCAAAGAAGTTGATTAAAGCCATTGAAAAACAGGATGCTGCGTAGTTTAGTTTAAGGGATATAGCTGTTGCCTGCTCCGCGTCATTGACCAGTACATACCGTTCATAGTCGGTTTCTTCCGCTTCTTAACATTTATCAAGGCTGTCCTCAACCAGCACCATACCTTTGTGTTCGTTTCCATAAACAACCTGATGGGGGTGGTCCCAGCGCGGATACCTACCGTACAATCATGAAACAGTTTTCATCCTATGTCCTGTTGCTCGGTCTGGCGTTTTTACTGCCACCGACGCAAACGAAGGCACAGTCAGCGCAAAACGTGCTGAACCGCCCCGCTCAGCAGGAGAAGCTGACTATCAGCGGCTACATCAAAGATGCCGCCAACGGCGAAGGACTGATCGGCGTATCGGTCTATGTGAAAGAGTTAGGCACTGGAGCCGTTACTAATAACTACGGCTTCTACGCTGTGCCGGTTCCGGCGGGTTCTTACAACCTCGTTATCACCTACGTTGGTTACGAAAAACTGACTCGTACCGTTACGCTGGCCGACAAAAACGTGCGGCTCGATCTCGAACTAAGCGAAGAAGGCAAACAGCTTCAGGAAGTGGTTGTTTCGGCAGACCGCGAAGACGACAACGTGAAGAAGATTGAAATGAGCGTCAACAAAATTGACGTAAAAACGCTGCAACGGATTCCGGCTCTGCTGGGCGAAGTCGATGTGATTCGGAGCATTCAGCTATTGCCCGGCGTTTCGACCGTGGGAGAAGGCGCAACGGGGTTCAACGTGCGGGGCGGCAGTATCGACCAGAATTTAGTGCTGCTCGATGAGGCACCGATCTACAATTCGTCGCACCTGTTCGGGTTTTTCTCGGTCTTCAACCCCGACGCCGTGAAAGATGTAAAACTGGTAAAAGGCGGCATTCCGGCTCTATACGGCGGGCGCGTGTCGTCTATCTTAGACGTTCGATTGAAAGAGGGCAATGCCAAGAAGCCCGAACTAAACGGTGGTATTGGCTTAATTTTCAGCCGCTTATCGTATGAGCGACCGTTGTTTAAAGGACGTGGCTCGTTTATTGTGGCGGGTCGGCGGTCGTATGCCGATATTCTGGCGCAACCTTTCCTGAACAACGATTTGCGCGGGGCTAAATTCTATTTTTACGACCTGACAGCCAAAGCCAACTACCGCATCAATGATAAAAACACGGTGTTTCTGTCGGGCTATTTCGGGCGCGACGTGTTCGGTGCCGATTTTGGCTTCAACTGGGGCAACGCTACGGTTTCGGCCCGCTGGAACCACGTTTTCAGCGATAAGCTATTCCTGAACACCACGGCTTACTACAGCAACTACGATTACTCGCTTGACTCCGACCTGAAACGGCGGCCCGAAAACGCGGGCGACTATTTTCGCACAAAATCGCGCATTGTTAACTACAGTATCAAGCCTGATTTCACGCTGTTTCTGGGCAAAAGCACCATCACGTTCGGCGGTCAGAGCATTCTGCACGATTTTCAGCCCGGCACAGCCACGGCAGCCAGCGCGGGCCGCGTGGTTACGTTTGGTTTAGAGAGTAAATATGGCCTTGAAAACGCGCTGTATATTGGTAACGAGCAGCAAGTGTCCAAAAAAATACAACTGCAATACGGCCTCCGCTACTCGCTCTACAACTACATCGGCCCCGGCGAAGCCTACGACTTTTCGACCGACGTGCCGCTGGGCTTCAGCCGGCCTCCCGTTGCGACGCGTACTTACCAGCGGGGCGAAAATATTCAGACCTACGGCAATTTTGAACCGCGTTTCTCGGCCAAGTATGAACTAAGCAATAATAGTTCGCTGAAGCTGAGTTACAATCGGTTGGCGCAGTACATTCACCTCGTTTCAAACACAACGGCCTCCACACCACTTGACGTCTGGACGCCCTCGACCAACAACATCAAACCCCAAATTGCCGATCAGATTGCAGGCGGTTACTTCAAGAATTTCGGCAAGAATGGCACCGAATTTGAGGCTTCTGTCGAACTGTATTACAAATGGCTGCAAAACCAGATCGACTATGTTGACGGAGCTAACCTGATTCTGAACAAGTATCTGGAAGGCGATTTGCTCAGTGGCCGGGGCCGAACCTACGGGGCTGAATTTTACCTCAAACGCAACCGGGGCACCGTAAACGGCTGGGTGAGCTACACACTCGCCCGCACCGAACGGCTGGTAGACGGAATCAACAATAGTAACTGGTTTCCGGCTCGCTTCGACCGGCGGCACAACCTGACAACGGTGCTGCTGTTCGACCCTCCGCAGGCCAAGCGATGGAATTTCTCGGCTACATTCACGCTCGCCAGCGGCACGCCAGCCACCTTCCCCACCAATCGATTTGAGTTTGGCGGATTTGTGGTGCCGCAAAACGCCGAAAATGCCCGCAACAACTACCGAATTCCGGCTTATCACCGGCTCGATCTGGCCGCTACGTTGCAGGGACGCCGTCGGCCCAGTAAACGCAAAGAAGACAACTGGGTGTTTTCGGTGTACAACGTTTATGGCCGCAAGAACCCGTTCTCGGTATTTTTCCGGCAGGTTGAACCCTCGCAGGCTACAGTTTTCGACCAGTTGGCCGACCGCTACGTAACGACCGTGACGCAATCGACCCGCACGGAGGCCGTTCGGTACTCAGTTTTCGCGACGCTCATTCCATCGGTAACGTATAATTTCAAGTTTTAAACGCCCTCACCCCCGGCCCCTCTCCCGTAAGGCGAGGGGAGCAAGGCTCCCAAGATGTTTACACCCCTCGCCCTATGGGAGAGGGGCCGGGGGTGAGGGATAGAAATAACATCCATGAAACCGCAACTATTTATTCTTCTTTCGGCCATTGCCATCTTCGGGCTTACGGGCTGCGAAACGGTGATTGACGCCGACCTCGATACCGGGCCAACCCAACTTTCAGTGGAGGCTACGCTTACCGACCAGCCGGGACAGCAGCAGATTCGGCTCACGCAAACGGCACCTTATTTCAACAATAGTGCCCCACCAGCAGCCACCGGAGCCACCGTGCGCGTAGCCGACGATGCGGGCCAGACCTTCAATTTTACCGATGCCGATAACGACGGCCTGTATGTGTGGCAACCCGCCACCAACCGCGACACACTGGGGCGCGTTGGTCGCACGTATAGCCTGAGCATTACGTATCAGGACGAAACCTACCGCGCTGTAAGTCGTCTGAACCGCGTACCAAACATCGATTCATTGATTTTCAGAAAAGAGAGCATCAACCCGCTGTCGACTACAGAAGGGTATCAGGCCGAGTTTTATGCCCGTGACGTGCCGGGCGCAGTGGATTACTACCGAATCAAGTTTTTCCGCAACGGTACGTTGCAGAACCGTCCTGGCAACATCATTATCTCGCAGGATGGCTCATTTCGGGGTAGCGCCAACACCGACGGGCTGGTGTTTATCCGGCCTATTCGCCAGTCTATCAATCCCGACAGTTTGTATAGGCTGAACGAAACCGTGCGGGTCGATCTGGAGTCGATTTCGCCCGAAGCCTATATCTTCTGGGAGAACCTGCGCAATCAGATTACCAACGGCGGGCTGTTTGCTACGCCCCCGGCCAACGTACCAACCAACGTTTTGAATACCAATCCGAACGGGCGCAAAGCCACCGGCTTTTTTATCACGTCGGCGGTTCGCACCCGCACCGCCCGCGTGACGCCGGAGAACGTCCGGCAATGATTACGATTAACCGAATAAGCCCCTCCCCTTGTTTAAGGGGAGGGGTTGGGGTGGGGTGACTCCGCCCGGATACTCACAGCTTCAACGCGTGACGTACCACAACTCCGGGCACAATGAACGCCAGAAATCCCGTTGCCAGCATCAACGTGAGCGCGATTTGCAGTACAGCCAGTAGTAGGCCACCAAAAAACGTAATGATGCGCATAGATGTCTGATTTTTAGGATAATCAGGATATAAACAAGAATCACGCCAAATCACGTTGCTATTTAATCGCTTCAAAACGAATACTTCTTACCAACAGACTCGCCCGGCTGGAGCCACACACCCCGCGCCGACTGCGAATAAAAAGATGATCCGTAAGGGATTTCCTGCCGACGAATGCGGCCATTTTTCAGGCGCACGTCTACAGCCCACGTCTTCGCATCGACCGGCGCGAACGTTTGCGCCTGTTGGAACGCCATAATTCTGACCGCCCCCCGATTCTGCGAAACCGCCAGCCGGCACCGGCCAGCCGCATCGGGCCAGCTTACAACGGCTTTAGCGTAGCCCGGCACGTAGAAACCGCTCTGCTGCGGAGTCAGGGCCGTAAAACCACCTTTGCCATCGCCCCGCAGCACCAGCCCGTCGAAGGCGTCCATGCGTCCGGCTACGAGGTCGCTGCCGCTGTCGTTGCCAACCAGTACCGCATCTAAATTTCCGTCGCCGTCAATGTCTTGCGCCAGCATCCCGAACACGGGGGCCGTTTGCGCTGGAAGCGGCAACGGGCGAACATTGAACGTACCGTTACCCAGATTTTCGATGTAGCTCGTCTGGGTACAGTTGACCGTCAGTTTCAGAGCCTGACTGCGTTCGTCTTCGGTCAGAATGTCGTTGATGGTGGCCTGCCCGAAGGCGGCATACTGTATGTACCGTTTCTTGATACCGATCATCTGGCGTACCATATCGTCCCAGCCGAAATACGGGTACTCTTCGTACTGCCCTTTAGCGTTCTTGAAATACACTGTCGTGAAAGCATCATAAAAGCCGTTGTTATCGAAGTCGCCCGCGTACATACGCACCGGTCGTTCATCCGAAGCCCGCAGCAGGGTGTTCTGACCGAGATTTCCGGCTAAATAATCAGTGTCGCCGTCGTTGTCGAAGTCGCCCGCCGTGAGCGAGTTCCAGAAGCCGGTTTTGCTTTCCAGACCACTGGCTTTCAAGGGGTCAAAACGACCTTTGTTATTCCGTAACACGGTCGGAGCTTCCCACTCGCCCACAATGAGCAAATCGATCTGCCTGTCGTTGTCAACGTCAGTCCAGAGTGCATCGCAGGTCAAACCGCCTTTTACGAGGGTGGGGGCCACCTGGGTTGTAACGTCGGTAAAGCGGGGGGAGTCTCGCCCACTGGCGTTAGTCGTGCTTGTTTCGGCAGTGCGGGCTTCCGCCCGCTTTACGTCGTTCCGCAGAATAAAACTTCGCACGGGGGCGGGGTACTTGTTGGGTTCTACGCGCCCCCCTACAAACAGGTCAAGGTCGCCATCGCCGTCATAATCAGCGGCTTTTACGCAGGAGCCACTAACGCCGGTTTTGGGTAAGGCATTGGGCGCGAGCGTAAACGTGCCGCGCCCGTCATTTACGTAAAGCCGATGTTGCAGCGCGTCGGTCATCTGGTCGGGTCGGTACTCAACGCCCCCGCTCACGGCATACAAATCCAGATCACCATCGGCGTCGGCATCGAACAGCAGCAGACCGGCATCTTCAGCGAGTTTGGCAGGCAACGTTTTTACCGTAAATCGCCCATCGGTTTGTTGGAGTAACAAGCCAGCGGTCCGGTCGGTGCTGCCGCCAACAATCATATCCTGCGTACCGTCGCCGTTTACGTCGCCCACGGCCAGTGCGGGGCCATATTCCGAGAACTTGTGCAGCAGCGTTTTTTGCTGGTTAAAATCAATAAAATCAGCCTCTTCATGCCTGTAGGCCAGCCCCAGCGAATCGGTAATATCGCGCAATAACGTTACTGGTTGGGTAGGCGTTATAGCAGACGAAGTGGCTGGCTGCGCATCGGCTATTTTCACCATAATCGTCTGGTCAGCGTTTACACTCGGCAATACCTGAACCCGGCCATCGGGCCAGGTAACTTTGAGATTTTTAACCGTCGTTGCCTCGCCCAGCCCCAGATGAGCTACCGGCTCCACACTCGACAGAAAGCCACGATACGGCGTGTGTTCATAAACTTCTTTGTTGCCGTTGGGTAGTTCATAGTCAAGCATGGCACCCAACCCACCCGGATTGGCATCGGCACCCACGAACCGAACCCGCAGGAAGTGCGCCTTATCCGGGTTCTTCTCGGTCAGCGTGTTCCGGTACACGAACGCTTCGTCGTTGATGTTATTGATAACGTAATCCAAATCACCATCGTCGTCGAGGTCAGCGTAGGCGGCTCCGTTCGAGAAGCTTGGTTCATTGAGGCCCCAGCGGTCGGTCAGGTTCTCGAAGGTGCCATCGCCCCGCCCCCGGAAACCGTAGTTGCTTACCTTCACGGTTGGCATTTTTGCGATCAGTTCCACCCGCATGGCGTCGGTCAGCAGGTTATTGACGCCACTGTAATAATTGGTAAAATCGCGGTCGGTCACGTCGCGGGGGAAGCCGTTCGTTACCAGCAAATCGCGGTGGCCGTCGTGGTCGAAGTCGGCCAGTAGCGGTGCCCAACTCCATTCAGTTTCGGCCACACCGGCCAGCATCGCTATCTCGCTGAACGCCGGTAATTTTACGCCCGACGTATCGGCGTTGCCGGGCGGCACACCGCGATTGAGTTGTAGCGTGTTGCGGGCATATTGGTGTTCGTAGCCGAGCCGGTCCCACTCCTGGTACACAAAATAATTACTGCCGCCCATCAGGCTCTTTTTGCGAAGGTTATCTTCGGGCAGCATATCCATTGCCACAATATCGGCCAGTCCGTCGTGGTTAATATCGGCCACGTCGTTGCCCATCGCCGAGTAGCTCGTGTGTTTAAACGCCTGCCGGGCGCGGTTGGTAAACGTCCCGTTGCGGTTGTTGATGTACAGCAGGTCGTTGCTGGCGAAGTCGTTGGTCACGTAAATATCCTTCCAGCCGTCGCGGTTAATGTCGCAGATGTTCATGCCCAGCCCGAAACCCTCAAACAAAATTCCGGCCTCACGCGAAACGTCCACGAAAAGAGGCATGGATGGCTGGGGCCCTTGCCCCTTGCTCCTTCTTTCCATCGTCATATTCCGGTACAGCCGGTCAACGTTGGGCGATGTTCCGTCCGATTTTTGTTCGCGGAGATTGGCGGTCGTTTTCTCGTCAAAAATTTGGTCGACCAGCACGTAGAGGTCCAGATCACCGTCGTTATCGTAGTCGAAAAAGGCCGAATGCGTGGTATAGGTCGTGTCGGCAATGCCATACTGGGCAGCCATGTCGCGGAAGCGCGGGTTTCCGTCGGCGTCGTTCCCCTGATTGACGTAGAGCAGATTAGCTCGCCGGGCGGCTTGTTTATGGAGCGTAGTGGACACGTATACGTCCATTTTCCCATCGGCGTTGACATCGACCACCGACACGCCCGAACACCAGCGACCCTGCCCGCCCACGCCCGCTGTTCCGGTCACGTCGCGGAATTTCAGATCGCCCTCGTTGAGATAAAGTTTATTGGCTACCTGATTGCCAGCAAAAAAGAGATCGGGCTTATCGTCGCCGTTGAAATCGCCAACGCCAACGCCCCCGCCATTATAAATGTACTGGTAGTTGAGAATATTCAGCGAGTCGCTGTCGGTAATGGTATTGGCGAATTCGATGCCCGTTTCAGACGAGTCGAGCCGCTCGAACAATGGTTTTTCTTTACAGCCGGATAAGCTGGCAAACAGCACAAGCAACGGAAGCCAGGCACAAGATTGATGTACGAACTTCATAAAGGATGAATAATCTGCTACGGTGGTAGCATAAGCAGAATATTCTCAAATTTACTACCGATTGTTCTATACTTCGACCCATTTTGGAATCTCTACACACTTTTCTAAATCTCTACACCCGACCGTTGGGTGGAATGAAAGGTAGAAGCCGCGTGTATTGGCATAAGCTTAGTTAGATTATCCCCATGAATCCATCCTCTTTCTCCGAACGGCTCCGGCACATTTCACCCCGGCTTTCTATTCCATTCCAGGCGATGGTGTGGCTGATTTACATGAGCTTCCCATTCCTGATTCTGTCGCTGATGCAGGTGATGGGACCGCGCGACGTACTGAAGGTATTCAGCATCAAGGTTATCAACGACGTACTCAGCATTGTCTTTTTCTACCTGAATCTGCACGTTTTGACCCCTAATGTGCTGAAAACCCGGCAACTCGGTCCATTCATACTGGCGTTCAGCGTGCTGATGGTGCTGCTGTATCTTGCCGATTCGCTCTACTTCCAATTTTATTTAAACGACGTACTAACCGACATAGCCCGACGATTACCGACATCCACATCGATGGAAATGAAGCCGGTTTGGGGTGTTCCATTGCCGATTATTCTGATCTCATTTTTGTCGCTGCTGATGCTCACCAGTGTCAGCAGCGGTTTAGCCATTTACCGTGACCGCAACCAGCACATTGCCGCCGGGCAGCAGATGATTATCCAGAAGCAGGAAGCCGAACTGACGTCGCTGAAACTACAAATCAGTCCGCATTTCCTGTTCAATACGCTCAACAATCTGCGCTGGCTGGCCCGGCAAAAATCCGACGAAACCGAAGAAGCCATTCTGCGACTGTCGGATATGATGCGATACATGATTTATCAGGTCGATAAAGGGCCGGTGACGCTGGCCAGGGAAATCGAGTACCTCGAACACTACGTAGAATTGCAAACGATGCGACTGACGCCCAACAACCGGCTGACGTTCAGGGTGTGTGCCGACGACCGGCAGGTGCTGATCGAGCCGCTGCTATTTATTCATTTTGTGGAAAATGCGTTCAAGCATGGTTTGCATCCCGAAGACGACTCCCCTATCGAGATTCGGCTTACCTTCAGCGATGGCCTGCTTACGTTTCAGACGCGCAACCGAATTTTGGTCAACGCGGCACCTTCGCCCGATTCGGGTATTGGCGTACAAAACATTGAACGGCGGCTGGCTTTACACTATCCCGATCAGCACCAACTCCGCATTTACCAGCAGAACGGTCTATTTTGCGTTGATTTAACGATTCAGCTTACTCCAGAGCCGCACCTGGCCCGTAACGTATGACTACTTTTCGAGCCATCGCCATAGACGACGAACCGTTTGGGCTGCGTATTCTGGCCGACGATCTGCAAAAAATTCCGTCTATCGAACTTATCGGCACGTTTACCAATCCGCTGAAAGCGATGGAGTTGATTCAGCAGGACCGTGTCGACCTGATGTTTCTCGACATTCAGATGCCGACGCTGCTCGGTACGCAATTTCTGCGTACACTGCCGAAACCACCGTTGGTCATCTTCACAACAGCCTACGAGCAATACGCGCTGGAAGGCTACGAACTCGACGTGGTTGATTACCTGATGAAGCCGATTCGGTTCGAGCGACTGTTTAAAGCCTGCAATAAAGCCATCGATCTGTTTCAGCAACGCCACCGCCCCGAAACCGACGTGCAGGCCGACACGTATTTCTTCGTGCATTCGGAATACAAAGAAGTAAAGATTTACCACCACGACATTCTGTATATCGAAGGGCTGAAAGATTACGTCAAAATCTTTCTGGCGTCGCAGGCAGGCAAGCCCGTTCTGACCCGGCTCAATGTAAAAGCCATCGAAGCCCGTTTGGATTCTGACCGGTTTTGCCGGGTGCATCAGTCGTTCATCATCCCGCTCAATCGGGTGTCGTCGTTCCAGAAAACCAAACTTCTGCTCAATAACCCGCCCTACGGCCCACTCGAAATTCCCGTCGGTGGCCGCTACGCCGACGAGTTTCTGGCAAAGTACCGGGGTGAGTGAGTTAGCGAAATTTCTACACTTCTCTGCTCAATCTCTACACATTCGGCTGTGCTTATACACCCTGTTTTTCATATGTAAATTCACTGAAAATCAGCCCTTTTCTTTGTGTCGTCAAGTAAGAAACACGAAGAAAATGAGTTTGATGAAACGAACGTTATCCAACACACTATGGCTGGCAGTGCTGCTTTGCGGCTGGTCGGGCTGGGCGATGGGACAAACGAAATTTACCATCAGCGGTACAGTGAAAGACGCGGCCAACGGCGAATCATTGATTGGCGCGACCGTGCTGGCAAAAAGTGATAAATTCGCTACTGGTGCTGTCACAAACGCTTACGGCTTTTACTCGCTCTCGCTGCCCGAAGGTACCTATACCGTTACCATTCAATACGTTAGCTTCGCCACGCAGACCAGCACCGTTGCGCTCAAAAGCAACCAAACGCTGAACATTGAACTGACCGATCAGGCCAAAAACCTGACCGAAGTGGAGGTGAAAGGCGAAAAACAGGACGATGCCATCACGCGCAATCAGATTGGTGCCGAAAAACTCAACATCCAGTCCATCAGCACTATCCCGGTATTGTTCGGCGAGAAAGACGTGCTGAAAATCATTCAGTTGCTGCCGGGCGTGAAGTCGGCGGGCGAAGGCAACAGCGGCTTTTTTGTACGGGGCGGAGCGTCGGACCAGAACCTGATTCTGCTCGATGAGGCCCCTGTTTATAACGCCAGCCACCTATTGGGCTTTTTCTCGGTCTTCAACTCCGACGCGCTCAAAGATGCCACGCTCTATAAAGGCGGCATTCCGGCAGAGTATGGCGGGCGGCTGTCGTCGGTACTCGACATCAAGATGAAAGAAGGCAATACCAAACGCCTGAGCGTCAGCGGAGGTATTGGCCTGATTTCGAGCCGCCTGACGGTTGAAGGGCCAATCAAAAAAGATCGTGGCTCGTTTATCGTCTCAGGCCGACGCACCTATGCTGACCTGTTTCTGAAGGCTTCGCCCGACTCGACACTGCGCGACAGCAAGCTGTATTTCTACGACCTTAATGCCAAAGCCAACTATAAACTCAACGACAAAAACTGGGTGTATGCATCCGGGTATTTCGGAACCGACAAACTTGGCTTTGGTCAATCGTTTGGTATCGACTGGGGCAATACTACAGGCACACTGCGCTGGAATCATCTCTACAGCAGCCGGTTATTCTCCAATACCTCGCTGATTTACAGTAACTACCGTTATAACATCGGGTTGGGTTCGGGCAGCAGCGAAATCAAAATTTCGTCGCGTATCAAAGACTGGAACCTGAAGCAGGACTTCGATTATTTCGCCAACGACCGGAACTCGGTGAAATTTGGGGCCAACCTCATCTATCACACTATCATACCGGGTACGGTAACGACAGGGTCAGAAGCCGCCATCAACGACCCGAACCTGACCAACAAATACGGCTGGGAATGGGCCGCCTACGGCTCGCACGAACATAGTTTTTCGGACCGTTTTAAGCTCAAATACGGGCTACGCCTGTCGGGCTACAGTGCGGTCGGCCCCGGCACGTACTACGAATACAACCCCGACCGGAGCATCAAAAACACCATTCAGTACGGCAGTGGAGAAGTCGCCAAAACGTATATCAACCCCGAACCGCGCATCTCATTCAATTACATCGTCAACAACCAGTCGTCGATTAAGTGGGCCTATGAACGCAACGCGCAGTACCTGCACCTGCTGAGCAACAGCACGGCCACCAACCCAACCGACCTCTGGATTCCGAGCAGCAACAACGTGAAGCCGCAATTGGCCGATCAGGTGTCGGTGGGCTACTTCCGCAACTTCCGCGATAATCAGTACGAGCTTTCGGCAGAAACGTATTACAAAAACCTGCAAAACCAGATTGACTACCGCAACGGGGCCGAACTCCGCGCCAACGAAAACGTGGAAGCCGACCTGATTTATGGCGATGGCCGGGCCTACGGCCTTGAACTGTCGCTGAAGAAAAAAACCGGGCGGTTCACGGGTTGGGTAAGCTACACGCTCGCGCGCACCGAACGCCGGTTTGCCGAAGTCAACAACGGCAGCTATTTCCCGGCCCGGCAAGACCGTACCCACGACATTGCCTTAGTTGGCACCTATCAGCTTGCGCCTAAGCTTATTCTGTCGGGCAACTTTATCTACTACACCGGCAATGCCGTAACGTTCCCAACGGGCAAGTATCAACTTGATGGTCAGACGATTAGTCTGTATTCTGAGCGCAACGGCTACCGGATGCCCAACTACCACCGGCTCGACCTCGGCCTGACCTGGATACGACGCAAAACCGACACCCAGGAACGTAGCTGGAACTTCTCGGTCTATAACGCCTACGGTCGAGAAAACGCTTACACGGTTAATTTTCGGGCTAATGAAACCGACCCGTCGCGTCTCGAAGCCGTGCAAACCTCGCTCTTCCGGTGGGTGCCGTCGGTAACGTACAACTTCAAATTTTAACCATCAGCGTTCAATATTTCATGAAAGCTAAATCATATAGTTTGCTGCTGGGAGCCTTGCTTGGGCTGTCTTCCTGCGAAAAAGTAATTGACGTTGACCTGCGCGATACCGACACGAAGACGGTTATTGAAGGCAATATCACCGATCAGGCGGGGCCATACACGGTGCGGGTCTCACAAACGGCCAACTTCAACGAATCGGGTACGGGCCAAACCCTCGACAACGCCACCGTACTGATTACCGATAACACCGGCCAACGCGACACGCTGCGCGGAGTAGGCAACGGTTTGTACCAGACCAGAACGCTGCGGGGTACTCCGGGCCGTGCCTATACATTGTCGGTAACAGTCGGCGGCAAATTATACACGGCCACCTCGACCATGCCGCAACCGGTTGTACTCGATAAACTGACGTATGAAGACGCCGGGCCGGGCAGCAAAGCCATCTACGCCCATTTCGACGACCCAGCTAATGCCATTAATCAATACCGCTTCGTGATGTGGATAAACGACAAACGGCAAGACGCCATTTTCATTAGCGACGACCGGCTTCGCAACGGCATCCGTAACCGCATTGCGCTGTTTTCGCCGGGTGCCAGTGCCGACGAAGTTGAGCCAAACGACAACGTGCGGGTAGAAATGCAGGGCATCGACGCGGGGGTGTACGATTACTTCAAATCATTGTCTGATTTGCTCGGTGGGCAAAGTGCCAGCCCAGCCAATCCGAACACGAATCTGTCGGGCGGAGCTGTGGGCTACTTCAGTGCCCAAACCGTTTCGACCAACTCGCTGCTGGTAAAATGATTGCTCAACTGAATCAGGCCAGTAAAGTGTATCAGACGCCCGCCGGTACGTTTACGGCCTTAGACAAAACCACGCTGACAGTCAACGAAGCCGAATTGCTGCTGATTATCGGGCCAAGCGGGTCGGGCAAAACTACGTTACTATCGCTGATTGGCTGTTTGATTGAACCCACCGAAGGCAGCCTGATGGTCGATGGGCACGACGTAGCGGGCCTCAGCGCGGGCCAGATGGCCAATGTTCGGCTCAACACCATTGGGTTTGTATTTCAGCAATTTAACCTCCTCGCTCCGCTCACCGCCGAAGAAAACGTGGCGTTCCCCCTCCGGATGCAGAGCCTTTCGCGGGCCGCAGTGAACGAGCGCACCACACAGGCTCTTGCCAACCTGAACATGCTCGACCATCGCCGGAAGTTTCCGAAACAGTTATCGGGCGGGCAGCAGCAGCGTATTGCCATTGCGCGGGCGTTGGTCACGAATCCGAAACTGATTCTGTGCGACGAACCGACGGCTTCGCTCGATAAAGACAGCGTGGGCATCGTGATGGATGAACTCCGCACACTGGCCCGCAGCGGCAAAGCCGTGGCCGTAGTTACGCACGACCCACGCCTGACGCCCTACGCTGACCGGGCCGTAGAAGTAAAAAACGGGATAGTAACACCCATCGACATTCACCAGATTACGGCATGAAACGAATCACTTTGTATAGCTATGCGCTGCTGCTGGCAACGGGTTTGTTGAGCAGTTCGTGTCAGTCGACCGATTCGGCAGCCAGCTCAGGAGCAGCACCAGCCAAACCGAAGCCCATCACGCAGGTAGTGGGCGTGGCCCGGATCGAACCCGAAGCCGGTCTGATCGACGTGTACGCCGGCACGAATGGCACCATCGCCAACCGGCCCGTCGCGGAGAGCCAGCTTGTGGCAAAGGGGCAGGTGCTGTTGTCGCTCGATCAAACGACCGATAACGCGCAGATTAGCCAGTTTCGGGCCAAACTCGGAACCCAGCAAGCTACCATTGCCGCTCAGCAGGCCAACGTAGAAACGCTTCGGCTCACCGCCGATAAAGCCCAGGCCGACTATGAATTGAATCAGCAACTGTATGTCAGCAAGGGCATTACGGGCCAAACGCTGCGCGACAGCGAAGCCAATGCAGCCCAGCGTCGGCAGGAATACCGAAAAGGGCAGGCCGATCTGAAACAGGCACAGGCCAAACTTCGCGAGATGAGCGAAGATGTACGCTACTACCGCGTTCAGGCCGGGCAGAAAACGGTGCGTTCACCCTACGCGGGCAAACTACTGGCGTGGGAAGTGAAGTTGGGCGATTATGTAACGGCGCAGACCAAAATTGCCCAGATGGCCCCAGCCGGGCCGTTGGTGGCCGTAACAGAGGTAGACGAACTCTTTGCCGAGCGTGTACAGTCGGGGCAGCGGGCCGACATCAGATCGCAGGCAACGGGCCGGGTGATAGCCACGGGCGAGGTTGTTTTTGCGGCTGATTATCTGAAAAAGAAATCGCTCTTTGCCGACGAAACCAGCCAGGAAGACCGCCGGGTGCGCGAGGTAAAAGTCAGGCTTTTGCCCAATGCCAACGTGCTGATTAACAGCCGGGTCGATTGCCTTATTCACCTCAATTGAGCCACTACCATGTTACAGACAGCCTTTCGGTTTATCAGCTACGACATCAGTAAGATGCTGGGCATACTGGCCGGTATCGTGATTTCGGTGGTGCTGATTGGTCAGCAGTTGGGCATTTTCAATTCAATGATCGATAATATGCGCGGGCTGGCAAAACACAACCCGAATTACATCTGGGTCGTGAACCAGAAGTCGATGTCGGCCATGCAGATGCTGAACATCGACGTGCGGGTTGGGCGCGAGCTGCAATCTGTTCCGGGCGTTCGGGCGGTGTACCCGGTGGTGCTGGCGGGTGGCTCGGCCAAGACCACCAAAGGCACCAAAACGTCGATTCAACTGATTGGCATTCAGGCTCCTGATTTTAAAGGTGGAGCATCGGCCTACACGCCCGAAACCAACCTCAGCGAACTCATCAACGACGGCGCCGTGATTGTCGATCAACTCGACATGCCCACGATGGACAGCCTGAGCGTGGGCGATTATTTCACCATCAACGATCAGCGCGTTTATGTTAGTGGCGTATCGCGGGGCATGACCGGCTTTGGCTCATCGTATATGATTACGACCCTCGAACGCGCCCGGAAATTGAGCAATATGGACGCCAATTACGTGAATGCATTTCTGGTAGACGTCGATACGGCGGTGACGACCCGCCCGGCCCTGATTCAGCGCATCGGGCAGGAGTTGGGGCAGGTGAAGGCCATGCCCGGTAGCGAGTTTGGCAACGAAACCCTGCGCTATATGCTCGAAACGAGCAATATTGCCGTCAGCTTCGGTATGATGGTGCTGTTTGCCATTATATCGGGCTTCGCCATTGTGGGCCTAACCATGTTCTCGTCGGTAAAAGACCGCATCCGGGACTATGGCACCATCAAAGCCATTGGCGGCAGCAACGGCCTGATTCGGCGGCTGATTCTGACGCAGGCGGGGCTATATGCGGTGCTGGGCTACGGCGTGGCCTACGGTTTTCTTATGCTGATGAAACTGGCAATGGCGGGCGGGCGCATGGCCGTCTCGTATCCGCCCTGGCTGATTGCGCTGCTGGTAGTCGTCACGCTCGTTATCAGCCTGATTAGCAGCCTGATTGCCATGCGTAAAATCACAAAGCTCGAACCCGTGCAAATCTTCCGCATGTAGTCAGATAGTGGATGTTGACGGCCAGTCAGCAGATTTTAAAACAACGTATCATCATGAATGTGCAACGCATTTTTTCTATAGCGGGCGGGTGGCTCATGGGTTTGTGGCTGGCTGCGGCTGGCCCGGCCAACGCCCAAACGCGGCTTAGCCTGAACGACGCCATTGCGCTCGGGCTGGCAAATCGCTACGACGCCCGCGCCAATACTATCGACGTATCGCTGGCCGAAAATACCGTACAACAACGCCGAAACGACTGGATTCCCGATCTGAACCTGTCGGGCAATCTGCGCTACAACACGCAGCTACAAAAGACGGTGTTACCTGCCGGTGCTTTCGGTAATACCGAACCGCAAACCGTGGCGTTTGGCACACGCAACAATACGGCTCTCTCGCTCGATCTGACGCAGCCGCTTTACCGGCCCGACCTGAAAACCGACCGCCAGATTGCGGCCAATACAGTAGCTCTTGAAAAAGAAAAACTGAGTCAGCGGCAGACTAATCTGAAAGTGCAGATAGCCGAAGCGTACCTGAATGTACTGCTGCGCGAGTTGCAGCAAACTACAGCCCGTGCCGAAGCCGACCGGTATCAAACGTACCTGACCATTGCCGAAGGCAACTATAAACTTGGTACATTACTCGAAAGTGACTATCTCAGCACACGACTCGACTACCAGAACGCCAATGTTTCGGCCCGCAAAGCCGAACAGAACTACCAGTTAGCCCTTATTAACCTGCGCTATCAGCTAAATCTGCCCGATACCACAGCCGTTGAACTGACCGACAAACTCGATCCTGCTACCCTGACCAGAGAACTGCCTACCGCAGACGGATTCGTGCAGCGCACGGAAATTCGGCAATTGCAGCTTCAGCAAACCGAAAACAACCTCCGAACACAGCGCGTACTGGATGGTCTGAAGCCCAATCTGTCAGTTTATGGCAATTATTCGACTCAGTTTCAGGATAACAGTTTCAATTACGGCAACAGCAACGCCTGGACGAACTTTAACTACGTCGGCCTGAAGGTCAACGTACCGCTATCGGCCCAGTTTAAAAAGCGGTCCGACCTGCAAACCTACAAACTCCGCACGCAGCAAACCGCCCTGAACCTGCAACAAACCCAGGCCGACATTGCCTACGAAGTGCAGCGCACCCGCACCGAACTCGCCAATGCCAGCCAGAACCTGCAAACTACGCAGGCCAGCCTTGACCTGTCGAAGCAGGTGTATCAGACCCGGCAGAACAAATACCGGCTTGGTTCGGTGCTGTACAGCGCAGTGCTGGATACCGAAAAATCGCTGCAAACCGCCGAGCAGAACTACCTCGAAGCGGCCTATGCGTATTTAGTGGCGCGGCTGAATTATGAGAAGGCAATAGGTCGGTATTAGCATGTTGAAAAGGATCTAAATTTCGGGGGTTCTTCTCACATATTATCAGTTAGTGACTACTTTGGGCGTATGAACCCGAAACACTGCACTAACCCAAGAATCCGACCCCGATGGCAATAACCAACCGGCGGTTGAGGCAGAGCAGACCGTTCGGGCTAATCTTGTTTATTGGTTCGGTTGCTCTACTCGCTTTTTCCGCTTTAACCGCACAGGCACAGTTATCAACGCCTGACCATGCAGATACCTCTGAACAGGAGCGTGTAAAAGACGTCGGCGACATTCTCCGGTCGTTATTGAAGAAATCAGCACCGAAAAAAGAAGAATCGCCCTCCAGTGTGGCCTTCTTACCGTCGCTGGGGTATAATCCAAGCTTCGGGTTTGTTATCGGCGGAAAAGTAACTGCTGGCAGGCAGTATGGCGATGCCGCAACAACGGCTTATTCGGTTTTCGGCCTGGAAGCGTTGTATACGTCGAAGAGCATACTCACAGCGCAGGCCCGGCATAATATATTTACGACGGGCAATCAATGGAATTTTCAGGGCCACTGGCAACTGGCCCGATTCGGACTTGTTGATTACGGCATTGGCACAGGAAAAAACACGTCTCGCGAAAACCGCTTCATTATCAATGAGTTTCCGTTACAAAATGGAGAGGGTGCCTTCCCCATCAGATTTACTTATATCCGACTGACGGAAAAACTATACCGTAAAATTGGGGCGCACACCTACATGGGCGGAGGTGTTAGTATGGACATTCGCGCCCAGATTGCCGACGAGAAGCAAGCCGCCGGGCTGGAAACGCCACACTATCTGTACAGTCTGAAAAATGGGTTTAACCCAACCCGGTATTCTGCCAATGGCCTGCTGCTGGCCTTTCAGTACAACACCCGCGAACACCCGATTCGGGCTTACGACGGTATATATGCCGATTTTGCTTTACGCGTCAACCAGCGTTGGTTGGGCAGCACCAAAAATGCCGTTCAGTTGGTCTACGATTTCCGCAAATACTGGTCATTGAGCCAACAGAATCCTGAACACGTACTGGCTTTCTGGCATTGGGCATCTTACAGACTGAGTGGCACGCTGCCTTACCTTGAGCTACCAGCCACGGGCTACGATACCTACGCCCGCAGTGGGCGAGCCTATACCATTGGCAATTTTAAGGGCTTATCGTATGGTTATTTCGAGACCGAATACCGCTTCCCCATCACGCGGAATAAACTACTCAGCGGTGTCTGTTTCGTAAACGCGCAATCAGCTTCCGAGGACGACGTAAATCTGTTTCGGTTCTGGAAAACCGGGGCTGGCGTTGGCCTGCGGGTTCTTTTTCAGAAACAGAGCCGAACAACGCTGTGCATTGATTTTGCTCAGGGAAACAACGGTGCCAAGGGATTTTTCTTCGGTTTAGGCGAAGTATTTTGAGTGTCTGCGAACGCTCAGGGGCGATTGCTCAGCAGTTCCCGAATAGGTTTGGCTACGGCTTCGGCATGGCAAACCAAACAGAAATGGTCGCCGGGGACTTCCACAAACGGCTCATCGGGATACCGAACCACGTTATCGGGTCGGGCATGAATCCGCAAATCGGGCTGAACGGTTAGGGGCGGCACGTTGGCAAAAAGCGTCTGCAACTGCTGCCACAAATACGGTCGGCTCATCTGCCGCGAACCATCGATCAGCCGATTGTACACCTCCCGCGACTCATCGAAAGGGTATTGCCTCTTAAAAAAACTGTTGAATACTTTACTTTGAGTAACGCCCGTCACAAGCAAAAACCGGATGAACGTCAGGTTATCGGTCGGGAACAGAATCTTCTTCTGATCGGTCCAGGACCCCAGTTGAATGGCCGTTGCGCCGGTAACTTCTTTGATGTTGATAGCCGTCCAGCCGCCCATCGAGTGGCCGATTACAACGTCTTTCGCCGTAATGTTGTACTGACCGGCTATATAGTTTGCCAGTGACCTCACATTGATTGGGCCGATAGGTTGCCAGCGGGCAAACTCCTCCGACAAATTAATTCGCACATACTCAGCCGGTGGCAGCAACGGCACCAACTGGTCAAAGATGGTTGGGTCTTCAACGTACCCGTGAATAAGAAAGATGCGGTTGGGCATAGCGCAGTAAACTTACGCTAAAATCGGCTTGATTACCTTCCCGGCCACGTCGGTCAGGCGGAACGGGCGACCCTGAAACTGATAGGTCAATTTGGCATGGTCGAAGCCGAGCAGGTGCAGAATCGTGGCTTGGAGGTCGTGGACGTGGGTTTTGTCTTTCACGCCATAGTAGCCAATATCGTCGGTTTCGCCGTAGCTGAAGCCGCGTTTAACCCCCCCGCCCGCCATCCAGACCGTGAAGGCTTCGAGGTGGTGGTCGCGGCCCATGAACGGCAGCACCTGCCCGTCGCGGTTTTCCTGCATGGGCGTGCGGCCAAACTCACCGCCCCATACGACCAGCGTTTCATCGAGCAGCCCGCGCTGTTTGAGGTCGTTCAGCAGAGCCGCCACCGCCTGGTCCGACTCGCGGCACTTGTTTTTCAACCCGATTTCAATGGCCCCGTCGGCACTCGTGCCGTGTGTATCCCAACCCCAGTCGAACAACTGCACGAAGCGAACGCCACGCTCAACCAACCTTCTGGACAACAAACAGTTCCGGGCAAATGAGCCTTTGGCCGGGTCAACGCCGTAACTGTCGAGAATATACTGCGGTTCGCTCTTGATGTCCATCGCGTCGGGCACCGACATCTGCATCCGAAAGGCCAGTTCGTACTGGGCAATACGGGTCAGAATTTCGGGGTCTTTCACGTCGTCGTACTGTTGCTGATTAATCTGACTGATGGCGTCGATGGTTTGTTTGCGCACGTCGCGGCTGATGCCCGCCGGGTCAGACGCATACAAAACCGGGTCGCCGTCGGTGCGGCACTGCACGCCCTGATACACCGTCGGCAGAAAGCCACTTCCCCAAACCGACTTGCCCGCGTCGGGTTGTTTGCCACCCGATGCCAGCACCACAAAGCCCGGCAGGTTATCGTTTTCAGTACCCAGCCCATACGTCACCCACGAGCCAATGCTGGGCCGACCCAGCCGGGCATTACCCGTATGCATCAGCAACTGTGCGGGTGCATGGTTGAACTGGTCGGTATGCATGGCTTTGAGGAACGAGATTTCATCGACAACGCCCTGTAAATGCGGCAGATAGTCAGACACCCACGCACCCGACTGTCCGTGCTGGGCGAATTTACCCTGCGGCCCCAGCATTTTCGGAACGCCCCGAATGAAGGCAAATTTCTTTCCTTCGAGCAGTTCCTGCGGGCAGTCTTTGCCGTTGTACTTGATCAATTCGGGCTTGTAATCGAACAGTTCCAACTGGCTCGGCGACCCGGCCATGTGAATGTAGATTACCCGCTTCGCCTTCGGCACAAATTGCGATGGCTGCGGCAGAGAAGGGTTGTCAGTAATGGGCGACGGGCCACCTACGGCAGCCGTGCCGTTCTCTTTTCCGAAGAAACCACAGCCGCCCAGAATAGAGCTAAGGGCCATCGCGCCCAGCCCAGTTGAGCAGGTATGCAGAAAATGCCGCCGGGTTTCGCGCTCGGCAGCGGCTTGTTGAAGTTCTTTGAGCAGGTTGTTCATAGTGTTTTTACCCCACCCCCGGCCCCTCCCCTGTTTTCAGGGGAGGGGGGAAGCTCAATGTGAATTGTTTACGAACTGTTCACTAATTCGTTGCAAAACGCTGCTTATGTCTGCTTCGACCTCATCGTTTTTAATGCGTATCGTTCTGATACCAAGATTCGCCAGCGCGTCATCCCGTTCCTGATCGTGCAGAAGGTTTTCTGGCTGTTGGTGTACAGAGCCATCGACTTCAATCGCCAACCGTTCGGCAGTGCAGTAAAAATCAAGTACGTAACTACCAACGCTGTGTTGTCGCCTAAACTTTCGCCCACCTAACTGATTGCTTCTCAGATAGCTCCAAAGTATAGCTTCGGCATCGGTAAGCTGTTTTCGCAGTTCCCGACGCAGTTCTTCCATATTCTTTCTATTGTGTAAAATCTGTCCCATTGGTATCCAGCTAAGCCCCTCCCCTGTTTTCAGGGGAGGGGTTGGGGTGGGGTAAAGTCACTCTTTCGTTATCACCTCGTCCAGATTCAACATCGTATTTGCCGTAACGGTCAGCGCGGCCAATTGGGGCGTTGCGTCTGTGCAGGCCATCAGTTTTTTCACTTCGTCGGGTTTTTGCTGATAGTGCGCTTCCGTATTTCGGTACAGTTGCAGTAAAACAGTCAGCTTCTTCGGAGCCAGATCGCGGAGCATCACGCGCCGGAAACCGGCCTGAATCTGCTGTTCGGGCGTTTTGCCGTGCTGTCGCATATACTCGGCTAAGTGCTGGGCAGCTTCAACATAGACCGGGTCGTTAAGCGTGACCAAAGCCTGCAACGGGGTGTTGGTACGAAGTCGGCGCAACTGGCAAAACTCGCGGCTGGGGCTGTCGAACGTCACCATCGATGGATACGGGGCCGTGCGTTTCCAGTAGGTGTACAATGCCCGCCGGTGCAGGTCTTCGCCCTCGCTTTGCTTCCAGCTTTCGCCGTCGTAGGGCGACTGCCAGATGCCATCGGGTTGCACCGGCATTACACTTGGACCGTACATTTTCTGGCTCAGCAACCCGCTCACGGCCAACGCCTGATCGCGCACGGCCTCGGCAGAAAGCCGGACGCGCGGCCCCCGCGCCAGCAGTTTGTTGAACGGGTCTTTTGCCAACAGTTCAGGCGAGGCTTCCGACCGCTGCCGGTACGTAGCCGACAGTACCAGACGTTTCAGCAGTTTCTTTACGCTCCAGCGGTCGGTTTCCATAAATTCGACTGCTAAATAATCGAGCAGTTCGCGGTGCGTGGGCGGAATGCCCTGCGTACCCATGTCTTCGACCGTTTCGACAATACCCGCGCCGAAGAGTTGTTCCCAGAATCGGTTTACGGCTACGCGGGCCGTGAGCGGGTGGTCGCGGCTGGTCATCCAGCGGGCCAGACCGAGCCTGTTTTTGGGCAGTTTAGCGTCCATTGCCGGAAAAATCTTCGGCACGTCGGGCGATACGCGCTTGCCTTTCACCAGCCAGTTACCCCGCTCGAAAATATGCGTAGTTCGGGCCAGATCGCCCGTACCGTCGAGCATAATCGGCGTTTGGTCGACTTCTTTGTTGAGCAGGGTTAGATAGCGTTTCTCCTGCGCGGCATCGGGCAGAGCCTGTTGCAAGGCCACCCACTTAATCATTGTCCAGTTTTTGGGATTTTTGGGGTTACTGAACGAGAAAAACAGCGTATGCCGCCCAGCCACCGCCGGTATCGAAAATGCCTGAATGGTATCGTTCCATTGATTGCCGGTCTTCGGTACGGGCTGCGTAAGCAACACCGGCCCGTCGGGTTTATCCTGCCGAACAACAAGGCTGGCTCCAGCGTCCTTCGTACCCCAGGCGAGCAACAGCCGGTTTTTGCCGGTCATGTCAACGCCATCCAATTGCCCCAATCCATTGTGCTGCGCCCCGAAAAACTTGGCATCGAGCAGCGACGCATTAGCTACCTGTTTGATGCTGTGCGAGTTATACTTCGGCTCCATCGTCCGCAAAAACCGCTCATGCGCCGATTCGCCCCGTGCCGAAACGTTCTTCAGCATCCAGTGTTTCAGGGCCAAAGCCTCTACCGAATCTTTGTCCCTGTAGAATCGCAGCGTGGGTGTATCGGTTGTTACGTCCTCGTCGCGGGCGTTGTTGAAGAAGGCGAGATACTTGTAATACTCATCGTGCGTAAAGGGGTCGTAGGGGTGACTGTGGCACTGAATACAGGCGAAGGTCGTACCCTGGAATACGTCCCACGTAGTATTAACCCGGTCCATGACAGCCGCCACCCGGAACTCTTCGTCCTGCGTGCCGCCTTCGTCGTTGGTCATGGTATTGCGATGAAAGCCCGTTGCGACCAATTGATCGTCGGTAGGTGTGGGTAACAAATCGCCCGCCAGTTGCTCAGTCGTGAACCGGTCGAACGGCATGTCGCTGTTGAAGGCTTTGATGAGCCAGTCGCGGTATCGCCAGATTTTCCGACCAGGGTCGCGCTCGTAGCCTTTGGTATCGGCGTAGCGGGCCAAATCGAGCCACATGCCCGTCCAGCGTTCGCCGTAAGCGGGCGACGCCAACAGCCGGTCAACCACTTTTTCATACGCGTCCGGCGATTTATCGTTCACAAAGTCAGCCACTTCCCGCTCGGTGGGTGGCAACCCCGTGAGGTCGAGCGACACGCGCCGGATGAGCGTAGCCCGGTCAGCCTCGGGCGAACGTAACGACGTAAGATTTTGCGTCTCTAACTCGCGCAGAATAAAATGATCTATTTCGTTTTTAACCCATTTTGTTTCGTCGCTTTCGGCCAAACCAAGGCGACTCCAGAACGTGCCAACTTCCGGCACGTCGGGCCGTTCCACGCGCTGATAGGCCCAATGATCGCCCCATTCGGCACCCTGATCGATCCATTTGGTGAGCAGGTCAATTTCGTCGGGTTTCAGGGGCGGGTGATCGAGCGGCATCCGCTCGTCGGGGTCGGTGAGTGTAAGCCGCCGGATGAGTTCGCTATTGTCGGCGTCGCCGGGAATAATGGCCGGTTTGCCCGACTTGGCCGGGGCCAGTGCTTCATGTTTGAAGAGCAGCGAAAAGCCCGACGCCTTCTTAACGCCCCCGTGACAGGCAATGCAGTTTTTGTTGAGAATAGGCTTAATCTGCGTGTTATAGTCAACGCGCTTCTCAAACACCCCCAAAAACGACGACAGCGTCAGTGCCACCGCACCGCCCACCGCGCCCAACACCATCCATTGCGTTTTCATACGATTCAGACAAACGAAAACCCGACTCAGTTGTATAAACGAATCGATCAACGGTTTTACCTATAAAGAAAGCATCGGCGGGTCTGAATTTAACGAGAAGTCAGCGTAAAGCGTTCAGGAAGAGGGGGATGAGTGGAGCATAAGTACTTTTCTTCAAATAAGGTAAACTTTAAATTTACCATTCAATAAATTTATATATAAAGTAGTATTTGACAACTTATTATTGTTGTACAGTTTCAGCATATAGGCAGCGCAATGACTGTGATGCAGTTGTTGCATTGATAGCCTGTATCCTTCAAACTGATTGTCGTTGTAAGCAAAGTCAGATATAGGATTCTGTTTCTGGATTGCGGCTGTCGGGCCAAACACCCCGTTTAAGCGGCTTTGGTTTTTATATTCAAGTTTCTGACGACCCAGGAACGCCCCGGTTTGGCAGGTTTGTAATACTCATCACAATCAAATTTCGAGTCTTTATGAGTGACTCTATACATTGTCCTAAGTGCAATTCAAATCAAATTTCAGCCCAAAAACGTGGTTTCAGTAGTGGCAAAGCCGTTGCTGGTGCTGTAGTTATAGGTGGTGTTGGCGTACTTACGGGCTTTCATGGCAGTGGCAATGTAGACGTACATTGCCTAAAATGTGGTCATACTTGGTCGCCAGCACGCCGGTTGACAGAGCAGCGACAAGCCCAAGTTTTAGATGAAAAACGTTGGAAGGCTAATTTCTATCATGCGTTTGAAAACAGTTACTTGTACAAAGCGGAGGAGATTATTCTTGACCAACGGCCTTACATGTTAGAGGCTTCCACTCTGCCAGAGATTTACAAAGACCTGAAAAAAGAAGACAGGAATTCCAAGCTTATTATGCTAATTCTTATGGGATTAGTTGTTGGAGTAGTTGGCTGGGTAGCATCTTGTATAGGATGAATTCAGCAGGTCTTGTCCGATAGGCCAACCGATCAGGTTAGTGAAATTTTAGTCTAAAATCTATTTGTTCTTTATTGTCCGTTCTGTAAGAACTGGCTTCCCGCCGACAGAAGTACGTCGCAAAGGGCAATACTTGGGCTTCTATTTCCGCTTTTGGGCTGATAAATTAAATGTCTGAGTAATACAAATGTAGGCTTAGAGGTCGGCGTCCGTCTTATAAGCTAACTGTCACAAAAGGATAGTTTTGTTACAATCAACATTATATGGTTTGAAATAAGACATGAGCGAATCTGTACAGTGTCCAAAGTGTAAATCAACGCAAATTTCAGCCCAAAAAAGGGGCTTTAGTGGTGGAAAAGCTGTAGCAGGTGCTATAGTGACTGGCGGAGTTGGAGTGCTCGCAGGTTTTCACGGCAGTAGTAACATTGATGTTTACTGTTTGTCATGCGGTACTAAATGGAATCCAGCTAAACGGGCAACCCAAGAAAAGCAGGTCCTTATGGCTAAAAAAGCTGCACATGAGAGTAGTTGGAAAAAAAATTTCTACAAAGCATATGAAAATGGTAATCAAGAGCGAGCAACAGAAATTGTTACAAGTGAGTCACCGCATCTAATAAGAAATGGAGATTTGGATGGAGCGTACAGACATCTTAAAAATAACGATAAGGTAACGACAATCATCCAAATCATTTTCTTGATTCTGATTGTGTTGTTTTTCGGCTGGTTAGTATCAAAGTGTAGTTGATTGCGCTTCGCGCGGTCGGCTGTCTCTGTGACAGAACGCACGCCCACTGAAGACGATTTTTAGCTTAAATAAACGGTTGTGTAAAGGTTTAGGAACGTGTAATCAGTCGCCCAACACCAACCCCCGCGCCCGTTACTTATTCCTCCGCACCGATACTTCCCGTCGTTTTCGCGTCTGTACTGTATGGACTTGTACAGTGAAGACAGACGGTTTATCTCAATCCTTTCTGATTACGGTTTTAAGGCAACCTTCGGCAATGAAGCAGATAGCCTGTTTTTGCGGGTAGCTTTGCAGGCACTGATTAAATCAGAGACGCCAATTCGTGACGTGCGTTTCGACAAAAATGCTTTCGAAGCGTTGACCATAGACAGTCGGAGCGGCATTTTTGATTTAGCCTGTACCGACGAAAACGGTACACAGTTCATTGTCGAAATGC
This sequence comes from Spirosoma montaniterrae, assembly GCF_001988955.1. Lineage (NCBI taxonomy): Bacteria > Pseudomonadati > Bacteroidota > Cytophagia > Cytophagales > Cytophagaceae > Spirosoma > Spirosoma montaniterrae. Next base: position 5,139,694 of record NZ_CP014263.1, on the reverse strand, counting down.
AGTTAGGACTGGCCCCTCACTTTGTACAACGCATGAAATTCTACGCCTTGCACAAATTCAATACCGTAGTGGAGCGGGGCGAATTTGACTATGCTAACCTGCCCCGAATCTACGCTATTGCCATTTTAGTGAAGAATATATTACCAACAACCCGTTTTCATACGGTTGCCAATCTGCGAAGCGAACAGGGCGAAACTATTGACTCACAAATGACATTTATCATTGTAGAGTTAGCTAAATTCACCAAATCAATAGCTGAGGTAGAAACCGATTTAGATAAACTTATTTACACGATGAAGACGCTTCATACAACCGAACCGACTCAATACCCGGCATTCTGGAATGAGGAGTGGCTCCGCCGTGCCATTGAGGAGTTGGACACCCGAAAGATGACCCCGGAAGAGCGGGCCTATTTCGCTCGTGTAACAGCCGCCAACGCAGAGGCCGTGAAGGCTGAAAAGCAACGAATTAAAGAAGCTAAAGAAGCTGAGAATTTATCAGTAAAGACAGAGACCGTTAAAAACCTCTTGAGTTTGGGCATTTTAACCGTTAGTCAGATAGCCCAAACTGTTGAGGTGAGTGAAGATTTTGTTCATAAGCTCGCCAGCAACAGATAATATTCCTGCTACCAACGCTGCACTGTTTAGCCCCGTTCACCGTACCCGCACGTCGAGTTGTGCGGTGTCGTCTTCGCCGTTGGTGGTGCCGTTGTTAGGGGTGCTGTCGGGGTCGGCGGGGGTGGCTGAGGTGAGTTGGGCCGCGCAGATACCGCGCCCGATGGCCGTAGCCCGCGCCCGGAACATAAACGTATAGCTGCTACCGGCGTCTAAACTGTTCAGGCTTCCTACTAAACTGGCTCCGTACACAATCAGATTATCGCCCGGCACAAATGTTTGGCTGGCGGGCAGATAGGCCGCCACGTTCAGGTTTGTAGCCGGTTGCCCACCCACATTGGTGAGCGTCAGGCTATACGAAACTACGTCGTTCAGGCGTGGGCTGCGGTTGCTCACGGTCAGGCTAAGGCTAATATCAGCTTTGGTCGGGCTGGGCGCGGGTTGGTTGGACTGCACGGCTGGCAGCGGCACCTGATCGGGGTTGGGCGACACATATATGCCACCGCCCGATTGTGTGGTACGGAAATCGATAATGGCCGCGTCGTCCTGACCGTCGCCAGTACCCGAGTTAGGCTGGCTGTCGGGATCGGGCATAGACGACTGGCTGATTTCGGCAGCATTGCGGTATTGCCCTACCGCCGTGGGTTGAACGGTGAAACTCAGCGGCACCGTAGCCCCGGCGGCTACGTTGGTGAGCGTACCCGTCAGAACGCCGTTGCTGACCGACAGGCCCGGCGCGTTCAGCACGGTGAGGTTAGCGGGCAAACGGTCGCGCACGGTTACGCTACCAACCGCGCCCGGCCCGGCATTATGAACGAGCAGAGTTATACCTACCGGCCCACTTTGCCCCAGTGTACGCGCCCCGGATTGCATCGACAAACTTACATCGGCCAGCGGTATGTTGGTGGTGATGCGAAACAGATTCGACGGTACGGCAGGCAGCGCGGGCGAACTCGCCACTACGCGCACCTGATACCGCCCCGATTGGTAACTGCCGGGCAGTTTTACCCGCACCGGACTGGCTGGGCCGCTCCCCAGCGTGCTGATATATCGCCCTAACGAATCAAGCAGTTGCACTTGCCAGACGTTACCCGCGTTGAACGTACCCGACGTTACGAACGGCACAAAGAGACTGTCGCCGGGGAGTACATAGCTGGCAACGGAGCCGGTGGCCGCAAACACGCTGGGCACCGACGGCTGGGCGTTCTGGAAAAAAGCATTGTTCAGGCTGGCGTTCCAGTTGCGGGCAAACCGCGACAGCCCCATATTCGCCGGTATGCTGTTCGGATTCAGGTAGTACTGCGGATGGGGCGTTGGCCGAAACGCATTGCGGAAATGAACGTCTATATCGCCTGCATTTCGATTGACGATGGTATCGTTGTAGGGCCCTTGAAATACATTCAGGCCGGGCGTGTCGATTACACGCTGCTGTTCAGCAATCAGTTGGGGCAATGTGGGCGGATTATCGTTATTGCGCGAGGCTCTTGCTACCACCCACGGCAGGTTTCGCCCATTAAAGTCCTGTCTCGATTTCTGAACGATGCCCACCAGCCGGTCGTAATACTGTGGCACACTGCTGCTTCCGTTGCCATAGTCGTATTCGGCCTCGCCCTGATGCCAAAGCACCGCCCGAACGCCCGATACCGATGCATAATACTGTAATGAGTGCTTCAGATTGGTATAGGGTTGCAGATACGGCCAGTCGGCGTCGCACCAGTAGCGGTTGCAGGTGGGCAGGCCGTTGGCAGTTCGGTGCCAGTTTTCAGCAGTCGAACCGTCCCAGCCTGCTACGTAAAAAGCGACCGGCACGTTGTAACGATTCACAATATAGTCGCCCAGTTCGCCCCAGCCCCACGAACTTTCGGCTCTTGGATAAATGCGCCTACCCGCCGTGAGCGTCTTAAAAACCGGGACTGGAAATGGATCGCCTGACGATACGGCGTAAACGGCTCCCGGTGGGTAGGTGTCGTTGGTAGAATCGATAGCCACAACCCGGCCCGTTGCCGTGCCGAGGTCGTTGTCGCCAAAACCCAACCCGCGCGAGTTCGACTGTCCGGCGGTGATGAACACCTCGCCAATGCCTACCGGCTGTACGGTAGCGAATTCAGTAATCGTGTTGTTGACAATCGTGCGTACTGTCAGCACGTACCAGCCGCCCGGCCCGGTTATGTAGCCCAGAAAGAGGCCGTTTGCCGGGTTAGTCTGCACCGTTTGCCAGGGCGTCGCACTCCCCTGCCCTGCCGAAACGGGCGTAAGCTGCGCTTCAACCCGGTCAGCCGCGCCCGCCAGCCGACCCGTAATGTAAAGCCGCCCCGTTCCATCGGTTCCGCGCTGCACTACCAGCCGGGGCATTGGGTGCGTAATTTGAAGCTGCGCGAAAACGAACGCAGGCCAGTTTAACAACAAGACGGCCCATTTCAGGAACGATGGCATGGACAAGGAAGGAGTGCAAATGCCTGTTAGTTAATCACATCGAAGCCGCAGTACGGCACCAGCACCTTCGGGATACGTATACCATCGGGTGTTTGATTATTTTCCAGAATCGACGCCAGAATGCGCGGCAGGGCCAGTGCCGAGCCGTTGAGCGTATGCAGCAACTGGGTTTTTCCCTCGATTTTAGCCCGCAGCTTCAGCCGGTTGGCCTGATACGTTTCAAAGTTCGATACCGAGCTAACTTCGAGCCAACGTCCCTGTGCCGCCGACCATACTTCCATGTCGTAGGTCAGGGCCGAGGTAAAGCCCATATCGCCCCCGCAGAGCCGAAGCACCCGGTACGGCAGTTCAAGTTTTTGCAGCAGCGACTGCACGTGCAGGCTCATGCCTTCGAGGGCGGCATACGAGTTTTCGGGCCGCTCAATACGCACGATTTCAACCTTATCGAACTGATGCAGCCGGTTTAGCCCGCGCACGTGCGCCCCCCACGACCCCGCTTCGCGCCGGAAACAGGGCGTATACCCCACGTTGCAAATGGGCAACTGACTTTCGGCTACAATTACGTCGCGGTACAGGTTCGTGATGGGTACTTCGGCGGTCGGAATCAGGTACAGTTTATCTTCTGTAACATAATACATCTGCCCTTCTTTATCAGGCAGTTGTCCCGTCCCGAAGCCCGACTCTTCGTTGACCACAATGGGCGGCTGCACTTCTACGTAGCCAGCCGCGAGTGCTTCGTCCAAGAAGAAATTGATCAAAGCCCGCTGAATCCGAGCACCCTTTCCCTTGTAGACCGGAAAGCCCGCGCCCGAAATTTTGACGCCGAGTTCAAAGTCGATAATGTCGTACTTCTTGATGAGGTCCCAATGCGGCTGAGCATCGGCGTGGAGTGTCGGTATGTCGCCGTGTTCCAGTACCACTTCGTTATCATCGGCGGTGCGGCCTTCGGGTACGCTGCTGTGGGGAATATTCGGAATGGTTACAAGCAAGTCCTGCAACTGCTGTTCGGCGGTTTTTAGCGCGTCGTCTAAATTTTTAGAGCGTACTTTCAGGTCGGCGGTTTCAGCTTTCGCGGATTCGGCGGCTGCTTTGTTACCCGCTTTCATGAGCGCACCAATTTCTTTGGCTTTAGCGTTCGACTGCGCCAGCGTATCGTCCAGATCGCGTTGCGTATCGCGCCGTTGCTGATCGAGCGTCAGAACCTGTTCAATAATGGCATCGGCGTTGGCAAAGTGCCGCTTACGCAGGCCCGCCAGCACGGTGTCTTTATTTTCGCGAATGAAGGGAAGTTGAAGCATTAGTTCGTTATAATCAGCCGTTTGATAACGGTAATGAATTCTTCGGTTTGGGTCAACAAAGGCAGCACGTCATCGGCGGTGAAAACGGCGAAATCTTCGTAATCGCTGTCGTTGCGACTTTTAAATAAGTGACTATAAAACTTTCCCCACTGCCCATCGATGCGATTGGTTTTTATGTATTGATCGCCCAGCATCATCATAACGCCTTTGTGCGATTTTACCCGTATGTCTTCCTCAAGCATGATGGCTGTTAGGGCATGAAAGGCTGCGTAGTAAAGCCGGTTAATCGCGCCGTCCCACTGTTGAATCGCAGCCATAGCTTTTGCCGTATCCAAATCGGTGACCGCTTTCTGTAAACGATAGGCAACTACATCTTCTTTGGTTTTCTTCATAGCCGCCTGCCCTCATCTTTAACGTTCTGGTAGAGGTCTGTGACCTCTAAATCCTCCCACTCCTCTTTTTGGTGAATAAGAGTGCTAATCAACTGCCCGGATGTCAGTTCCAGACCGTATAAATGATCCCAGACAAAATACTTAAACTGTCGATTAACGGGCCTCTCAGTCAGCACCAAAAAATCCCAGTCCGAGTCGGGTCGTGCGTCGCCCCTTGCCCGCGAACCAAATAGCCACACCTCGGCCTGCGGATCGATTTCCAGCACGGAGCGTTTTACGGCCTGTAAGAATTCGGCGTCGGTCATGGCAGTTGGGAATGCAAAGTTACAGCGAAAATAGCCCTTCATTCAGGGCATTCAGCGCGTCGGCTTTATACTTGCCGTGAACAAGCAGCGAGAGGTTACTTTCGGTGCCGCCATACGATACCATCCGAATGGGGATGTTCTTCATCGCGTTGAACACACGCACGGCAACCCCCTCGTTATCAGCACTAAAATTACCAACAATGCAAATAATCGTTTGGTCGTAGTCGGGTTCTTCGAGCGTACAGAATGTGCTGAGTTCGTCGGTAATTTCCTGAATGCGTTCGGTATTATCAATCGTGACCGATACCGACACTTCCGACGTCGTAATCATATCGACCGGTGTTTTGTACTTCTCGAAAATCTCGAAAATCCGGCGCAGGAAACCGTAAGCGTTCAGCATCCGGGTCGAGTGAATATACAGAGCCGTGATACCATCTTTAGCCGCTACGGCTTTGAATACCTGATCGCTTGTGCGGTCGGCGATGAGCGTACCGGGCGCAGTGGGGTCCATCGTGTTTTTCAGACGCACCGGTACGCCAAACATGCGGGCGGGCGTAATGGTAGACGGATGCAGAATCTTCGCACCAAAATAGGCTAATTCAGCCGCTTCATCGAATGTCAGTTCACGAACGGGAAACGTATTTTTCACGATGCGCGGGTCGTTGTTGTGCATCCCGTCGATGTCGGTCCAGATTTGAATTTCCTCGGCCCGGATAGCTCCGCCAATCAGCGAGGCTGTATAATCGGAGCCGCCCCGCTTCAGGTTATCGACCTCGCCACGCGGATTCCGGCAGATAAAACCCTGCGTCACAATAATTTGCTTATCGGCATGAGCAGGCAATATTTCAGCCAGTTTTTCTTCTGTAAATTGAATTTCCGGCTCATTATCAGCGTCGATACGCATAAACTCCAACGCGGGCAACAGCGTTGACGAAACACCTTCTTCGGCCAGAAACGCATGAAATAGCTGCGTGCTGAGCAGTTCGCCCTCGGCCACGAGTTCTTTCTCCTGCTTGAGCGTAAACGGCTTGATGCGGGTTAGCGACCGGATGAACGAAAACTCGGCATCAACCACCTGCCGACCAGCCGCCCGGCCCGCATCGGTTTTGTAGAGTTCGCTCACAAACGCATCGTAATGCGCGTTGAGTTTGTCGATTTGCGCGTTGGCTTCGGCATCATTATTATTTTTCAAAGCCTCGCCAATAGCTAACAGGGCGTTGGTCGACCCCGACAGGGCCGACAGCACGACGATTTTACGGGTATCGTCGGCGGTAATCAGGTGGCGAATCGACTGCATCCGTTCGGGCTTCCCGACCGATGTACCGCCAAATTTCCAGACGTGCATAGTGGTTGAATGACTGAATGGTAGAGTGATTGAATGACTGAATAAACCCGACGTGGTTTGGCGGCTCATTCAATCACTCAATCATTCCATCATTCATTAGTTAAATTGGTACGAATAAACCAGTTTCTGTAATCCGAGCATTTTGATGGCTGTCATAGCGGCTTCATCGCCTTTGTTGCCATGTTTGCCGCCCGCCCGGTCGAGGGCCTGTTGCTGGTCGTTAGGCGTTAATACGCCGAAAATCACGGGCTTGCCGGTTTTCAGGCTTACGTTGGTCAGGCCCTGGGCTACGGCGTGGTTGATGTAATCGTTGTGTTTGGTTTCGCCCTGAATCACGCAGCCGAGCGCAATTACCGCATCAATGTCATCGCGCTGAGCGAACCATTGCGCCCCCAGCGTCAACTCATAGCTGCCCGGCACATTGCCACGAATAATGTTTTCCGCCTTTGCGCCATAGGCCAGCAGGGTTTCATAGGCCCCGTTGAACAGGGCTTCGGTCACTTCGGTATTCCATTCGGCAACCAGAATAGCAAACCGCCGATGGCTCACATCGGGCAGGTCGTCGGTAGCGAAGACGCTAAGGTTTTTGTGGGCTGATGACATGTCAGAACTGTGATTCGTCGGATTGACCTGATTTCGCTGATTGATTTAACTTGCAATTTATCAACTATTGTTGATTGCTATGTGTACTGATTTTCGGCTCAGGGCGAGCGAAAAATGAATCTGATTAATCAAAAAAATCTGACGAATCACAGGTCAAAAAAAGGGACAAAACCTCGGTTGGCTTTGTCCCTTCGCTGTATTGATTTGTTCAGATACGCTTACGACTCGCCAACTGTTGCTTCGAGCACGGATTTGTACTTCTTAGCCAGAACAGCCTCGGTCGATTGCGCGTAGGTATTGATGATGTCGTTGTACGTTTCGATAGCCTTGTCGTTCTGTTTGGCCTGCTCCTGGGCAATCGCCAGTTTCAGCAGATAACCGGGCGTAAAGTACTTATTCGGCTTATAATCAGCCGCTTTACTGTAATACTCAGCCGCTTCATCGTAGCTTTTCTTTTCCATGTAGGCGTCGCCGATGAGCGCGTAGGCACGGGGTTGCAACAGCAAATCCGATGCTGAGAAACCTTTCAGATAGTCTATCGCTTCATCGTACTTACCCTGCTTCATGAAAGCAACGCCTGTCAGCAACTTGGCCTGATTACCGGCATCGGTTGAGCCGTAGTTATCAGCCACGGCCCGCAGACCGGGCGTTCTGCCGTTGCCGTTGATTGCTTTGCTGGTTGAGTCGGCTTCGAGTTGATAGACGGACGGAAATAATTCAGCCTGCGCCGTTTCGTCCTGCGTACTGATGTAATATCTGTAACCAAAGAAACCGACGATCAAGGCCAGAATACCCCCAACAACTCCCAGTACCAGCTTTTGGTTTTGCTGGAAGAAGTCACCAACTTCCTCTAATTTGCCTTCTAATGCGTCCGGGTCTTCTAAAAACTCTAATCCGGGATTCTTTTTGCTCATGCTTTTGCAATTTGGATTGCAAAATTAGAAGGAATCTGCGTTACGGAAAAGCATAATGCTCAAAAGTTTACGGATTTGCCGTTTCCAGAACAGCCGTATCGCGTACACTCATGATTTCTGACGCCCGAACCGCCCGAATTTGATGCGCCAATAAGGTTTCAATCGCCACGGCTTCGCCCGTCAACGTGACAAATTCAACCTCAAATGCTTTGCCTTCACTGTAAACGGTTAAGATGGTGCCGACATCACCTGCTTTCAGGCGTTTGGCCGGTATGTTTTCATTCAGAACAACTAAATCAAATTCATTCATAAGAGGGCCTGAGGTCTACGTCAAACGTGGTGTCTACAATAAACTCAAATTGGAGAATAAGGTTACTCAGATAGCATAACGTCCGCTCAGTAACCTTGTTATATTAAAATTACTTTATATTTGCCGTGCTAATCTTCTAAGGGGTGCCCCAATATAACGGGCTGAGATTATACCCATTGAACCTGCACAGGTAATGCTGCGAAGGGAAATGTAGGGCGAACGGGTTGTTCGCCCGGATACACAAACCATCAAACCAAAGGTAGGTCCGGCCCCTTTGCCTATCGTCGCTTTTTCGTCATGAAAAAACAGACGACCTACTTTTCTCTATCGACGGCCCTGCTGTGGCTGTTGGTCGTGCCTGTTTGGGCACAACTCTCCATTTCCGGCACCGTGCGCGACACCGACGATCCGCTGCCCGGTGCAGCCATCACTGTTGAAGGTACGTACATTGGCACGTTTGCCGATGCGAACGGCGTATTCCGGCTGTCGAATCTTAAACCCGGCCTTATAACGCTGCGGGCTTCGCTGCTGGGCTACGAAGCACAAACGCAGACCATCGACCCGGCTCAGATGAAAACCGTATCGATCACACTACAGAAAACGGCCATTGCCGTCGATGAAGTGGTGGTGAGCGCAACGCGGGCCAATCAGAAATCGGCTATTGCCTATACCGACGTGACGCGTCGGGATTTAACCAAACTCAATCTGGGTCAGGACATTCCGCAACTGCTCAATTTCACGCCCTCTATTGTGACCACCTCCGACGCGGGTGCAGGCGTTGGCTACACTGGCATTCGGATACGCGGCTCCGACGCCACGCGGGTAAACGTGACGCTCAACGGTATTCCTTACAACGATGCCGAATCGCAGGGGACGTTCTTTGTGAACATGCCCGATTTTGCGTCGTCGGTAAGCAGCATTCAGATTCAGCGCGGCATAGGCACGTCGACCAACGGCGCGGGTGCGTTTGGGGCGTCGGTGAATATTCAAACCAATTCGCTGGAGAAAAAACCCTATGCTGAGGCCAACCTGTCGGGCGGGTCGTTTGGTACGCGTCGGGCTACGGTTATGGCCGGAACTGGGCTGCTGAATAACCATTTTGTGGTGGATGCACGGCTATCGCGGATTTATTCTGACGGGTTCATCGACCGGGCATTCTCCGATTTGCGGTCGTTCTATGTATCCGGTGGCTATTATACGGGCAAAAGTTTTATCCGGCTCAACATTTTTTCGGGCCAGGAACAAACCTACCAATCGTGGGGCGGGGTGCCGGAGAATCTGCTGAAAACCAACCGGACATTCAACCCCTACACGTATGACAACGAAACAGACAACTACCAGCAGGATCAGTATCAGTTGATTACGTCGCATGAACTGAGCCGAAAATGGCGGTCGAACGTGTCGTTTTTCTACACGCGGGGCCGGGGTTATTTCGAGCAGTTCCGTCCCGACGAACCTTACAGCGACTATGGCCTGCCGAATGTGATGATTGGCGATTCTACGATTAGGCAGACCGATTTTATCCGCCGACGGTGGTTAGACAATCATTTTTACGGCACCGTGTTTTCGTTCGATTACAACAGTTTCGGCAAGCTAACGGCCAACATTGGTGGTGGCTGGAATCAATATCAGGGCAAACATTTCGGCGAAATCATTTGGGCACGCATCGCCGGGAATACCAATATCCGCGACCGTTATTACGACAACGACGCTACCAAAACCGACGCCAATCTGTATGCCAAAGCGTTTTACCAGTTTACGCCCAACCTGAACGCCTTTGCCGATTTACAGGTACGGACGGTGGGCTATTCGTTTCTGGGCTTCGACGGGCAACTTCGGAATGTGCAGCAAACCGCCAACCTGACGTTCTTCAACCCGAAAGCGGGCCTGACCTACGTGCTGAACGACCGCAACACGCTGTATACATCGGTGGGCGTGGGCCATCGCGAACCCAACCGCGACAATTTCACCCAATCGACACCCGCAAGCCGCCCCAAAGCCGAGCGATTAATCGACTACGAAGCGGGCTGGAAATGGCAAACGCAGCGACTGGCGTTTACGGCCAATGCGTATTACATGAATTACCGGAATCAGTTGGTGTTATCGGGGCAGATCAACGACGTTGGAGCCTATAACCGCGTCAATATTCCGGTCAGTTACCGGGCCGGGCTGGAGTTGGAAGCGGGGGCGAAACTGGCGCAAAAACTCCGCTGGAACGTAAATGCTACATTCAGCCGCAACCGAATTCGCAACTTTACTGAATTCATAGACAATTTCGACACGGGCGAACAGGAAAGCCGCACCTACCGCGAAACCGATATTTCGTTCTCGCCAAACGTAATTGCCGGGTCTCAGTTGCTATTTACCCCAGCCAACAAGCTGGAATTGAGCTTATTATCAAAGTATGTGGGGCAGCAATATTTAGACAATACCTCGAACGCCAGCAGAAGACTCGACCCCTATTTCACGAACGACATTCGGGTTATTTACACAATAAAGCCATCGTTTGCTCAGGAAATTTCGTTTACGCTCCTGCTCAATAACGTGCTGAACGAGTTGTACGAGTCGAACGGCTACACCTACGCTTATATCTCGGAGGGTCGACTCATCGCCGACAATTATTTCTACCCACAAGCCGGACGAAACTTTCTGGCCGGCATTCGGATGCGGTTTTAATTCCCACTGCTTCCCTGTTCTGCAAGCCCCCGAATTAATTCGGGGGCTTGCAGAACAGGGAAAAATAGCATCTACCGCACCAACAACCGCCTGTTGACAACCTTACCGTTTTCGGTTTTCAGCGCAACAGTGTATAAACCAGTCGGCCACTCGGAAACGGGTATTACGTATTCATTTGTTCCGGGCAATACGCGTACCGAACGCGAGAAAACCGCCCGCCCCAGCAGATCGATTACATCAAGTTGGGCTGGGCTGGCAGCGGTAGCTTCGTAGCGCACGGTTGCCTGTTCGCGGGCAGGTACGGGGAACACCGTCAGACTGGCCTCAGCAACTGGCTCGGTAGCGGTGATGACCTGTACGGCAAACAATTGTCCTTTGCTTACAATAGCTTTGTCGAACTGTGTCAATGTACTCCATAACAACCGGGAAACAGCCGCGCCCTGATTTTCTAAGTACTCCATTCGGATGTTGTACTGCCGCCCCGCTACTAAATCGATTCGCGCCGACCACTCCGTTTCGGGCTGAAAAATCCATTTATCGATCAATAGTTTGTCATCGACCCACAGCCTGACACCATCGTCGGATTGTACGTAGAATGTATACGTATCGGTGAACGGTGCAAGCACTTTCCCGGTCCAGCGTGCCACAAATTTATCATCGCCCACACCTCTTGGCCCCTTGTCTCCCCAGTCAAAGTTAACAGTTGGGTCAATTCGCACCAGCGTGGGTAATTCCTTAAACTCGTCTGTACTTGCATAGTATTCGGCCCACAAGCCATTCCCGCCCGACGAGGGCAGCATTTCGTAGGTCATTGTCAGCGTGGCGTTCTGGGCCGGTATTTCGTAATCGACGCGGCTCGTTTTCAGTTGACTGTTCCAGCCCAGAAACTTCGCAAAACCATCTGCCGTAGCCCGGTAGGGCCGGGTTTCGAGCGTGCGGATTGTGCCAACGACCGACTCAAACGTGAAACCTGCCTGATGGGGTTCGCCATCCAGATACAAATCAGCCAGCGACGGATTACTGGCGACCGTCACTAAGGCCAGTTCGGGCTTTACGTCAACATGCGTTTCTGAAAACAGGCCCGACACATCGGTAGCCCGCAAATGCACCCGATACCAGACGTTGGTCGATGTTTCGCCCGAACGGGGTATGGTATAACTTCCTGTGGAGACGGAGCCGGTGGTTGGGCTAAGAGCCGGGTGCGTATGGTCATCGTGGTGAAAGTTGATCCACCACGTCAGTTTGGCCCCGGATAGCGGCTTTTGGCTGGCATCGAGCGCATCGCCCGCAAAGTTGATAACACCACCGGCCCGATACGTCGCGTTGGTAGCGGGTTGCCTGATCCGGGCTACGGGCCGCTGCCCCTGCACCACGCGCAACGTCATGGGTGTCGATTCGTCGGTTCCGAGCGCGTTTACCACCACGCAGCGAAAGACCGCGCCGTTGTCACCAAGTGCCGGGCTGCTGATCGTGAACGTATTCTGATTTGTTTCGCTAATGAGCCGGTCGTTCCGAAACCAGCGGTAGGTCATGGGTTTCTGGCCTACCGCTTCAACCGTGAACGTAGTGGCTTCACCAACCGGCACCAGCACGTTAGTCGATTGGTTGGTGATGTACGGTTTTCCCGAATCAAAGTAGGACACCTTATGCACTGCGCCGTTCCAGGTCGACGTGTTATCCTGCGATGAGCCACCACCCAGCCCGGCGCGGGCCGCATAGTACAGGTATCCGTCGGGGCTGACAACAATTGCTACGGGCCGGTCGATTCCCGTTACGAAATCGCTGATGAGCCGACCGGTTTGTGGGTCGAGCATCTGAATAGTACCCCGGCAATAGTCGGCAAAGAAAAACTTACCCTGGTACGCGGCTGGAAAACGAACCGTAGCTGGGTTATAAAACGCAACGCCCGTTACGGCGCAACCCGTATTGTGGTCGTAACTATACATTGGATCCTGATAATTGGCGGGTGCGGTTTGCCCATTCCGGCGTCCTTCGATAATCGGCCAGCCGTAATTCCGCCCAGCCAACACCTCATTAACCTCTTCAAAATTAGATCCACCAACGTCGCCGACGAAAATACGGCCCGATGCCCGGTCAATGTCCATTGAAAACGGATTGCGAAAACCGAGCGCGTAAATGGCCCTCAATTGCCCGCTAACCTGGTTATAAAACGGGTTGTCGGCAGGAATACTTCCATCGTCGTTGAGCCGCAGGATTTTGCCCAGCAGCGACGTCATACTTTGCGCCGATCCGGGGCTACCGCCATCGCCAATAGTTACGTACAGTTTACGGTCATTGCCGAACCGCATGGCTCCGGCGTTGTGGATGGAGCCAACCAGTTGATCAAATTCCATCAGCACCGTTTCGCTTTGCGGATTTGCCGTGCTGCCCGATACCGTGAATCGGCTAAGCCGGTTGGCATTGCGGCCTTTCACGGTATAGTATGCGTAGAGGTAGGGCGTCCGGGGAAAATCGGGGTGGAAACACAAGCCCGACAGCCCGCGTTCGTTGCTGACGTCAACATTGCCAACGGTTAGAAACGGGTCAGGAGCCAGCACGTCGTCGATGATTTCGCGCACGTCACCGTCTTTTTCAACCACGAACAACCGGCCATCGGGCGAGAAGGTCAGTGTCGTTGGATTCAGGTTCCGGGCAATCTGACGTTGTACAAAACCGGCTGGCACCTGCGCCTGTGACAATAGAGCGCAACCAAGCAAAACGAATAGATAAATAGAGCGCATAGTAGCCGTGCGGTGGACGTATAGTTAGCCGTTTTCTCAAAAAATTCGCAATCCACCCGCCAATCTTCTACTTAATAGACAGACAAAGGCCAATAAAGTAACAGCTACTGTATTGCCTGCGTTAAATCCTGAATCAGATCGTCTACGTCTTCGATGCCAACGCTCAGTCGGATAAGGGTATCTTTCAGGCCATTTTTCTCGCGTTCTTCTTTCGGAATGCTGGCGTGGGTCATGCTGGCCGGGTGCGTACACAACGACTCAACCCCACCCAGCGACTCGCCCAGCGAGAATACGCTGAAACTTTCCATCACGCGCACGGCTTCGTCCATGCGGTCGCCTGCCAGCTCAAACGAAAGCATTCCGCCAAAGCCGCGCATTTGTTGTTTGGCTAATTCGTGGCCGGGGTGGGTGGGCAAACCGGGATAGTACACGTGGCTCACCTTCGGGTGCTGTTGCAGAAACTCGGCTACTTTCTGGGCGTTTTCGCAGTGCCGCTGCATCCTGACGTGCAGGGTTTTGATACCACGAAGCACCAAAAAACAATCCTGCGGCCCTGGCACGGCTCCACAGGCATTCTGAATAAAGGCCAGTCGCTGCGCCGTTTCGTCGTCGTTCAATACAATTGCCCCCATTACCGTATCGGAGTGACCGCCCAGATATTTCGTGACAGAATGCACCACAATGTCGGCTCCCAGATCGAGCGGGTTTTGCAGGTAGGGCGACGCGAACGTATTATCGACTACGAGTTGGATGCCGCGCGATTTAGTAATAGCCGCAATAGCCGTAATATCAACCAGCCGCAGCAGCGGATTGGTAGGCGTTTCGATCCAGACCATCTTGGTGGCGGGCGTTATAGCCGCTTCCAGCAGCGACGGGTCGGCCAGGTTCACGAACGAAAATTTCAGCCCGAATTCCTGAAATACGCGTACCATAATCCGATACGTGCCGCCATAGAGGTCGTTGCTGGCAATAATCTCATCGCCGGGCCGGAACAGTTTCAGTATAGCGTCGGTTGCGCCAAGCCCCGACGAATAGCAAATGCCATGCCTGCCGTTTTCGAGAGCTGCGAGGTTATTTTGCAACACCGTTCGGGTAGGGTTCTGCGTGCGGGCGTATTCGTAGCCCTTGTGCTTACCCGGCGACTCCTGCACATACGTCGACGTCTGGTATATGGGCGTCATAATTGCGCCCGTTGTAGGGTCCGGCTCAATACCGGCATGGATGGCTTTGGTTCCGAAGTTCATATGCAAAGGTAACGAAACCGCTTCGCTCACGGTTTAGCTATTCAGTGGAACAATCTATTCGCCAAAAACTTACCGGTCCAGCCGTTGCGGGTGTGCTGATGTCTGTCACGCCCATTGTCTTCACGTCGGTGCTGTCGTACTATGCCGTTGTCCATGAAGCGGCCATCGCTGGTTTTTCAGGCGGGCAATGGGCCGTTGTTACGCTGGTCTGTGCCATAACGTCTGCCGCACTGACGCCCCCCACCATGCTGGCTCTTCTGTTTGGCTACTTTCTGGGCTGGGGAGCGGTTTTACCCATTTTTGTTATCAACTTCGGGGGCATTCTCTTTATCAATCAACTCGTTCACTGGCTCGACCACGACCGATTCATACGGTTTCTGCGACGCAATCCGAAAGCACAGTCGGTACTCGACCGTATCTTAAACAAAGAACTCGAAGTCATTTTTTTCGCCAAACTCTCCCCTATTCTACCCTTCGGTCTCACCAATTTATTATTTGCGCTGTCGGGGGCGAAACTGAAAAACATTCTGCTTGGCGGTTTTCTGGGCATGACACCGCGCACGTTGCTGGCGGTTTGGTCGGGCCACGAAGCCCGCGAAATCAGAACCCTGCTCGAAGACCCGAACCAAAGCATCTGGGGCGAAATCATCATTGCCGGGCTGATTCTGGTGTCTATTGCCGGTCTGTGGCGCGTAATTCAGCGGGCGTTGCGCTGAGTAAGATCAGACTTTTTCTGCCACCAACTCAATCAGCCGGTTATGACCCGTTTTCAAAACGGTTACTTCATAGTGCCGAAGCCGTTTGGTGAGCGGCAAAATATAATTTCCCGGCACGATACGATCAAATTCGCCCGTGAAAAACCGGACACGTACCGGATTGGCAATCAATTGAGTAGAAACAATTTCCAAATCAGGCCGGATGTGCCGAAACTGCGTCCAGGTCTGGTACACGAGCGTTCGCTGTTCGGGCGTGGCGAGCGAGATTTCGGCGAAGCGCATGACCGTTCGGTTGAGCAAACCCAGCCGCACCAGCCTGTGGCCGAAGTAGCTCAGCAAAGGCAGATGCCGCAACACGTACCGAAACAATGCCCGCCCGGCGGCTGTGCTGGTGGCAAGTTCGTACCAGAAACTCCGCGTGATGCCATCGGGCGCAATGAGCAGCAGTTGATCGAGCTGCCCGGCAAAGGCTTCGACCAGCGTCAGGGCAAACCGACCACCGAGGCTGAAACCGATGAGCGAAAATCGATCAATGCGGTGCGCCTGTAGAAAAGCATCAATAAACCGTTGCCAGTCTGATTTAGTTAGTAGGTCATTACCGACGAACGTGCTGCCGTGATAATACAAATCGATGGCATAAACTGTAAACCGAGTAGCGGCTAATGGCTCAAACACGGCTCCGTTCTGCCCGAAACCGTGAAACGCCAGCAATGCCGTTGGGCCGTTACCAAACACACGGTAAGCAATTTGGCTCTGCTCGAAGGAAAAAAACTGAGTACTACCAACCGTGTTCATCCGGTAAAGATATTGCACGGCTGAATAACAGGTATTCAGCTTACATTATTCATTTCTCTTTGCCCTCTATGCAAACCTTTGCCAACCTCGATGAATTTGCCGCCCACGCGGGTCAGCCACTCGGCGAAACAGACTACATGACCATTACACAGGAGATGGTCAATTTATTCGCTCAGGCTACCGGCGATCATCAGTGGATTCATACCGACCCCGAACGAGCGGCCCGCGAATCGCCTTATCGAACGCCAATTGCTCACGGATTTCTTACCCTTTCGCTGGCTCCCAAACTCATGGCTGAGATTTACCGCGTTGAATCGGTGAAAATGGGCATCAATTACGGGGCTAATAAAATCCGGTTTACCAACGCCGTTCCGGTAGGTAGCCGTTTGCGCATGAAAGCCTGGCTTCATCATGCCGAACCGCAACATGCAAACGAGGGTAGCCGGGGAGTGCGGGCCATTGTTGAATGCGCGTTTGAGGTAGAAGGCGAAACAAAACCAGCCTGCGTAGCCGAGTTGATTACATTGCTGTTTGAATAGGAACCAGGATTAGCCAGGATTGACAGGATTAAATGGGATGTCTGACCAGGATTAGCCGGGATTGACAAGGTTAAACGGGATTTATGCGGTGTGTTTGTTTTACAGAATCAAATGAGCAGTGCATAGAATCTTGTAGTAATCCTGAAAATCATGGCTAATCATGGTTCAGACTCCTGGTTCAGGTTATCTTTGTACCATTCATTTTACAACAAACCAAAACCACTTGCAACCTATGGCAACGGCAACGCTGGAGTTACAGGGATTAAATTTCAACTTGACGGAAGAACACCGGGCCGTGCAGGAAGCCGCCCGCGACTTTGCGCAAAGCGAGCTGCTGCCGGGCGTGATCGAGCGTGACAACGAACAGAAATTCCCGACCGAACTGATTCGGCGAATGGGTGAGCTGGGATTTATGGGTATGATGGTCTCGCCCGACTATGGTGGGGGCGGCATGGATACGGTATCGTATGTATTGGCGATGGAAGAACTCTCCAAAGTCGATGCGTCGGCCTCTGTAATCGTATCTGTGAATAACTCATTGGTTTGCTATGGTTTAGAAGCCTATGGCACCGAAGAGCAGAAACAAAAGTACCTGACCCGGCTGGCTACGGGCGAAACCATAGGCGCCTTCTGCCTATCAGAACCCGAAGCCGGTTCCGACGCTACTTCGCAGGCTACGACCGCCGAAGACAAAGGCGACCACTACCTGCTGAACGGCACTAAAAACTGGATCACCAACGGCAACACGTCGGGCATTTGCTTGGTAATTGCCCAAACCGACCGCGAAAAACGGCACCGGGGCATCAACTGCTTAGTTGTGGAAAAAGGGGCACCCGGTTTTGTAGTCGGCAAAAAAGAAGACAAAATGGGTATTCGGGCGTCAGACACGCACTCGCTGCTGTTTACCGACGTGAAAGTGCCAAAAGAAGACCGTATCGGCGACGACGGTTTTGGCTTCAAGTTCGCCATGTCGACGCTCAACGGGGGGCGCATTGGCATTGCCGCTCAGGCGTTGGGGATTGCTGCCGGAGCTTATGAACTGGCGTTGAAGTACAGTCAGGAGCGCAAAGCGTTTGGCAAACAAATCTTTGACCATCAGGCCATTCAGTTTAAACTGGCCGAAATGGCAACTAAGATAGAAGCTGCCCGGCTGCTGGTTTACAAAGCCGCCCGGCTCAAAGATGAACACAAAGATTACGTACAGGCTGCTGCGATGGCAAAACTATTTGCTTCAGACGTAGCCATGTGGGCCACCACCGAAGCCGTGCAGATTCATGGCGGCTATGGGTATGTAAAAGAGTTTCACGTTGAACGGTTCATGCGCGACGCAAAAATCACTCAGATATACGAGGGTACGTCTGAAATACAAAAATTAGTGATTGCCCGCGAGCTCGTTCGATAAGTTTTTTTTAACACAAATAGTATTATTCCGTAGTCTGAGCGCGAATCCTTCATGGATTCGCGCGTTTTTTTTATCTTCTGGAAACTTTTATACTTGTATTAGTTTTGTACAAATTATTAGTTTTGTGCAAATTTGAGCGCAGACACTCAGACTATACACCCCATCCGCTATGGAAGATTATAATAAGATTATCGAATCGCTGGGCGTCAAATTCATAAAAGCCCGCAACATTCGGATTTTACAACCGATCACGATAAAGAATTTTTACGACGTCGAAAACACGCTGTTGATTCTATACAATGGCGAAGTCTCGATTGGCGATGATAGAATAAAAGTTGACGTGGGCGACATGCTGTTCATTCCGGGCGGTAAGCACGTAACGGTCACTTATGGCGATTCATCGAACCCGAAAACGGTCTCGAATGAAGATTTTATGACTCACCGCGAGTCGTACTGGGAGGGCAACAACGATCCTAAGCTGATTGGGCACTTACCCAACTCGTTCGGCTATGTGTCGTTTGAAGCTAAAGTATTCGATTCGGTCAATTTCTTCAATTCGCTCGACGTGCCGCCGTTCATTATCAAGCGCGAAGAATCGCTGGCGATTGCCATTAATCAGATTCTGGCCGAAGAAATGACCGATCTGGCGGGTAAAGGGCGGATTATCAAGATCAAAACCGAAGAGATTGTCATCGATGTCATTCGGTACATCCTGAAGAACCGCCTGTTTGTCGAGCAGTTGGTAACGAACAGCACGTATTTCAAAGACCCGCGCCTGATCGATATCTTTGCCTATATCAAAGACAACCTCGGTGGCGACCTGTCGAACAAGGTGCTGGCAAACGTTGCCAACGTATCGGAAGATTACGTTGGGCAGTACTTCAAAATGCTGACGGGCATTAACCCACAGGATTACATCGAATACCAGCGTATGGAAGCTGCCGTTGGCCTGCTGCGCACAAGCAAGAAAAGCATTCGGGCCATCGGTTCGGAGGTGGGCTACAAAGACACTGCCTATTTCTGCCGCCGGTTCAAGATGATGTTCGGTATTCCGGCGGGCAAGATGCGCCGTCGCGAATCGCTGATGAACGTTTAACAAAAACCCCCGGCCAATCTGGTCGGGGGTTTTTGTTATAACGTTACTTCTATAGGTAGCGTGTAGAACACAGGTACAGGTCGTCCGTCAACTTCGCCCGGTCGCCAGCGGGGCATCTGTTCGACCGACGTAATAATCGACGCCATAAAGCCCTGTAAACTTTTTTTGGTTTTATTGTCGAGCGTTTTGGTCAGTATGCGCACGTCGCGCACCGAGCCATCAGCATCAACAATGAACCGCGCCGATATGGGGCCGGTGTTGTATGAATTGCGCGTCAACGAGCCAGGAACTTTGATGGTAGCGGCCAAATAGCGGCTGAGGGCAGCTTTACCGCCCGGAAATTCCGGTTCGCGTTCTGGCACGGTGTACACCTTCGTTAACCGCGACTGGGCCATTGTGTCGACCGATGCGGTGCCGAGCAGACCGGCAATCAGCACGGTCATTGTCAGCCATTTGTTGTATGTTTTCATGAATTAAGCACGAACGGCGGATTGATTGAATTCGCGAACAACCGTCGACAACTCCGGTAGTAGATCGGGATTCTGCTCGACACCATTGCCTACGACGACTAAATCAGCACCGGCTTTGAGGGCATGATAAGCTTTCTCCCCCGAATTGATACCTCCGCCAACCACTATTGGCGTATCGACGGCGGCCCGAACGGCAGTAATCATCTCAGCCGATACGGGTCTGCGGGCACCGCTGCCTGCATCTAAATACATCAATTGCAGCCCAAGCATTTCACCCGCCATCGCCGTGCAGGCTGCCACAGCGGGCTTATCGTAGGGCAACGGCATGGTGCCGCTTACGTAAGATACCGTGGTTGGCGCACCACTATCGACTACCATATAACCCGTTGGCAATATCTCCAGACCACTTTGTTTCAGTAGTGGAGCCGCAATAACATGCTGCCCAATCAGGAATTCAGGATTACGGCCCGAAATCAGCGACAAAAACAGAATGGCATCGGCTGTCGGTTCGATGTGTAACGGATTGCCCGGAAACAAAACCACTGGAGTGGTTGAATACTGGCGAATCGTAGCAATTACTTCCTTGTGCGCGTAGTTGGTTACCAAGCTGCCACCTACCAAAAAGAAATCGACCGGATGCCGCTGCGTTTGCGACAACAGGTCGATCAGTGCATTCTGCTCAACCTTATCAGGGTCGAGCAGAATGGCACAGGTTTTATACCCCGCCAGTTTATGATTACGGAGTGTAGTTAACAGGCTGTGTTGTGGCCTTTTCGTGGTATTTCGTTGGGTCGGCAGTTGGATTGATGGCATTATTCTGACGGATACGGCTTATAAAGCCCATTAACTGTTCGCGGGCGATGTTGGTCAGCACTGAAGTAATCAAACCACCAATCAGACCGCTGGCAGCCGCTGCTTTCTGAGTTTTTTTCGCCTGTTGCTTAACAGCTTTTTGCGTAGTTGGCTGAGCAGGCTCATCGTCATACGCTTCCTCGCTGTAATCGTCTTCGTCATACGCTTCTGATTCGCCGTACTTTTCGGCATATCGGTACTCGTCGGACTTGGGCAACACGGCATTAACAACCAAATATACGGCTAAAGCGGCACCTGCAACAAATAGGGCCGTTTTACCAGCCTCGCTGGCGTCGTCTTTTATCGAATCGACACTATTGGAGATTGACGTTTTGAAGCGTTCTGTTGCTGCCATCAATTGCGCCCGGCGGGCCGTAGTATCAGCAAAGGGTACTTTTGGATCTTCCATAATCGGTTATATTAGTAAAGAAACACGTTGATTCGCGGTTAATTAATCGATAGTCCGGTTAGTCGGCTGCTGACTCATGTCCGACCGGGTTTTCGCCATCAATTCTTCTACGGCGTTCGATTTTTCCTCTTTCTTTTTCTCCTGGCTTTTCCTGAGCGCGTTATACGCTGCTACCCGGATTTTACTGGAGAAGAAGTCTTTGGCAAACAACCAGATTAACGTCAGAATCAGGAAAAACCCGGCTACTATCAGAAAGCCGAGGTAGCGGCTGTCAGTAACTTCATTTAAATAAGCCGCCAGCAAACTAAACAAAAAGATGGTTGTCATTGTACCGAGCAATGCCAGCACAATGCTGTGAATACCCACCACCACGCCTTCCTCCAGCTTGCCACGCGTTTCGAGCGTAAACAGCTCGATGCGGGCTTCGAGGTAGTGGAATATATTTTCTCTGATTTCTTCCAGACGTTCGAGCATAATGGTAATCAAAAAGTTCTGTACCTGCCGTATTTACAAAATCCCGTCCAATTTGTTCAAAAATTGACCGTATAGCCTTGCTCTTCGTAGAAAAAGCAGTGAATGAATAGAGCGTCAGACTGTTTAGACGATAATTGATTAAAAAGCCACTTGCCTATAGCTAATTCGTTGGGACTGTATTGCTGTTCTGGCGGATATTTGGCACAGGATTGTGGAAAAAACGCCACTCCTTTTTAAATATTCGGTACGAAAAAAGCAGACGGTCATACCTCCCAATCCATGAACAGGCTGGGAAATATGACCGTCTGCTGCGCGGCAATAGCTACTTAATTCGATTGCCGCAGTTTTGCCTCAATAGTCTGTTGGGTGTGAGGCACAGCCCGAAGACGCTCTTTAGGAATCAGCTTTCCTGTATCTTTACAAACGCCGTAAGTGCCGTTCTTAATCCGAACCATTGCTGCATCTAACTGCTGAATAAATTTTTGCAGCCGGGCCGCTAACTGACTCAAGTTCTCTCGTTCGCTGGTATCGGCACCATCTTCGAGAAGCTTCGAGTTTCCCGAGGTGTTATCTGTACCGCTATCGTTGCGCTTACTGAGTGTTTCCTTGATGTAGTTCAGTTCACTGCGGGTGGCATCAAGTTTTTGGCCGATCAGTTCCGCAAACTCTTTTAGCTCTTCTTCCGAATACCGTTTCTTCTCTTCTTGAACCATGGGTACGTGGGACTCTTAGATGGGTGTGCCAAAAATTTAACCGCAAAATTAAAGAATAATAACGGGGTTGTCAATCAAGTAGATACAACAGATACTTTTTTTCTCTAAAATTATCAAATTGTAAAGTTTACATTTCACCCAAGATTCTTCGGTATCAGCCGGGTTTTTTCAAACACGATTTTGGTAGTTGCTCTGGATATAAACGATTATACGGGATTGCTTATTTAGATTAATCGTAGAAAAAATATACTTTTGATAATGTAATCCTTGATTTAGTAAGTTTGCATAAGACTTCGCCAGCAAACCGGTTATTATTAGGCAAGTTTTCACATCGCTATGGGCTATATAGAACCAGCACCAATAAAAGACAAAGAGAATCCGCTTGAGTCAATGATGTCGCGCTTCGATGCGGCAGCCCGCCTTCTGGGTATTTCAGACGAAATGTACGATATATTGAAAGTGCCCGCCCGGCAGGTGATTGTTGGGTTGCCCGTTACGATGGATAACGGCAGCATTCGGGTATTTGAAGGCTATCGGGTTATTCACTCCAATATTCTTGGCCCAGCCAAAGGCGGCATCCGGCTCGATCCGGGCGTTCATCTTGATGAAGTTCGCGCATTAGCCGCCTGGATGACCTGGAAATGCGCCGTTGTCGATATCCCGTAT
Organism: Spirosoma montaniterrae; assembly: GCF_001988955.1. Lineage (NCBI taxonomy): Bacteria > Pseudomonadati > Bacteroidota > Cytophagia > Cytophagales > Cytophagaceae > Spirosoma > Spirosoma montaniterrae. Next base: position 5,116,687 of record NZ_CP014263.1, on the reverse strand, counting down.
GGTGGAGCCAAAGGCGGTATCGCCTGCAACCCCCGCGAGATGTCGCCCGGCGAAATTGAACGGCTGATCCGCGCCTATACCGTTCAGATGCTCGACGTATTTGGCCCCGACCGCGACATTCCGGCTCCCGACATGGGCACCGGCCCACGCGAAATGGCCTGGATCGTTGACGAGTACTCGAAAGCTAAAGGCATGACAGTCAATGCGGTAGTTACAGGCAAGCCGCTCGTGCTGGGTGGGTCGCTGGGACGCACCGAGGCCACGGGCCGGGGCGTTACGGTGGCCGCGCTGGCTGCTATGGACAAGTTGCGGATGAATCCCTATCGTACTACAGCCGCTATTCAGGGGTTCGGTAACGTAGGCTCATTTGCTGCTGAGTTATTGCAGGAGCGTGGTGTTACGGTAAAAGCAGTCAGCGATATTTCGGGCGGTTATTATAACGACAAAGGCATCGATATCGACGCGGCCATTGCTTATCGAAACGCTAACAAAGGAACACTGGAAGGCTTCACGGGTGCCGAAAAAATATCGAACGAGGAACTGCTCTCGCTGGCCGTTGACGTGTTGGTGCCTGCTGCTAAGGAAGACGTAATTACCGACGACAATGCCGATCAGATTCAGGCTAAAATGATTGTTGAAGGAGCCAATGGCCCTACTTCGGCTTCGGCAGACGAGATTATCAACAGTAAAGGTATTCTGGTTGTACCCGATATTCTGGCAAATGCTGGCGGGGTAACGGTATCCTATTTCGAGTGGGTGCAGAATCGCATCGGTTATAAATGGACACTCGACCGCATCAACCGCCGGGCCGACCGTGTTATGAAAGATGCTTTCGACCGCGTTTTCGAGACGTCGCAGAAATATCAGGTGCCGATGCGTTTGGCCGCTTATATGGTTGCCATCGACAAAGTAGCCAGCACCTATAAGTTTCGGGGTGGATATTGATAGATTTTTGATTTACGGGTTACGATTTACGATTTTTGTCGGTAAATCTATGCGATTAAGGAAATCGTAGATCGTAAATCGTAATCCATAAATCAATTCATGCGTTTACATCGCGAAGGATACACCATTATGCTGACAACAGGGCTGGTACTACTAGCTCTGAATTTGCTGGCTTATTTTTACCTATTTTCCGATAACTCAATTGCTATCAGCCTGTTAGCAGCAGCCAGTTTAGTACTATTCGGGTTGATTGTGCAGTTTTTTCGGGTGCCTAACCGGCAGTTGACCCTGAGCGACCGGCAGGTAATTGCCCCCGCCGACGGTACGGTTGTAGTGATTGAAGAAACCGACGAAAGCGAGTATTTCAAAGCACGTCGGCGGCAGATTTCTATTTTTATGTCGCCCCTCAACGTACACGTTAACCGAAATCCGGTGTCAGGCATTGTCCGGTACTTTAAATATTACCCTGGCAAGTACTTAGTGGCCTGGCATCCGAAATCGAGCACCGAAAACGAGCGGACAACCGTAGTTATCGAAACGGCGAACGGCGTGGAAGTGCTGTTCCGGCAAATTGCCGGAGCCGTAGCCCGGCGAATTCGCTGGTATGTTAAAGAAAATCAGCCTGTTGAACAGGGACAGGAAATGGGGTTCATCAAATTTGGCTCCCGCGTCGATGTCTTTATACCATTAGACGCCGAAGTGAAAGTTAACATCGGCGACCGTATGAAAGGCGGGGTCACGGTGCTGGCCGAATTGCCTTGATAATCAGAGACGAATGGATAGCAATTCGCCCCGCTCGGCTTCGGTGACAATTAATCCCAAACGGCCCGATGGATCGAATATGCAATTGGTTGGATTTTGTCCCGGCAGCTTAATGTCACGCGAGAATTCACCCTCGCCCGTAAACACCCGAATAATACCTGCGCCAAATACAGCCACATACAAACAACCGTCTGCGTCGATGGTCATGCCATCGGGTCCGGGAGTGGTAGCATCGGCGGGGGCGTCGATTACGGTTGTCCAGACGCGAATATTTTCCCAGCTAAGAGATTCTTCGTCCCAGTAGCCCTGCCAGATACGCTGCTGATGGGTTTCAGCGATAAGCAGCGTTCTACCGTCTGGCAGAAATGTTAACCCATTGGGATACAGCAAATTGTCGGCAACTATGTCGACAAAACCTTCTGGTGTACAAACGGCTACATAGCCCGCGTGTTTTGTGTCAGACGGGCCGGGGCAGGTGAAGAGCAGGTTGCCCCAGCGGTCGAAACATAAATCATTGGGCATGTCCAGCGGTTTCCCATTCACAGCAGTAACCATCGTCTCAAGCTGTTCTGTCTGGCAATGAATGCGCCGGATTGCATTTTGGCCCGAATCGCAAAACCAGATATAATCGCCCTGCGCTACGGCTCCGTTGGGACGCCCGCCCGTTTTTATTCGTTTTTCTGTACCGTCAGCATCCCGACAGTATAAGCTTTCACCTTCCTGCTCAACACACCACAAGCGATTCGATGCGTCGAACGCTGGGCCTTCGGGAAAGCGTAATCCTGCTGACAACACATACACCTCGTTCATAACTTATCACGTTGAGTCAGCTTAAATACTATCAAAAAAAGTGCCGTTTGAACTTACCTATAAACAAATTATGAAATCAGCGTAGCACATATTTATACAATAAGCTTCCTGACTTTTTGTTTAGAAACGAGTGCATTAAAATAGAATTACATGGGATTAGCTGTTACTTTATAATTTTATGATGAAACAATTGTACCTTCATCACACCAAAATTGTAAGCCATGACCTTCGATTATATCATTGTAGGAGCCGGTTCGGCAGGATGTGTATTAGCTAATCGGTTATCGGCAGACCCAGCGATTTCGGTGCTGTTAGTGGAAGCAGGCGGCCCTGATACCAGGTTTGAACTACAGATTCCGGCGGCTTATTCAAAACTGAACAAAACTGCCGTTGACTGGGGCTTCTGGACTGAACCCCAATCTGCCCTCAATAATCGGCGCATGTATCAGCCGCGCGGCAAAACACTGGGTGGCTGCTCCTCGACCAACGCGATGGCCTACGTGCGCGGCCACCGGCTCGATTACGACGACTGGGCCGCGCTGGGCAACCCAGGCTGGGGTTACGACGATGTGCTGCCCTACTTCATCCGGTCCGAACACAATGAGCAGTTCGATCAGTTGGATGCCCTCTATCATGGAAAAAGCGGCCCCCTCAACGTAACCTTTGCTACTCATTACCAGACTCCGCTGGCCGGGGCCTTTTTGCAATCGTGCCGTCAAACGGGTATTCGTGAGAATAAAGATTATAACGGGGCCGAACAGGAGGGCGCGGGTCTGTTTCAGTTCACAATCAAAGACGGTAAACGTCATAGCGCAGCCACAGCCTTTTTGAAGCCAATCATAAATCGCCCAAACCTGACCGTACTTACGCGTGCTCATACCAAACAGGTGTTGCTGCAAAACGACCGGGCTACAGGCATTGAGTTTGTGACGGGCAAAAATCAAACCCAGACCGCCACGGCCCGGCGCGAGGTGATTTTATCGGCAGGCGCGTTTCAGTCTCCCCAGTTATTGATGCTGTCGGGTATTGGCCCGTCAGATACGCTTCATCGGGCAGGCGTTGTCGTGAAAAAAGATGCACCCGGCGTGGGACAGAATTTGCAGGATCATCTGTTTACGGGTGTCAGTTCGCTCTGTTCGCAGCGGGGTATTTCCTCAAATTTTCATCTGAAACCGATCAATCAGTTGAAGGCGTTGGGAAGTTGGCTACTGTCGAAAAAAGGGCCGATGACTATCAGCCCGCTCGAAGCCGTGGCATTCATCAAAACCGAGACCGAACAAGACCGCCCGAACATGCAGTTACACTTCGCCCCGGCGCATATGGGTGATGATTACACGGTTGATATGTACGATCTTGACACCTGGCCCACCACCGATGGATACATTATTCTGCCCACCCTGTTAAAGCCCAAAAGCGTTGGTTACGTGGGGTTGCGGTCGGCAAATCCGCTCGACGCGCCCCTGATTCAGCCCAACTACCTGACTCACGAAGACGACCGGCGCGTCTTGATTCGGGGCGTTCGGCAGGCATTGGACGTGGCTAATGCCGATGGGTTCGGGCCATATCGGCACCGGGTGCAAACACCGCCCGATTACAGCAGCGACGACATGATCTGGCAGCATATCTTACAGCAGCTCGAAACCGTGTATCACCCCGTTGGCACTTGCAAAATGGGTACTGATGCCGACGAGATGGCCGTGGTTGATGCCGATCTGCGGGTACGTGGTATCGACGGCCTGCGGGTAATCGATGCGTCGGTTATGCCCACAATTGTATCGGGAAATACCAATGCACCTGTCATTATGATTGCCGAAAAGGGTGCTGATTTAGTGTTAGGGTTGAAACCTCGAAAATCCAGCAACATACAGGCCATAGCATAGGCAATCGGGTGGCTCGATACAAGCCGGCAATAACCCGCCATACGGAGCCACCCGATTGTGCGTTGATTCGGCTAAGCGCCGGGACCGAACTGCCCGGTCACTACGTTCGAGTCGGCGCGGGCACCTCGTGGTTCAAAAGGCGTGAGTGTAACGCGAGCATACAACTCATCGCGCAAAACAAGCACGGGTACACCAAAGATGATTGTATCGCCGTCTTCGTCCAAGCGATTTTGCGACACCATTTTCGAGAATGAGCGCGATACTACGCCCGGTTGCGCCTTCACAAACGTTGATGCGATAATCGCCCGCTCGTCGTCAAAAATGGGGTCGTCGCCACGCAAAACGACTTTTTCGTCGAAAACGGTTCCTGCGGCTTCTTCACGCGGGTTGAAGCGCAATTGGTACTTTACCGTTACTTTCCGACGTTTCTGTCCTGAAACATTGTCGATTGACAATTGGACGTTGGTTATGGTTGCCATGTAAATTGGGTAGTGAATGATTGATTGTAACAAGGTTAACAGGTTTCTGACGGTTGCTTTTTCGTTTAAAAAGCACCTGGCATCGTGGAGCAACAAACTGTTGATCAACAGAGATTTGTCTGGTTCAAGAACGTTACAAAGTTGGCGGCCTGGAGTTTGTAAGAACAGCGTGAAAGTCCGGCTTTTAAAAATGCCGTATAGGCACCTGATTGCTCGGTAAGAATCGCATTAGGCATTGCTGAAAGTACCCGCTCCGCAATTGGCTGGGTATGCAGGTAGAACTAAGGCACAGGATAGTAAGTAGTAGTACGTACCTTATCTGGTAGTGAAATGGCAATACGCACCTTTGTAAAAAATTGGCTCATACTATCCGTATCAGTAGTCGGCCTGTCTCAATCCTTGTGGGGTCAGTCACCTCAGCCTACTCAGGCGGGAAACCCGGTGTTTCCGGGATGGTACGCCGACCCGGAAGCTGTTATTTTCGGGAAGCAGTACTGGATTTATCCGACTTATTCTGCCCCTTTCGAGCAGCAGGTTTTTTTCGATGCGTTCTCATCACCCGACCTTAAAACGTGGACCAAACACGCCCGCATTCTCGACACTACTGCCGTCCGCTGGGCTAAACGGGCCATGTGGGCACCGGCAACTATCGAAAAAGATGGCCGCTATTTCTTGTTTTTTGGCGCGAACGATGTGCATCAGGGCGAAATAGGTGGCATCGGTGTGGCCGTGGCCGATAACCCTGCCGGGCCGTTTCGTGATTATCTTGGCAAGCCGCTGGTAGGAGAGATTCACAATGGTGCGCAGCCCATCGATCAGTTTGTTTTTCGGGATACCGACGGGCAGTATTACCTCATCTACGGCGGATGGAGCCATTGTAATATGGCCCGGCTCAAACCCGACTTTACGGGGTTTCTGCCGTTTGAGGATGGCAAAATCTTTCGTGAAATTACACCCAAAAACTACGTGGAGGGGCCGATTATGTTTCAGCGAAAGGGGAAATATTATTTCATGTGGTCGGAAGGCGGCTGGACTGGTCCAAACTATTCGGTCGCTTATGCCGTAGCCAATTCACCCTTTGGCCCGTTTGAGCGTGTAGGCAAAATCTTACAGCAGGACCCAACAGTAGCAACAGGCGCGGGCCACCATTCGGTGATTCAGCTACCCGGCACCGATGAGTGGTATATCGTCTACCACCGCCGACCACTTACCGAAACCGACGGTAATCATCGCGAAACCTGCATCGACCGCATGGAGTTTGACGAGCAGGGACGTATCAGGCCCGTTAAAATTACAGTCGAGGGTGTTCCGGCCCGGCGGTTATAAAAAAACCCCGGCTGTCTGGCCGGGGAGTTCTCAGAAGAACAGAATCCGAAATACGAATGGGCTATTATATAAATAACGGGCCTGCGCGGTAAAATTCAGATTATACAACACCGACACATTTATACCCGCCAACCGGCCAATACGCTGTGAGTAAGTAACCCCCAGCAACGGTGCCGTTACGTTGAACCGACCGGGCCGGGGCCGACCGGGAATAGTATAGCCATTCTGAATGCTGGTCGAGGCTACTTCGCCGTGGGCGTAAAGACCCGGTACAATATTGGGAATCAGTTCATACATAGCAAAGCCGCGCCCGCCATACTGGTTGGCGGTCAGGTTTACGCGCTGCCCCGACGTATCGAACGCCCGCAGCCGTGCATATTGATAATCGACGCCTACGCCAAGTACCAGACGTTCGGCGGCCTGATAAGCAACCACCGGCGATACGCCGATGATGAAGGGAATACCAGCATTAGGATTTCCGAATTGCAACGCACTAATGCCTCCCCCAAACCGGAGCCGCTGCATTAGCGGAAGTGGTTGGCCGTCAACTGTCTGGGTTCGGAGTGGTTCGCGGCCTTCTTCGCGCCGGTCTTCGGGGTCATCGGTCAATTGGGCAAACGACACGGTGCTGCTGAGCAAAGCCGTGATAACGAGTAGTTTTCGTAAGTGATTCATAGTTCGTGAAATAGTGCCCTTCGACACGGAATAGTAACGAAATCGGCCCGTTCGATAGTACGCTGATATGGCCCTGCTTGTTGCATTCGTTTGATAGACCCGCGACCATGCCGAATGGTTTGGTTAAAACGTAACTTCTTTCACCTCAGGGTCGTTCAGTAAACGCTTGATACATTTTTCATGATTTTTCTGCGAACCATCAACTCGCCAGTGACCGATAATTTCCGTTCCTATACGCTGCTGTTGCCGTCGGGTAGGCGACAGACCGCACTCCTCAAAAAATTTCTCGTACTGGTTCAGCGTCTTATTCCGAAATAGCGTCACAATCTTGTAATCGCGGGTTTGATTCGCCCGACCGATGCGTTTGGAAACGTTTGTGAGCAATAGTAATGAGCCAATAATAAACGAGAAGCCCACAAGCGCAATGTCGTAATTGCCACTGCCAACACACATGCCCAGAGCCGACACCGCCCAGACCGAGGCTGCCGTGGTTAGCCCTTTTACCCGGTTCTCTTCCCGGAAAATGATACCTGCACCCAGAAAACCAACGCCCTGCACAATGTTGGCCGCGATGCGGTCGGTAGAGCCACCGATGCGAGTTGACACCATTGTAAAGAGTGCCGACCCAACACAAATCATAATCATGGTGCGGAACCCGGCTGCTTTACCGTGATATTCGCGCTCAGCCCCAACTGCCCCGCCAATAATCAGCGCAGCTACCAACTGAATAAAATCTTCCTGTGCAAATTGCATAGTGCATCAACCATGTGCAGCGAAGAATGTGCAATGCCTTTATCCATTGACCATTCTTCATTTTTAAAGAACCTAACTGAGCCTAAAACCGTTAAAACTTAGATAGAGTTTATCCTCATTGACAGCGAATGACTTCACTCAAGGAAACTGAACGCCCGACGGCCAGTCAGCCGCGTTCGGTTGACCAGCTCGACCCCAAACAGTTTATTATCATCAAAGGGGCGAAAGTACACAATCTGAAAGGAATTGACGTTGCTATTCCACGCAATAAACTGGTGGTATTAACGGGCCTGTCGGGGTCGGGCAAGTCGTCGCTCGCGTTCGATACGCTGTTTGCCGAAGGGCAACGGATGTACGTCGAAAGCCTGAGCAGCTACGCCCGGCAGTTTCTGGGCCGCATGGAAAAACCCGAGGTCGAGTACATCAAAGGCGTTTCGCCAGCCATTGCCATCGAGCAGAAAGTTTCGACCCGAAACCCACGCTCAACGGTTGGCACCAGCACCGAAATCTACGATTACCTGAAACTGCTTTTTGCACGGGCAGGCGTTACCTACTCGCCCGTTTCGGGCCGCGAAGTTAAGCGCGATACCGTGACCGACGTGGTCAATTATATTTTCTCGTTTGAGGCCGGGCAGCGGGTCATGATTATGACGCCCTTGCTTATTCACGAGGGGCGTTCGCTTGAGTACGAGCTGAAAATTTTGCTGCAAAAAGGCTACACGCGCATCGTGGTCGACGATGAGGTGTTGCAGATTGAAGACGTTCTGGCAAGTGAAAAATTAACAGTGAAAAATGAAGCGTTAATGCTGAACGAGATTGGCAGCAATACGCTTTTCGCTCATCACTTATCACTTGAAATCCTGATCGACCGTGGAACAGTCGTTGTAGACGAAGAGGGTCAGCCCGACGAAGATACGCAATACCGTTTCTCTGATTCGGTACAAACGGCTTTCAACGAAGGCGACTGCATGTGCCGGGTCGACGTGGTTGGTAAAGAATCGCGGACATTCTCCGACAAATTTGAGTTAGACGGCATCGCGTTCGAGGAGCCGAGCGTAAACCTGTTCACGTTCAACAATCCCTACGGTGCCTGCCGCCGGTGCGATGGTTTCGGCAAAGTGCTGGGCATCGACCCCGATTTGGTTATTCCCGACAAAAATCTGTCGGTATTCGAGGGAGCCATTATGCCGTGGCGTAGTGAAAAAATGAGCGAAGAATTCCTGAAACCACTTCTTCGCAACGGCATCCGGTTCGACTTCCCGATTCACCGGCCTTATAAAGAACTCTCACCCAACGAACAGGAACTGCTCTGGACCGGCAACCACTATTTCAGCGGTCTGAACTCTTTTTTCCAGTTTGTTGAAAGTCAGACGTTTAAAGTACAGTATCGCGTCATGCTGTCGCGTTATCGGGGCAAAACCACCTGCCCCGAATGCCGGGGGTCGCGGCTACGGAAAGATGCGAGTTATGTGAAGTTACCCCACCCCAACCCCTCCCCATTAGGGAGGGGCCAAAAAGACCCGGATGGCTCACCCCTCCCTGAACGGGGAGGGGACGCGGGTGGGGTTTCCATTACCGACCTGGTTTTGATGCCAATTACGCAAACGGCAGCTTTCTTTCGCACTATCGAACTGCCTGCCCATCAGCAACAGGTAGCTAACCGCATTCTGATTGAGATTCGGAATCGGCTCGATTACATGGAGCGCGTAGGGCTGGGCTACCTCACGCTCAACCGTCTGACTAACAGCTTATCGGGCGGTGAGTATCAGCGTATCAAACTGGCAACTTCGCTCGGCTCGGCACTGGTCGGATCGATGTATATTCTGGATGAACCCAGCATTGGCCTACACCCGCGCGATACCAAACGACTCGTTAGCGTACTCGAATCGCTGCGCGATATGGGCAACACCGTGATTGTGGTAGAACACGAAGAAGAGGTAATGCGGGCTGCCGACCAACTCATCGACATTGGCCCCGACGCCGGTACGCTGGGTGGACATCTGGTGTTTCAGGGGAGGATTAGTGATGAGTTAAAAGTGAAAAGTGAAAAGTTATCAGATGATGCCAACTCATCACTCATCACTCATCACTCATCACTAAAAAGCCACACGCTCGACTTTCTGACGGGCCGCGAAACGGTGCCGGTGCCATCGTTCCGGCGCAAGTCTACAAATTTTATCGAGTTAAAAGGTGCACGGGAAAATAACCTGAAAGACGTTGATGTCAGGATTCCGCTCAATACGCTCACGGTCGTGACGGGTGTGTCGGGATCGGGGAAGAGTACGCTGATTCGGAAGGTGTTATACCCGGCTTTGATGCGGCAAAAAGGCGATGCTGCCGAAGAAGCAGGCAAATACACCGAACTAACCGGCTCAGTCGACCGCATCTCGGCCATCGAAATGATCGATCAGAACCCTATCGGCAAGTCGAGCCGGTCGAACCCGGTCACATACATCAAAGCCTACGACTATCTGCGGCAGGTGATGGCCGAGCAGGGTGTATCGAAGTCGCGGGGGTATAAACCGAGCCATTTTTCGTTCAACGTCGATGGGGGCCGCTGCGAGGTTTGTCAGGGCGAGGGCGAGGTGAAAATCGAAATGCAGTTCATGGCCGACATTTACCTCAAATGTGAAGGCTGTGGCGGTAAACGCTTCAAACAGGAGGTGCTGGAAGTTACGCTACGCGACAAAAACGTGTCGGACATTCTGGACATGACCGTTGACGAAGCCATCGAGTTTTTCCGTGATGCCGAGCCAAAAATGGCCGATAAGCTGCTGCCATTGCAGGAGGTCGGGCTGGGTTATATCGGGCTGGGTCAGTCGGCCAATACGCTGTCGGGGGGCGAGGCACAGCGGGTTAAGCTGGCGTCGTTTCTGGGTAAAGGCAACCCGAACAAAGGCGGTACGCTGTTCATTTTCGATGAACCGACCACCGGGCTGCACTTCCACGACATTCGTAAGTTGTTGAAAGCCATCAACGCACTCGTCGATCAGGGCGATTCGGTACTGATTATCGAACACAACATGGAGGTCATCAAATGCGCCGACCACATTATCGACCTCGGCCCCGAAGGTGGCGAAACTGGTGGCTACATCACGTTCACGGGTACGCCCGAAGATATGGTAAAACTATCCGAAGGGCAAAACTATACGGCTGACTTTCTAAGGGGAAAGGTGTAACTTGCCATATGCCTACCGTTCTATTTATTCGTGGTTATCGGTTTCATATTCACGTTATGAAGGCGAGTAATGAAGCCCGGTTTGTGCTGGTTCCAGAAATCGATATGACCTATAATAGAGGTTTTAAAAAAGAGCGAAATTCGAGACATTGTAACGCTTATTTCAGAACATTATGCAGCCCTCATCGACGCCTGGCGCACAACCTTCGGTTAGCAAACGGTTATTGAATTACTTATCGGATAATGCTGATGAAGCTTCGATGGCTCAACAAGATGAGTTTGATCAACTAATTGGTTCGAAGGGATTGCGGATTGCCCGGTTTGCTTTCTTCCGGGATGTGGATGTGTTTTTGCTTATTTTGTCAAATCGCCGGATCATCAGCCGACCTCTTTCGGCCTATCCTTCTTTGGTATCAGCCACCGACATACAACTGACGAACTACACAATTTCGGATAGTGGTATTCATTGGCCTCTGCTTGACGTAGACCTTAGTTTGCGAGGCTTCTTAATGGAAGATGCTGTTATGGGTTTACGAGCAGAGAACAGTCGGTTAGCGGCCTAAACGTTAAGCCGCTTCAGGTTCGTGCTTACTCCCCTCGCCCATCCATGCCCGGCAATAACAGCCGAGTTTGGGGCAACCCCTGCGGGTATTCGTCGCGAATGTAGGCGATGAGTTGTTCGCGGATGTGGCAACGTAGGTCAAATGCGGAGGGTGCGTCGGCTGATGACACCAGCACCCGCACTACAATGCAGGTTGGTTGCGTGTCGGTCACTTGTACGGCAAATACGTCGCCATTCCAGAGCGGGTCGGCTTCGACCAGCTCGCGGGCTTTTTCGCGAATCTTGTCAACCGGCACGTCGTAATCTAAATACAAAAATACAGACCCTGTAATCGAAGCTTCATGGCGGGTCCAGTTCTCGAACGGGTTTTCTACGAAATAGGTAATCGGCAGAATCAGTCGTCGGCGGTCCCACAGGCGCACAATCACGCTTGTCAGATTAATTTCTTCGATACGGCCCCACTCCTTTTCGACCACCACGGCATCGTCTAATCGAATTTGCTGGTTAAAGGCAATCTGAATGCCTGCCAGCAGGTTTGCCAACGTTTTCTGAGCCGCAAAACCAATCAGCACCGACACAACACCCGCCGACGTCAGTACGCTCAGGCCCACTTTGCGACTGCCCTGAAACGAAATTAGCAGCAGCGATCCGCCAATAATGAATATCATAATTGCCACCATCCGGCGGGCAAAGCGGATACGCGTCACAAACTTTCGATGGCCTAAGTTTATGTCCTGCGTGGTGTCATATTGGCGAATCAGCAGCAGTTCACCCACCTTCAGCAGTTTGACCACCAACCACGTCGACGCCAGAATAAAAAGCACTTCAGCGGTTTTGTCAGCTACCGGGTGCCGCCGAAGAAACCGCGCCGACTGCATATTGGTAGCCAGCAGGAAGAACAGTGATGGAATGAAAAACCAGAATGCCCAGCGTGCATGCGCTTTTAGATAGGCCAGCGTTTGAAACGGTCGCCGACGCACAATAAACCGCACAACCTGCGTAACAACCACATTAACCACCACCCCGAGCAAGACCGCTGTAATGAGCAAGATCCATCCCGACAAATCACGGTTCGGAACATAACCAAACCAGCGTACAAGGGCGCGTATCCAGGTGTCGAGTTGTTGTTGCATAAGCGTACTACCAGAAAAGATAAAGCAAGTATAAGCAAAAAGCCCATCAGCAATGCGCTAATGGGCTTTTGAAACGTGCCGAAGGCGAGACTCGAACTCGCATGTCCGTAAAGACACACGCCCCTGAAACGTGCGTGTCTACCAATTTCACCACTTCGGCAGAAGGTTTCCCGTGAATTGGGATTGCAAAGATACGGGGTTATTTGCGTTTTCTGCAACTATTTTCCCCGAAAAATTTTGCTGATTCAGCGGTTAAACAGCATTCGCTGCCCCGGCTGATCGGTCATAAACTGCCCATTCTGATACGCCAACGTTCCCGATACAATCGTGTGCGTAATGGTGTTACTGAACGTATGCCCCTCCAACGGCGACCAACCACACTGATACAGAATGTTTTGCTTCGATACGGTTGTAGGCGTGTCTGGGTCTACCAGCACGAGGTCGGCCCAGTACCCTTCGCGAATATAGCCACGCCGGTCGATCTGGAAGCAGTCGGCGGGGGCGTGGCACATCTTGCGCACTACGGTTTCGAGCGTGAGTTTGCCCTGCCGCACAAATTCCAGCATCATCAGCAGTGGATGTTGCACCAACGGCAAACCCGACGGTGCCTGCCAATACGGCTGACTTTTTTCAGTCCAGGTATGCGGAGCGTGGTCGGTGGCAATAATGTCTAACCGATCATCGAGCAATGCCGCCAGCAGAGCTTCTTTGTGATGAGCGTCTTTTATAGCCGGGTTGCATTTGATCTGATTACCTAACCGCTCGTAATCGCGGCTATCAAACCACAGATGATGCACACACACTTCTGACGTAATGCGCTTGTCGGTGAGCGGAATCGTGTTATCGAACAAGTGCAGTTCGTCAGCCGTGGTCAGGTGCAGAATATGCAGCCGCGTGTTGTGCCGCCGGGCCAGTTCAACCGCCAGCGACGACGACCGCAGGCAGGCTTCTTCGTTCCGCACTAATGGATGAATCCGGGCAGGTGTGTCGTTGCCGTATTCGGCCCGGTAACGTTCGGCGTTGGCCCGAACGGTGGCTTCGTCTTCGCAGTGAGTAGCAATCAGCATGGGGCTGTCGCGAAACAGTTCGTTCAATACGTGCTCATCGTCAACCAGCATGTCACCCGTCGATGACCCCATAAACACCTTGATACCGCAGACCGTGCGCGGATCGGTTCGCAATACTTCGTCCAGATTGTGGTTCGAGACGCCCATGAAAAACGAGTAGTTTGCCAGCGAAGTGCGGGCCGCAATGGCGTATTTATCGGCCAGCAGTTGCTGCGTCAGCGCGTTCGGCACAGTGTTGGGCATTTCCATAAAACTCGTAACGCCCCCGGCCACTGCCGCCCGCGCTTCGGAGCCGATGGTGGCTTTATGGGTCAGGCCCGGCTCACGAAAATGCACCTGATCGTCGATGATGCCGGGCAGCAGATATTGGCCCCTGGCGTCGATAACCTGCGTGCCGGGCTGAGCGGATAAGGTGGGGCCGATTTGAGCAATAAGCCCATTTTCTACTAATACGTCAGCAACACGAACTTGGTTCTCATTGACGATTTTACAATTTAATAACAATAAGCGATTCATATAGTGAACAATTGGGGCCTACAGAAAGATTTCAAATTATCGAATAATACGATCTGAAAACTTACGTTATCGACAGATACGGTCGACTGTCGTTGCACAATCTTTGCAAAGTTAAGTGCCTTATCCAACTTTCGATTTTATAATGCAAGCCGCTACTCAACCTCCCATCCCGGTTACGTCATCGCTACACCCAAATCATGATCACTCTGCTATTAGCTGGATTCGGATGATTGCCATGTTTTCCATTGTGGTTGTCCATTGCGTTGCCTTTCCGCCATTGCCTGATTCCGTAACCGTTCATGAAGCCATCAACTATCCCATATTTAATTTAATGACTGAGGGGCAGGCTACAGCCATGCTTATCTACAGCCAGTTTTTGCGATTTGGCTCCATACACTTCTTCATTGTATCGGGCTACCTGTTGGGTCGCAATTTGACCAATTATCCTCCTGCGCATTATTATAGGAGACGCCTATCTACTATTCTGCTACCTTTTTCGGTCGCTTTTCTTATTTTCTGCTTCAAATCAATAGCCTTTCATAGGTATACTTATCCAGCCGAAAGTTTAGACACACTTATTGCTTACGTGGGTGAGAAGCTGGTGTTTACGTTGTTCCACTCGCCATTTTGGTTCGTGCCCAACTACTTTTTGTCGTTGGCGATCCTGCTACTATGTCGTGCTCACTTGCATAAAACATGGTTTGCGGCTCTGCTTATCGGCATTAATATTCTCTATGGAATCAATGTCCATCTTAATCTGGTAGCATCCCGGCACAATCTCGCCGTTCTGGGTTTTGTGTTTTTTTTGTGGCTGGGCTACACTATTGCCCGCACCAAAGCCATTTCCCGGAGTATACAGATGGTGTCGTATCCGGTTTTGGCTGGTATTACGGTATTCTGTTTCGCAGGGGCGGTGGTTGAGGGGTTATTGTTGATGAACAAACAGGCTGGCGACCCGTTGAACTCGATCCGTATAACCAACCAGTTGTTCGCCATCAGTCTTTTTTTTCTGTTGGCGCGTACAAATCTGCTGCGGTATTTACCGTTTATGAAGCCCCGGCAGGAGTCATTTGGTATTTATTTATACCACATGTTCGCGGTGAACGGGCTAATTCGTCTGGCAAATGGATGGAAACCTCTCAATGCGTTAATGTATCAGCCCCACTACACTGGGCTAACGTTAATTGGCATCTCGCTTTTTTGGGGCATACTTTCCTACATCCTCACACTTTTGTTTGTGAAGGCTGTGGTAGCCAGTCGATTTAGCTGGGTGATGGGTGTTAACACCCGGTAGTTTACTCTAACCGACTTACTAATTGCTTGAAAAGAAGCCGATGCCCGTCGTCGTTCGGATGAATACCATCGGGCGTTAGGTTAGCCTGGAAAAGATTGTCAGCATCGGCCAGCGGATCGAAAAAATTAACGGCGTCCTGCTCATAGGCACGCATAGTTCGGTCGCGCTGTTGTAGCCACCGGGCCGTAGCCTGCGCGTTTAGTTTGCGCGGCATACTGGTTGTGATCAGGATGCGCTTTACCCCATTGTCGAGCGCAATCCGCCGAATTGTTTGTAGGTTATACATGACCTCATCAACGCTATAGCCGTTGGCTACGTCGTTGGTAGTCATGCTGATAATCATTAAAGTAGGGTGCAATTTAAGTGCTGCCGTAATGTTTCGGAGCGTGTCGGCAGAGGGGCGTTTAGCTACCAGACCTTCCTGCCCGTCGGGTAGTATATGGTAGGTGGTGTAGCCCCCCCTTGCCAGATTAATGATTTTTCCCTTGTTTAGATAACTGCTGAACAACCCCGCCCAGGCATGCTTATAATCAGATGCACCCGCTCCAGAGGCCGTTGATGAACCCAGAATCACAACTAATGGCGATTGGGCTACTTCTTTGACAGGCGTAAAAGGCTGCGCTGGCTGTGGATCGATAAACGTAGATTTCTGGCACGCCGATAACACGGCCAGCAAAAGGCACATATACAAGTTCCGCATTTGTAGAGAGAAGGCGATAACTGGCTCAACCTACGTCGATTATCGCCTTCGTAAAATTACGCAACGTTACCGTATAAATACCTATAGACTCAGTAGAAAATCCTTCAATATTTCGTTAGCGGTAGGCAAGCAGTGCTGCGGCTTCTTTAGCAAAATAGGTTAGAATTACGTTGGCTCCGGCGCGTTTGATTGCCATCAGCGATTCGAGCATGGCCCGGTCGCCGTCGAGCCAGCCGTTGCGGGCGGCAGCTTTCACCATCGCATATTCTCCACTGACGTTGTAGGCCGCAATGGGCAAATCGAAATTATCGCGAAGTAGTTTGATGATATCCAAGTAAGCGAGTGCAGGCTTTACCATCAGAAAATCAGCTCCTTCTACCTTGTCGAGTTCGGCTTCGATGAGTGCTTCGCGGCTGTTGGCGGGATTCATCTGGTATGTTTTCTTATCGCCAAACTTGGGGGCCGAGTCGAGCGCGTCGCGGAAAGGACCGTAGAATGCACTGGCGTATTTGGCCGTATAAGCCATGATTGCTACGTCCTGAAAACCATGAACGTCAAGCATCTGGCGAATGTAGCCCACGCGCCCATCCATCATATCCGACGGCC
Source organism: Spirosoma montaniterrae (assembly GCF_001988955.1). Taxonomy (NCBI): domain Bacteria; kingdom Pseudomonadati; phylum Bacteroidota; class Cytophagia; order Cytophagales; family Cytophagaceae; genus Spirosoma; species Spirosoma montaniterrae. The sequence goes on along the minus strand of NZ_CP014263.1, from coordinate 5,100,001 downwards.
CCACAATGTCGGCTCCGGCCTGTGCCTGGGCTACGGCCATGTGGCCCAGCACATCAAGGGTTGGGTCGTTTACGATTTTGCCGTTTTCAACGATGCCATCATGTCCGTCGGAACTATACGGGTCCATTGCCACGTCGGTCATCACCACTACGTCGGGGAAGCGGTCTTTTATGGACCGAACAGTTTGCAGATACAGGCCGTCGGGATTATGACTTTCGGTCGCGTATTTGTCTTTTTTGCTCTCCGGTAAGTTTGGAAACAATGCGAAAGACTGTAGCCCCAGATCGACACACGCCTGAATTTCGTTCAGCAACAAATCGGTCGAGTAGCGGTAGATGCCCGGCATCGACGCTACTTCGCTACGTATGTTCTGGCCTTCCAGCACAAACAGTGGGAAAATAAAATCTGTAACCGACAGGAGCGTTTCCTGCACCATGTCGCGTATGGCCGCCGATTGGCGATTCCGGCGCGGACGACGAACGATATTCATAAAGTTGTAAGGTTGTAACGTCATAAAGTTGTAGAGTTTGCCAGGCGGAGCTATAAGTGCGTCAGCAACCTTACAACCTTATAACCCTATAACTTTACAACTTAAACAATCAGTTTGAAGCCTTCGCCGTGAACGTTGACCAACTGCACCGACTCGTCGGCTTTAAGGTACTTGCGGAGTTTGGTCACGTACACGTCCATGCTGCGGGCGTTGAAATATGAATCATCACCCCAGACCATCTTGAGCGCGAAGCTACGGCTTACGGGCTGATTCAGGTTTTGTGCCAGCAATTTTAATAACTCCGATTCTTTGCTGGTTAGTTTCTGGGCAACGCCATTTTGCGTTAGCAACTGATGCGGGTAATCGAACGCAAACGAGCCAATTTGAAAGGTAGTCGTTTCGGGAAGATCGGTCGTGCGCTGATACCGGCGTAGAATGGCCTGAATCCGAAGCAATAACTCCTCCATGCTAAACGGCTTGGTAATATAATCATCGGCCCCAATCCGAAACCCCTGAATGGTATCTTCCTGCATCGATTTGGCTGTCAGGAAGATAATTGGTACGTCGCGGTTTGCCATGCGCACTTCCTTCGCCAATGTGAAGCCATCTTTTTTAGGCATCATCACGTCGAAAATGCACAGGTCATAGGGATTTGCCATGAACTGTTGGAGACCCTGATTACCATCTGTAACCCGGTCGGCGGTATAGCCCTTCAGCACTAAATATTCCTGCACCAGCAGGCCCAGGTTCGGGTCGTCTTCAACGAGGAGAATAGATGGCATAACTAAATGGTTGAATAAATGAATGGTCGAATGATTGAATGAAGCGCACAAGAACTCATTCAACCACTCAATCAGTCAATCATTCTATATGGTAAAACTATTTCAAACGAACTGCCCCGGCCCGGCTGGCTCTCAACGTTGATCAGGCCGTGATGTTCGTCAATCATTTTTTTCACATAGCTGAGTCCCAGCCCGAATCCTTTTACGTCGTGACGGTTTCCGGTTGGTACGCGATAAAATTTCTCAAAAATACGGCTTAATTGGTCTTTGGTCATACCTAAGCCCTGATCCGTAACCGTAATACTGATACCCGTGACTGACGATTCGGCAGGTGTATTTCGCGTTCGGATGGTGATGTGTGGGCGTTCGGGCGAGTATTTGATGGCGTTGTCGATCAGGTTATACAGCACGTTGGTAATATGAACCTCGTCGGCTTCAATAATTTCGTGTTCGGCCTCAAACTCAAGTTCCAGTTCGCCCTCGCGCTGTTCGATTTGCAAACCGATATTATTCAGCACCTTTTCGATAACGTCGTGTACGTTCACCGACGAGAGTTTAAGCCTGATTTCGCCCCGGTCGAGCAGGGCCATTTGCAGTACCTTCTCTACGTGCGACCCCAGCCGCCGGGTTTCGTCGCGGATAATGCCCATGTACCGGCTCAACCGCGACTGCGCATCGTCGTTACCCCCGACCAACCCCACGTTTTCAGCCATTTCAACTGCCAGCGAAATAGTGGAAATAGGCGTTTTAAACTCGTGAGTCATGTTGTTGATAAAATCATTTTTAATGTCTGCCAGTTTTTTCTGGCGAACAATGGTGCTGATTGCAATGTAAAAACAGGCCAGAATTACCAGAATCAGCACCGCCGAGGCAGCAAACGTGAACCATAATCGGCTCAGAATGAACGCCTGCTGGGTTGGAAAATACACGTACACAAAATTGCCCGTATCGAGCAGATTGTTCGGAAACAAGATTGCTTTATAGCCGTTTTCATCGAACTGCTTCGGTTGCGTTCCGAGCGAGGTAAATAAAAACGCCGGTTTCTGACGGGTTCTGACGCCATAAGCAAACGGAATGCTGATGCCGCGCTCGGTCAGTGCCTGCCGAAGCAGCGTATCCAAGGCCAGCCGGTTTACGCGGTCTTCGATAGGCCGGTCGGACATGAGCAGCCCTTTCAGCACGTCTTTAATCATAGCCGACTGCTCATTAGCCCGATTCTGGCTCAAACTGGTGGGCTTTTCTGCCTGCGCCAGTTTCCGGGTCTGCTGCTGGGTTCGCCGTTCGGCGGCCTGCTTCAGTTTCTCCTGCTGTCGCGCATTTTCGGCAACCTGCGCATTGATTCGGTTCAACTCGTCGGTCATAATTGTCTCAACCCACCGATCAAACTGCTGCTGCTGAAGCAATTGTGTTTGCCAGTCGCCCACAGCCATCAGTTCATCCTGTTGCCGAAAAAACTCTTCAACCACCACCATTTGCTCAGCCGATAAAGGCCGCACAGTAGGGTGTAATACGTCTGATTGCACAACCACTGCCCCCCCGTTGGCAACCCGGCTACGGTTGAAGGCCGGTCGGTAACGGCGGGGTCAGCAGCAACCGACCGTTCGGATACGGACGGTATTTTTGATTTTGCTTTCGGCAAAGCAGGTTTTGGCGTTGGCTTGGCAATTGCCATGAGCCGATTCTGCTGCTCGCGGGCATGTACGCGCTGCCGCGTCAGGTACACAATCTCCTGCCGTTCGAGTGTCCGCACCACTTCCTGCAACGCGTCGGTTACTTTATAGGCAAACTGTTCTTTCTGCAACTGGAGCGCACTGCCAATCCAATAGAGTTGCAGACCTACTAAGCCCAGCAACCCTACGGCCATCAGCATCACAATCCAGCGTATGCGTTGTCTCGACATTTTTTACGAACCCATGCAACGTTTTTGTTGCTTTTGCATCTATTCAGAAGAAGTTATAGAGTTGTAGAGTTATAAAGTGTCGGGTCGAGATTATGCCCCATCAACGTTGAACTATACACTATCGCAACTTTATACTTCGGAATTATTGTAAAAATACGACGGCGGGCGGCAACCAATTGGCGGCTTAACAAACTTTAACAGTCGGTTGGATGCCATACGTTTCGCGATTGCGTTTTCATCAAACAACCATAGTACACATGAAAAAAACAGTTTTTATCGGATGCCGGTTCGCGCTGGCGTTCACGCTGGCAGGTGGGCTGGCAACGGCACAGCAAGCCGAATCACCGAAAGCCCAACCCCAGAAAGATGAAGTAACCGTTAAGATTATCGAACGGAACGGCAACGACGTGCGCGAAACCGAACGCACGTACCGTATCGACGGCATGACCGATCCGCAACGCGATGCAATGGTTACGAAGCTTGTCGATTCGCTGAAAGCGGCCCGTAAAGATGGTCGGCAGCGGCAATTGACCATTATTGTAGAAGAAAACGCCGACCGCGAGGTTATCCGCGAACGAAATCGGACTGATCGCAACCGGATGCAGGGCGACGCCTATACATTCCGCAACCGCGCTCCCCGTAACGGACGCGATTACCGAACGTTTGAGTATCGACGTAATGCCGATTCGTTGGCCGACCGTTTCAAGCGGTTCGAGTTTCAGTTCCCGCGTGACTGGGACCGGCAACTTGCCCGACCGTTTGAAGACTGGGCGCGTAACGTAGGCGGCAAACCCTCAACCATTCGCGGGCTGGAAGCATTTCCTAATAATCCTGACCGCAACCAGCTAAATGTTCGGTTTACGGCCCCGGCCAAAGGCGACGTGAGTATTGTGGTAACGAACCCAAAAGGTAAAGAAGTGGCAAAACGTGACCTTCGCGACTTTTCGGGTGAGTTTGTCGGGCAAATCGATCTGGGCCGCAACCCCAAGGGAACTTACTTCGTAACCGTTACTCAGAATGAAGACGGGGCGGTAAAGCGCATTGTAGTCGAGTAATTTTTAGCCGGGCTGATCGTCCGGCTAAAAAAATTTAGTACTATGTATTGCAAGATACTAAATAAAACCTATATCTTTGTGCTGTCATAGAAAATCAAGGTCATGAAAACGTTGCTGATTGTCGGGATTGTGTTGCTGGGAGTAAGCGGGCAGGCCATCGGTATGGGGCATCCGCACAATTTATTTGCGGCTCGTAAGCAAATGCGGGCGAAGGCATCGGCAGCGGTTCGCAAAACGCGGGTTCAGTCGCCGGGCGTATCGTGCTGGCAACCTGCTGTGGATAAAGCTGCGTTCAGCAAGCGGCTGTTGTCGGCCCTCTCGCAGATGCGGCCCAGCCAGGCGTTTTAATCAGTCATATACTTTCTCTCCGCGTTTCAGCCAAACGCCCCACAGCCGCGAGTATGCATGAACGCGCTGCGTGGTTTTCCCCTGATTATCTACTACCGGGTTGCCCTGATTAACCCACTCGAAGAGGCTTCCGTGCAGGTTGTGTACATGCCGATAGCCAGCCGCCAATAGCTTCTCGCCAACGCGCTCGCTTCTGTAACCTACTGAGCAATAAAGCACTACGTTGGCATCTTTCGAAATATCCTGCACTCGTTTCAGGTCAAAATCATCGTAGCCTACCCAACGCGCATTGGGCAAATGGCTCACGTCGTATTCGGCACGGGCACGCGTGTCGAGCAATATAGTGTTGGGCATTTTCTTCAGTTCGGCCACCGTCACTAAAGGCACCGTCTTTTTATAGAGTGCATCCAGCATGGTTCCGTAAGTCTTTGAGGATGTTTGCGCCATACCGGTCAGGCTTGCACAACTAACGGCAAGCATTAAAATCTTTATTTTTTTCGTCAATTTCATCGGTTGCTCTAAACATTTCGGGCAGCTAACCTATCTAATATACCGTAAAATTGCGTTAAAAAGGCAGACAATTTGGCATTGAGTTATGGTTTTCGGCGGTTGTTAACTACTTTTATGGTTTCGCACTAAACCGCCGTGAGTTGATTGTACTTATTTTTTTACCTACTGAGTTGAGTATCCATGCGGAACAACGTTATCCGACCAATAGTGCTGATCGGTCTGCTGTCCGTCAGTTTATTGACTGCATTTGGCTTAACCAAGCCGGGCCGTCGGGCCTGGCATCGGATTGTATATAAACCGGCAAAGGTCGCGCCCGTTCGGCGGGCTGCGATAGCTGCGCCCAACCTCTACAAACCTGGCCTTCCAGCCCGGCCTGTAGAGGTTTTTACGATGTCTGATAGCGGTCGTCAGTGGGTCGATAGCGTCTTTAAAACCCTGACCCCCGAACAGAAAGTGGGGCAATTTTTCATGGTAGCAACGTTCTCCAACCGCCATGAAAATCATTATCAGTACATCGAGCATCTCATTCATAATCAGCATATTGGCGGACTAATTTTCTTCCAGGGCGGTCCTTATCGGCAGGCCGTGCTGACCAATCGTTATCAGGCGGCTTCGAAAGTACCCTTACTCATCGGCATCGATGGCGAATGGGGCTTGGGTATGCGCTTGGACAGCGCGATGGATTTCCCGAAGCAAATGGCGTTGGGAGCCATTCGTGACAACGACGTAATCTACCGCATGGGAGCCGAAATTGGTCGGCAATGTCAGCGGCTCGGTATCCATATCAACTTCGCGCCCGTTTCCGACATCAACAGCAACCCGGCCAACCCGGTCATTGGTGTTCGCTCGTTCGGCGAATCGAAAGAAAACGTAGCCCTGAAAGCCTCGGCTTACATGCGCGGGCTCCAGCAAACGCGGGTGATTGCCACCGCCAAGCATTTTCCTGGTCATGGCGATACCAACGTCGATTCTCACCATACCTTGCCCACCGTGAGCCGGTCGCCGGAGGAGATGCGCGACATTGATCTGTATCCGTTCCGCAAACTCATTGCCGACAGCCTGATGGGAGTCGTAACGGGGCATCTGCACGTGCCAGTCATCGACAATACACCAGCAATGGCGGCCACGCTGTCGGAAAAAATAGTAACCGAGTTACTAAAGAAAGAGTTGGGTTTCAGAGGGTTAGTCTTCACCGACGCGCTGAATATGGGCGGCATCAGCCGGTCGTCGAAGGCGATGGACGTGAACCTGCGGGCACTAATTGCAGGCAACGACATTCTGCTGTATCCCGAAAATGTACGTGAGGCCACACTGACCATTCTGAGTGCTATTCAGCAGGGCGTGATTTCGCAGGAGTTTGTCGATGAAAAAGTGAAGAAAATTTTGCGGGCCAAATACTGGGCGGGGCTGCATCAATATAAACCTATCGATCTTGCCGGACTGTCGGCAGATTTAAACTCGCCCGAGGCACAACTGCTGAAACAGGAACTTTGCGAACAGGCGGTTACGGTGGTAAGCAATCCTGTTAGCCTGCTTCCCCTGCGCCAGCTCGACACGCTGCGGCTGGCGTCGGTGGCAATTGGTGCCGATCCGGGCAATGTGTTCCAGAAAACGTTGAATCAATACGCGCCTTTCACCACCGTCGCCATCCCCGACAAACCGCTGTCGGACGTTGATCTGCAAAATATTATGCTGCGCGTAGGCGATGCCAATACGGTGGTAGTCAGTTATCACCGCATGAGCGAATCGGCAACCCGCAAGTACGGCATCACGAAAGTGTCGCTCGATCTGATTACGCGGCTGAAACAGCGCGGCACAAAAGTGATTGTCACAGCCTTTGGGTCGCCTTATAGCCTGCCGCAATTTGCCGGTGCCGACGCGCTCGTGTGCGCTTATCAGGAATTTGACGAGATGCAACGCGTGGTGCCACAGGTGCTGTTTGGCGGCCTGGGCGCGCGCGGCATGTTACCCATTTCGATCGGTACGCTGAAAGTGGGTCTGGGCGAGCTGCTTAACCCTGAAGGTCGGCTGTCGGCAGGCTCGGCAGAGAGCGTGGGGATGCGAACGGCGGTGCTGAGCAAAATTGACGCGATGGCACAGGCTGCCGTGCGCGACCGGGTGGTGCCCGGTTGCGAGATTCTGGTGGCCCGCAAAGGCAAAATTGTCTATAGCAAAAACTTCGGGGCACTGACTTACGCGCCCGGTGCGCCCAAAGTAACCGATGAAACGCTCTATGATCTGGCTTCATTGACGAAGGTGCTGGCAACCTTGCAGGCGGTAATGGTTTTGCACGACCGCAAACAGATCGACCTGACGCAAAAAGCTTCGGCCTATCTGACCGAACTGCGCGGCACCAACAAACAAAACATTACGCTCCAGGATTTGCTCTGGCATCAGTCGGGTATGGTGTCGTTTTATCCGACTACCTGGGACCGCACGCGCACGGCGGGCGGAGGGCTGAAAACCGAATACTACAGCGCAACCCGCGACAGCCTGCATACGCTTCAGATTGCGCCTACGCTCTGGGGCGTTCCGGCCCTGCGCGACTCAGTCTGGAAATGGGTCATTCAGTCGCCTATGTCGCGCAAGACCGATACGAGCGGTCAGCCCGCTTTCGTCTACAGCGACCTGAATTTTTTGTTCCTGCAAAAAATTGTGGAGCGGGTTAGCAAGCAACCGCTGGACAGGTTTGTAACCGACAACGTGTATAAACCGCTGGGACTGCATCAGCTTGGTTTCACGCCTTTGCAGCGGTTGCTGAATCCGGTTTGTGCGCCAACGGAGCAGGACACGTACTATCGGAATCAGTTATTGACAGGTACGGTTCACGATCAGATGGCGGCTGTTCAGGGGGGCATATCGGGCCATGCGGGTTTGTTTGGTAATGCCCGCGAGATTGCCACGCTACTGCAAATGAATCTGCAAAAAGGCACGTATGGCGACCAGCGCATTTTTAATCCGCTGACAGTTCCCTACTTCAGCCAAACGCTCAGCAACCGCAGCCATCGTGCATTAGGCTGGGACAAACCCAACGCAGAAAGCCAAAGCAGCGTTTATCTGGCTTCGCAGGCGTCGGCCCGGTCGTTCGGGCATACGGGCTTCACGGGCAACGTGGTTTGGGTTGACCCCGATGAGGAACTGATTTTTGTATTTCTCTCGAACCGTATATACCCCACGGCGGGCAATACGTCTATCAATACGACAAAGTTGCGCCGACGAATCCACGAACTGGTGTACAGCGCGATCCAATGAACAAAACAACATTTTCTTTTATTAGCGAGGTGCCACTTTTTGAAGAGTGGCATTTTTCTTGCTCATGTTTTTTACGACCTCGTCGTAGTAGTAAAATAGTCGGGCTTAAAAAAAGCAGAAATACGCCTATTCAGTAGCTTACGAACAACCAGTGTATTCCCACCGCAACGACTTCTCTACTGAGCAAACAGATAGTGACCAACTATCATCAGTAAACAATTAATTTTGTCGGTAATAAGTGATTGGATTTCATTTTTCTGGTATGAAGGGACGGATTTTTTACCTCATTTTTACTGTCTGCTTTAGTCTTGTAGGTCTACTATCTGCAACGTTTGCACAGAACGTTGGCGCACCTACATTTAGCCCTAACTCGGTGTCGGCCTGCCCCGGTGTTGTGGCCGTTACGTTTACGGCTACAGGCAGTTTTAGTGCCACGAATCAATTTACCATTCTTTTATCAGATGGTTCGGGCACCTCGTTTCCAACCGTGACCGCCACCCGGTCAGGCACAGCAGGTACGTATACAGTTAATGCCACCATTCCGGCCAGCACAATCGCTGGAGCAGGTTATCGGTTCCGGGTTCGGTCGAGCGCACCCATCAGAGAAAGCGGCATCAGTTTAGCTACCCTGACCGTTGTTCGACCGACAAGCCCCGGCGTTACCAACCCCAGCCCTTTTTGCGCAGGCACAACCGCACCAACGTTGTCGGCGACGGCTTCGGCGGGTGGCAAACTCAACTGGTATGGTACAGATGCAACCGGCGGCACCCGAACAGACAATCCCGGTGCCGTAAGTAATACAGCCGATGGGGTTTATTATGTGAGTCAGACCGTGGGTACGTGTGAAAGTAGCCGGGCGGCCATCTCCGTCGATGTCATTCCACGGCCTGCATCGCCCCCTTCGGTTCAATCACCCCAAAACGCCTGCCTGAACGACCCGGTGAGGCAATTGTCGGCTATGCTTACGGGCGGAAGCACCCGTTTACGCTGGTATACCGTTTCAACAGGTGGTACATTCTCCGAAATAGCTCCCCAGCCGCCGACCAGCACTACAGGCACCACGTTTTACTACGTGAGTCAGGTAAATGCCAGCGGCTGCGAAAGTGCTGCTCGTGCGTCCATTGAATTTAAAGTCAACAGCTTACCCGGCCCGCCAAGCGTTTCGATGTCTTCGCTAACCTACTGTCAGGGGGCAACCATCCCAGCTTTACAGGCTACCCCCGGCAGCGGAGGGAGTTTGGTCTGGTGGGCCAATGCTACTACCATCAATTCGCCCTCAAATCAGCCGCCTGCCGTTAACAATCAGCAAACCACTACCTACTATGTTGGTCAGCTTGTGAATGGTTGTCGCACACCCGATGCCAGCCGGGCTACCATTACGGTAACTATTGTTCCGCTGCCTGCACCGCCCCGCGTTTCTGCCTACGAGCCAACCTGTGTTGGTGCCACGCCCAATTCGCTGAGTGCGGTGGCCTCGGAGGGCAACAAATTGCTCTGGTGGGGAAAAAACAGCACCGGCGGCACCAACACCGGGCAAACAGTCTCGGTAGTAGACAACACGGCCACGGCTACGTATTACGTAAGTCAGATCGACAACTCTACTTGCGAAAGTTCGCGGGCACCAATCCGCGCCGAAATTAAACCCCGGCCCGCAACGCCAACGATTGCCCCCCCTGGTGTTTTTTGTCAGGGTCGCGCTTCCCGTAAATTAGAGATCACGAATCAGGCACCAGGCGCAATCGTAACCTGGTTCGGTTCGTCGGGTCAACTCGCCGATGCGCCAACGCCGTCGACAGACCGGACAGGGCCGCAATCGTTCTCGGTTAGCCAGACATTGAGCAATTGCGAAAGCGTTTCGCGGAGTACGACCACCATTACGGTTAATGCCGTGCCGGGCAAGCCAACGTTTACGCCCCCGGCAGACGTTTGCGAAGGCACAGCCGGCAGACCGCTTTCGGCTACGGGTGTTAACCTGCTCTGGTACGGCACCAGCGAAACGGGCGGCACAGGCTCAGTGAATGCCAGTGTGGTAAATACATCGGCCCCATTCGTGCGAACAACCAACTATTACGTCTCGCAAACGAATACCGAAGGCTGTGAGAGCGACCGGGCGGCCATTCCGGTTCGGGTAAAAGATACTCCCGACGCGCCAAGTGTGCAAAATGTTGAGTTTTGTCAATATTATGATCCAATTGTAGCTACGGCCACGCCCGTACTCAACGCGTCGATCAATTGGTTCAATGCCGATGGTACGCCTTCGCTGTCGGCACCGGTAGCTCCGCGCGAAAACGTTCAGACGTATACGTACCGGGTAGGTCAGACACTGGAAGGATGTCCCAGCCCAACCCGAGCGTACACGGTTCGGGTGAAAGCAACGCCCGGCCAACCCGGCGTGTCGAACATTGAGTTCTGTAACAACGGACCGTCGCGGCCACTGTCGGCCAATGGCAGTTCTGTGAAGTGGTACGATGATTTCGACAGACCGATCAATGGCATACCCACACCAGCCACCGACCGCGTTGGTTTCCAGACGTACAAAGCAACCCAAACGAACGGCGAAGGCTGCGAAAGCCGCGAAAAGGCTGAACTAAAAGTGGAGATTAAACCGCTGCCGGGCCAGCCCAGTGTGAAAAACGTTGCTTATTGCCAGCAAACGCCCGACCAGCCGAAACAGAACGTGACACCAGTAGAAGCAACGGGCGAAAATCTGACCTGGTACAACACCGATGGAAATCGGTTTGGGAAAGACGCACCGACCCCATCTCTGGATCAGGCTCGTGTTATTACATACGAAGTGACCCAAACCGTTCGGGATTGTGAAGGGCCTAAGGCGCGGCTGTCAGTAACGGTAAATACGTCGCCAGTACCCGCCATTGGTAAACCAGTACTGACGTATTGCATCGGCGACGTAACAGTACCCTTAACGGCGTCGATTGCACCGGGTGGGCGGCTACAGTGGATCGATCCTTACGGTACTATTCGTGATGAGTGGACTCCGCCCACGCTGAACGTAAACGTTGATCCACTGGGCGATAAGTTCGAGGTTTTCCAGATTGGTGCCAACGGTTGTCATAGTGCGCGGGCATCGATTCGTGTTATTGTCAATGCCACGCCTACGCTGTCGCTGCAAGCTCTTGTGCCGCAGGTCAACCTCGGTTTGGCAACACCGCTCCAGTTGAAGTTCACCAGTGTTGGGCCATATAGTTACACCCTCACCGGCGGCTATAGCGGCACAACCCGCTCGGCTGATACCACAATTTCGGTGACACCGCGCGGCAACACGGTTTACCAGATTGTTTCGGTCACGAACGGGTGCGGGAAGGGATTGCCCGGCAACCCGGCTACGGCTACGGTCAATGTACGGGTGCCGACCGTAACAACCAGTTCGTTAACGGCGTCGACACTGTGCGCCGGGACGCCCCTTGCTGTTCCTTTCACAACAACGGGTTCATTTACATCGCGTAACGCCTTTCAGGCCGAATTAATCAGTGTGGCCGATACGTCGAAGAAGTTTGCCATCAGTGCTTCGTCGGTCGCATCGCCCGTGCTGGTCGACCTGCCCGTGAGCCTGCCCAGTGGTCAGTATTACGTTCGCGCCATAGCCACCAATCCCGGCGTAGCCGTACCCGGCACGAACAGCCCGTCGATTCTGACGGTTCGCTCGAAACCTTCGGCCACATTAACGGGTACGCAGCGTATTTACGAAGGTACGCCCGCCAACCTGACGTTCGCGTTTGGGGGCGATGGCCCCTGGACGGTGGTTTACGCCGACAGCCTGCGTAGTTACTCGGCCACGTCGGCCACCAGCCCACTCATTATTGAGGCACGGCCCGCCAGAAACACGACCTATCAGCTAACAAGTGTCACGAACTTCTGCGGTTCCGGCCCATTATCGGGCAGTGCAACCATTACAATTTTGCCGCTCCTGAGCGTAGAAGACGATCCGCTTGGTCCGCTTGTCAACGCGTATCCGGTGCCAACAACCACTATACTAACCGTCGACATCGATATGGCTCTGACACGCGACCCCGCTATACTGCTGCTGACCGATATGAGCGGGCGGCTTATGCTGGAGCGAACCACTCGTAACCGCCGAAACGACATCGACCTGAGCAGTCAGCCCAATGGTCTCTATCTGCTTCGTATTCAGATCGGTAATAGCCAAACGGTAAGAAAAGTCGTAAAGCTGTAATCCAGAATCATGTCGGACGACTATTTCATGGGCATTGCGCTGGAACTGGCAACCGAAGCCGCCGACGACGGAGAGATACCGGTGGGAGCCGTTGTGGTTTGTCGCAATCGCATCATTGGCAAAGGGCGAAATCAGACCGAACATCTCAATGACGTAACGGCCCATGCCGAAATGCTGGCGATTACAGCAGCTACGCAATACCTCGGTGGTAAATACCTGACCGACTGCACATTGTATGTCACGCTCGAACCCTGCGTGATGTGCGCGGGAGCTATTTTCTGGGCGCAGCTTAGCCGGTTAGTTATCGGAGCCGACGATGCAAAACGGGGTTATCGGCGCGTAGAACCGTCGATACTTCACCCGAAAACCCGAATCGAGACTGGTGTACTGGCCGATGAAAGTCAGGCTTTGCTGGCAAGTTTTTTCCAGCGGTTAAGAACATAATTTCCCGGCAGCTTGTTAACCCAACCGAATCATCTTCCATTCAAACTCATTCCCCAATGGCTTTCGTATTAGACCCATTGCCCTATCCAAGCGACTCGCTGGAACCTAATATTGACAAACAAACGATGGAGATTCACCACGGCAAGCACCACAACGCCTACGTGACGAACCTCAATAACGCGATTGCCGGTACAGACCTCGACAATAAAACTATCGAAGACCTGCTCACCAACGTGAGTCAGTCGCCGGTGGCAGTACGTAATAATGGTGGTGGACACTATAACCACACGCTGTTCTGGAATACCATTTCGGGTAATGGCGGTGGTCAGCCTACGGGCGAACTGGCCGAGGCTATCAATCAGAAATTTGGTTCGTTCGATACGTTTAAAGAGGAGTTTACCAAAGCGGCTACAACCCGTTTCGGTTCTGGCTGGGCCTGGCTGATCGTGAACTCGTCGGGCGAACTGGCCGTTACCTCAACGCCAAATCAGGATAACCCGCTGATGGACGTAGCCGAAACCAAAGGCTTCCCCATCATTGGTCTCGACGTATGGGAACATGCGTATTATCTGAAATACCAGAACCGCCGACCCGACTACATCGCGGCTTATTTCAACGTTGTTGACTGGAATGCTGCCGAGAAGCGGTATCAACAGGGCAAAGCTGCCTAAAAAGTGAAAAATGAACAATGAAAAACGGCCTGCTGAGATACAAACAGCAAATTGAAATATATTTCGTCATTTTTCATTGTTCACTTTTCATTTTTCATTAATTTTGCAGTCCCAAACTATGGTGGTTGTAGCTCAGCAGGTTAGAGCGTCGGATTGTGGTTCCGAAGGTCGCGGGTTCGAGCCCCGTCTCCCACCCTATACTAAAGCCCTGATACGTCGGGGCTTTTTGTATTATACGTTGCACGTTAAGAAACGCATTTTCGATATATATCTGCCGTTTTCCGCTGCATAGCCGACCATGTAAACAGCGTTGCTCTTTGTTGACCCTGTTGAATCAGGCGTGCGCGCAGGGCTTGGTCGCTGATTACCGTTTGCAAAGCGGTTCGTATACTATCGGCGTCATCTGGGTCGAAATACAGGGCTGCATCGCCAGCCACTTCGGGCAATGAGCTACTGTTGCTCAGTAAGCACGGACATCCACAGGCAAACGCTTCGAGAACAGGAATTCCAAAGCCTTCATATAACGACGGGAAAAAGAATGCCACGGCATGTTGATAAAGCTGGCCCAGTTTCTGGTCGGTGGCCTCCTGCTGCACTACCCACTTTTCTGCATCCAGCGCACGTAGCAGCGTTTGTTCTTCGTAGTTGAAAGGCCCACTGCCCACGCATACCAGTTGAATTTGCTCCTGCTTCAATAGTGGGTGAATTGCTTCTACCAACCCGGCCCAATTTTTATACCCCGCCCGCATCCCAACGTAAAGCAGATAAGGTCGGACCTTCGATACGGGCGAATTTGTCGGCAAACAGTTAATTGGCCTGGAAAAGGAACTGCCGAGGTGAACAACATCAATTTTGGCAGGGTCAACATCGAGCAGTTCTACCACGTCGCGTTTGGTACTTTCAGAGATGGCGATAAGCCGGTTGGCACGGCGGGCAAGCAGGCGTTTTCCTTCGATAACCATCTTATCCTGAGCCAGTTCAGGAAATCGACTGCTAAACTTCTCATGAATCATGTCGAGGAACGTGACCACCAACGGCGTTTGCTTCGGCAGATGAGCCAGAAAATAGGTGTCGTAATACGTAGCATGAAATAAATCGTAAGACTGCTGACGTAGTTGCCATGCATCGTGCCAGCGATTCATCCGGTGCATCAACCGTATTTTTCCCCGAAACGACCGACCTGCGAAAAATGATCGGTCAGTTAGGTTGGCATTGCGTAAATGCTGATTGTTTGTCCAGCCATTGGAAAGTAGTGGCTGAATATCCGTTTCGTCGTGCAAACCAGCAATTAGTTCGGCAAAATACCGGGATAAACCGCCGTATTCCTGAATATAAAACGCCTGATTGTCGAAGAAAACGGTCATTGAGGTTGCTGATTCGGTAGCTGCCGGGCAATTTGATTGAAATCAGCCAATAGCCTTGAAGAAGGTTGAGGAATAAACTGATTGACGAGCCGGGTGATGCGCGGGCGGGTGATGAATCGAAACAATGAGTGTGTTATTGGTTTACGGCTCAACAGATGTACATCCTGCATACCGCCGTAATAGCGTAGGTTAAAGCGTTCGGCCAGGAGTTGCAGCGAACGTTTCGAGTAGATAGACACGTGTTGCCCTGTGTCGGGAATAAAATACCACCACGAGTTGGGCGTAACTGTCGGAGCAGGCTGCACAATGGTTGATAGTAGAATAGTGTCACTGAGTGCCAGCATCTTTTCTATTTCGGCCACCGGATCGGGCAGGTGTTCGAGCACTTCAAAAGCCGTCAGAAGCTCAGCCCGAAAAGGGGCCACCTCCGTTATATCGAACGATTCAGCGAACAGGTTTGCGCAGAACGCATCCTGTCGGTAGAAATCATACCCCCGGTCGCGCATCATCCGCACCAGCAAGCCATATCCGCCCCCGTAATCAATAAATTGAGCGTATTTATCGAACCAGGTAGTAATAACTGCCTGCGTAAGACCCGCCATTTGTTCGTTGCGATAAACAAGGCCCACGTCTAAGCGAGTAATAACTGAGTCATACGCTTCGGCCAGCCAGTACGGTGTTTCGGTATAAATAAAATCGCACCGGCTGCATTGATAATACTGCACGTGGTATTGCCGGAGAACAGTGGCCGTGCAATGGGGGCGGCTGACCGATTGGCAGATGGGACATATCATATGGTGCACTATTTATCAGCCCAATTCAGGTGCCGACAAACCGTTGAGTGTTTGTTTTCAGCGATTCCAGATACCGGTGGCGGTGCCACTCAACAGTTTGTAGACCTGCTTTGTACTACATACTGTGCAGATAAATAGTGAACCTACCGTTGCTAAAATAATACCCGTACTACCAAGCGACAAGTTACGTGCCAGAAATAAACTGAGTGGTATATTAATAGCCGCAGCGATGACCGAGTAATATACTTGTAGTCGTACTTTGCTCAAGCCGTTTGAGATAGACGCGGTAATGGTGTTCCAGCCGTTGATAGCGGCAAATAAAGCCATACAAGCACTAAGCTGCCACGGGACATGCACCCGGTCGTTGATCCAGTAGGCATAAAGTTGATCCGATAAACCGAACACCAGCAACACACCGAATGCGTAAACGAGCCAGAGTCGTTGCATATGCCTGTAGGCCGACTGCATCCAGACGGTATCTTTTTTTACGTATGCTTCCGTAAAAGCTGACCAGTAGGGCGTTAGCACCACCGAAAACAACAAAATCAATGCACCGAAACAACGAAGTGCAATAGCATAAGGCGTTACGGCTGCGGGACCATATAAGTAGGCGATTAACAGATTATCGGTATGATAAATAACGAGTACAGTAAGTTGAATAACTAAAAACGACGAACTCAACGGCAGCAGACTACGGGCCTGACGAGAATCGATCAGCCGCCACGTTGGGCGAAGTTTGCGCAGGGTTGTGCGGTATAGAATAAGACTGGCGATGCTCAGCAACAATACCGGCAAAAGGCCAGATACTAAAGCCACGGCCCACAAGCGATCCTGTTGCACGAACTTCGCCACCAGCCAAATACCTGTCAGCGTACTTATGCTGATGAGCAGTTGCAGCAAAGCCGCCAACCCAGACTTTTGTACGGCCAGTAAGGAACAACTCAGCAAATCGGCGACAGACCGCACGCTGGTAGTCACAACCACCACTAATAAAACGCGTTGCAGCGTCGCGTTATCGTATTGGGCCGTTAACAAATGCTGCCAGGGTATGTACCGGTATACCACCAGAAAAACTATAATCAGGGCAAATTGTACCAGACCGTAATAAACGTAGGCCGTGCTTAAGTACGCCCGCGCTTCGGGCCAGTTGTTGGCGGCCCAGGCTTCGGCCAGCCGGTTGCGCAACCCATTGGCAATGCCTAAATCAGTGATTAACTGGAGAGCCGTTATCGAGCCAATGGTTAACCAAAGCCCGTAAACGGCTGGCGTCAGGTAGTCTATCGTTAAGGGAACTGCATACAGTGTGCTGACAATGCCGCCGAGTCGGGCCACTACGCCCAGCAGGCTATTTAGCCAGGTCGTTCGGGTTCGCCCCGAAAAGCTCTGCCAGCTATGTTGCCGAAGCCTTTGCAACTCAGCGCGAATAGCAGACGGAGCTAAATTCATGACAGCCAGCTTTATATACTACTTCGCAGAGGAAAAAAATCGTTTAAAGCCGAAGATAGCCATGCCAAGTATAGCCCCCAATATACCAAAACCCAGCACAATCATTGTTCGCTTGGGACCGCTTTTACGCAGTGGCACACGGGCCGGTTCGAGAACCTGAAAAACGGGCGATTCTTCCTGCACTTTGATGCGGGCCTGCTCTAACTGCTTCGACAAATCGTTGTAAACCGTTTGCGCCAGCATGTAATCGGCCTGCAAACGCTGTTCTTCTATCTTAGCCGTGTTCAGAAACAACGCCCGATTGCGGTCGCGATAAGCCGACAGGGCAAGTTCTGCCGATTCGTAACGCCGACGGGCATTACTGACCTGCTGACTTAGGAAGTTAGCTTGTTTACGCGCTTTGCCAGTGCGGTAGTTCGTTACGTAGTTAGTGAGGTAATCGAGCGATTGTTTCGCCATAGTGGCGGCTACGACGGGGTCGGTCATTTGGGCCGTAATCGTCACAATACCCGACTTTTTATCCATAACCGCCCCAACCCGCTGTGCCACTTTTTTTGTTAGCTCTTCCTGCTTTTTCGTGAGCCGAACCGCAGCATCGTCTGGCACGGGTTGCGGCTCATCGTCCGAACCAAGCAGGCTACCCAACCGCCCCATCACTGTATTCGCGCCCTGAGAAAGCAGATACTGTTGCAGCGTTTGCGGCTTTTTATTTTCTGCAGTAGTAACGGGTTGCGCCAGTAAATGCAGCATAAACGATGTACTCTGCATAATGTCGGGATATAAATCAGGTCGAATAGCTTCTGATGAGCCACCCAGCCCGTCGAGACTGACACCGGCCAGACCCGCCAGCGATTTCAGGTCGCCTAAACCTCCTCCGCCTGATCCTGACTTCAGCTCAGGCATAACCCGCACGGTTGATGTGTACTCGTTCGGCTGCGTAAAGGCATAGATTGCCCCAACAATGGCTAAAGCCGCTCCCCAAAGGAACATCGCCCGACGACTGTCTTTTACGAACTGAATAATGTCGCTCACCCGAATTTCAATTTCATCCGGGTCGCGGTCGGGTTGAATAGTCGGCTGTGAGAGGGTAGTAGTTGACATCTATTTGCCTGATTACGGCTGTCTGCTAAGATTAACAATAATACTGGCAGCGGTGGCCGCTAAAGTACCAATCAGCGAAAGAATACCCACCCGCTCAATTGGCGACATCTTTGTATTTTCCATCGGCTTAAATGGCACAACAATAGTTGAACCGGGTTCAACCCGTGGTCGTCCTTTGAAAAACAGGAATTGGCGCGAGCGGTCTTTCCGGCCATTCGGATAGATAATATATGCTTTCCGCTGCCGGGCGTTATCGGTAAATCCGCCCGTTTCACTAATGTAATCGTCAAAATTGTAATTGACTTTGTAGCTCACCGACGAAGGGTTCAGCACGGCTCCTTCGATACCCACCGTCTCAGACCGACGCGGAATGAAGATGGTATCCTGGTCTGTAATCATCATATTCTCTTCTACGCCAGGATCATCCATAATATGGCGAAGATCGCTGCCCACAATCCGACCATTCCGTCGATACTGGGCACCGGGCATATACGCTGTAGGGCGCAAACCACCTGCCCGCGCAATCAGGTCGCTGATGCGCTCCTGCCGGTTAGCAATGGCATAGTTGCCCGGATACATTACCTCGCCGAAAATAAATGCCTGTCGTTGCGCTTCGTAATTTATCGACGTGCGCACGTACACAATATCGAACGGCTGAAGGCGAAACGCAGCCGCACTATCGTGAGCCGCATTCGTCTCAACAGAACCAAGCTGCAGATTTCGATCAACCGCAAACCGGAATGTTTCGAGCGTTGTAGCGCGGATACCCGCCGAATCCTGACGAATGCGCCGGGCCACTTCAACTAAATTTGGTTTAGCTCCTTCCTGAAAACCGCCAGCCAGCGCAATCAGGTCGGCCACACTCATATTGTTGACGTACTCGATGGTATCGGGCTTGTTGACGGCTCCGCCAATAACAACGTAATATTGTTCGCGCAGGTCGCGAATCGACAACACCGTCAGGCTATCCTGCCGCATGAGCGGAATATCGGCAATTTCACCGCGCATCAGTTTGCCCAGATCAAAGGAGAGGTTTTCGCGGTCCATGTCGGGGCGTTCGCGCACAATGTTGGCCCGGTTCACAAATGCGTCTTTTCGTAACCCTTCTGCCCGTGTTACCAACTGCCGAACGGTTTCCAGGCCCGGTTCCAGCGCATAATCGCCGGGGCGCATCACGGCACCAGCTACCTGTACGCGGTTTTCGTAGCGTTCGAGAATCTTACCGACAAAAATTTTGTCGCCAGGCTGCGGTGCCGTAGTTGCCATCTCCGCTTCAGTGACCGTCAGAATTTTACGTTCGCGATCGGTGTTGCGCCGGATAGTGATACTGGCCCGATAGGCATCGTCGGCAAAACCACCGGCAAATCCCAGCAGTGTGCGGAACGTTTCGCCGGGCAGTACCTCAAAAATGGCCGGTCGGCGTACTTGCCCCGTCAAGTCAACACGGGTGCCATAGTCAGCTACGCGAATAACGTCCTGATCCTGTAGCCGGATATTATCGCGTTGGTCGGCCCGAAGAATAAAATCATACAAATCAATGGTACGAACCACACGGTTGCCCCGAATGATACTGATTTTGCGGAACGAGCCGGTTTCCGGATTAGGACCGCCAGCCAGGTAAAGCGCGTTGAAGGCCGAGCCAAGCGATGAAATCGTGTACGTGCCGGGCCGAACTACCTCGCCTACGAGCGTAACCCGAATGCTACGGATATTGGTCAGTGCCACATTGGCCGTAATACCGCTACCCGGCACACCCAATCCCTGATAACCACCCTGCCGCAGCCGGCTGATGATGCGCTGTTCGGCCTGCTCGATGGTTAGCCCACTCACGAAAATAGCAGCCAGATTAGGCACTTTTACGGTACCCTCCGGCGATACTTTCAGCTTGAAGTTATCAGACGCGGCTCCCGCAATATCAATAGTTATTTCATCGTCGGGGCCAACAATGTAGTTGCGGGGCGTAGCAATTCGCATGTTGGGTTCAAACGACAGATTGGCATTTTCAAATAGCGATGCCCCAAAAACGCGCAGTTTGGTAGAATCACGCCGGGTTGTATACGGCAGCGAATCAACCAGCCGACGTGATAGGCCCGTTGGCAGCACCCGCCCCCGGCTGGTATCCGTAACGGATTGACCACGCCCATTTTGCGACGACATGCGTAAGTCGGTCATGCGCTTGCGCATTTTGGCAATATCGGTGAGCGTATAGCCCTGCGACATAGCCGCCTGCTCAATCTGCGACTCACTCAGACCACTGGCCTGCGCCCGGCGATAAAACTCCTGCACCTGCTCATCACTGAGCTGATCAACGCGGGAAGGCGTTGACTGGGCCGACACTACGTAAGAACTTGTCAGTAAAACAAGTGCGAAAAAAAAGCAAAACGAACGATTACGGCGGACGCAATGTGACAATTTGTCGTTGATACGCATGAACAATGGCTATTGGGCCAATATTTGATTCGCAAAAGTAATAGGTAAGCCGCAAAATCCCGTTCCCATATAGTAAGGTAAGATAGCTGATTGCCACCTTCCTTGCAGTCCGACGCCCAATACACTAAATTTGTAGAAAATTAGTCGAGACCCGATCAGGGTAATTCACGACTGAGACGACCTACGATTCTATACAATGATAAATCTCATAGCCAAGCTGTTTGGCACCAAATCGCAGCGGGACGTTAAAGAACTGCTGCCCTACGTTGAGAAGGTAAACGCCGAGTTTGCCCAGCTCAAAGACCTCTCGAACGACCAGTTACGGCAGATTTCGGCTGACCTGAAAGCGCAGATCGCTGCTGAGCTGGCCGACATCGACAGCCAACTGGCCGAACTTACCGAAGCCGCCAGCCATGCCGACGTGGACGTGAACGAGAAAGAGCGGCTCTTTAACCGCATCGACAAACTCGAAGCCGACCGCAATACCGAACTGGAACGCGTACTGATCGACATTCTGCCCCAGGCATTCGCCGTGGTGAAAGAAACCGCCCGTCGGTTCACTGAAAACGACCAACTGACGGTTACGGCCACCGATTTTGACCGAGAACTGGCGCAGCGTAAGAAAAGCGTAGTGATCGACGGTGATCAGGCCCATTGGGCAAATCGCTGGGATGCCGCCGGTACACCCGTCACGTGGGATATGGTGCATTACGACGTGCAGATTATTGGCGGGGTGGTACTGCATCAGGGCAAAATTGCAGAAATGGCAACTGGTGAAGGAAAAACGCTGGTAGCTACGTTTCCGGCTTTCCTGAACGGTCTGGCCGGGCGCGGGGTGCATATCGTGACAGTAAACGATTATCTCGCCAAACGTGACTCCGAATGGATGGGGCCGCTTTTCGAGTTTCATGGCCTCCGCGTCGACTGTATCGATAAGCATCAGCCGAATACGCTTCAGCGTAAGCAAGCTTACCTTGCCGACATCACCTACGGCACCAACAACGAATTTGGCTTCGACTACCTGCGCGACAATATGGCCCGCGAAACGGGTGAACTCGTGCAGCGAAAGCACCATTATGCAATGGTCGATGAGGTAGACTCCGTTTTGATTGATGATGCCCGTACTCCCCTGATTATCAGCGGCCCCATACCGCGTGGCGACGAACAGGACTACATCGAACTGAAGCCGCGCGTGGCCCGCGTGGTAGAAGCGCAGCGCAAATTGGTGTACGATTATCTGAACGATGCCAAGAAAAAAATTGCCGCTGGCGACGAGAAGGAAGGCGGACTGTCGCTGTTCCGGGCGTACCGGGGCTTACCCAAGCATAAGCCGCTCATCAAATTCCTGAGCGAAACGGGTAACAAAGCTTTGCTGCAAAAAACCGAGTCCATCTATCTGGCAGAGAACCAGAAATTGATGCCAGAAGCCGATAAGCCGCTGTATTTCACTATCGACGAACGGCATAACAGCATCGACCTGACCGAGAAAGGCATCGACTATATTACGGGTTCGGGCGAAGACCCCAACTTTTTTATTCTGCCCGACCTATCGATTGACCTCAACGCTATCGAAAAAAGCCCGGAATTATCGGAGCAGGAAAAGCTACTGGGCAAAGAAGCCGTTATCCGCGATTATGCGGTTAAAACGCAGCGCATTAATACCGTTAACCAGTTGCTGAAAGCCTACACGCTGTTTGAACGCGACACCGAGTACGTGATTATGGACGGCAAGGTGAAGATTGTAGACGAGCAGACAGGCCGGATTATGGAAGGTCGGCGGTGGTCTGACGGACTGCACCAGGCGGTAGAAGCGAAAGAGAACGTGAAAGTTGAGGATGCTACGCAGACCTACGCTACCGTTACGCTCCAGAACTACTTCCGCATGTACCACAAGCGGGCCGGTATGACGGGTACGGCAGAAACCGAAGCGTCGGAGTTCTGGCAGATCTACAAGATGGACGTGGTGGTGATTCCGACCAACCGGGCCATTAGCCGGAAAGATGAAGAAGATAAAGTCTATCGGTCGGTACGCGAAAAATACAACGCGGTTGTCGATGAGATAACGGCATTAGTTGAGAAAGGACGCCCGGTGCTGGTAGGTACGACCTCGGTCGAGAACTCAGAGCTGCTAAGTCGCCTGCTGACGTTGCGGAAAATTCAGCATCAGGTACTGAACGCCAAATATCACCAGCGCGAAGCCGAAATTGTAGCGTCGGCGGGGCAAACCGGCACCGTGACCATCGCCACAAACATGGCCGGGCGGGGTACGGATATTAAGCTGACACCCGAATCGAAATCGGCGGGCGGGTTAGCCATCATTGGCACAGAACGCCACGAATCGCGCCGGGTCGACCGGCAGTTGCGCGGGCGGGCGGGCCGTCAGGGCGACCCCGGCACGTCGCAGTTTTTCGTTTCGCTCGAAGATAGCCTGATGCGGTTATTTGGTTCGGAGCGCATCGCGAAGGTAATGGACCGCATGGGCCTGGAAGAGGGCGAAGTTATTCAGCACTCGATGATTACGAAGTCGATTGAACGGGCGCAGAAGAAAGTCGAAGAAAACAACTTCGGCATTCGTAAACGCCTGCTCGAATACGACGACGTGATGAACTACCAGCGTGAGGCCATTTACAAACGCCGTCGGAACGCGCTCTTCGGCGACCGCCTGCCGCTCGACATTGCCAACACCATGTATGACGTGGTGGAGGAAACGGTGAATAACGCCGAAGGCAATTACGAGGAGGTACGACTCCAGTTGCTGACCGCGCTGGGTGTATCGCCTACACTGACTGCCGACGAATTTGGCCGACTCAAGAAACCCGATCAGGTACGACGGTTGTACGAAGAAACCGAAGCTCACTATCAGGCTAAAAACCAAGCAATTGCCGAGAAAGCCCTGCCCGTGCTGACGCAGGTTATGAACGAACAGGGGCATCAGATCAAGAACATTGTGGTGCCGTTTACCGACGGGCTGCACGAATTGACGGTTGTAGTCGATTTGCAGGAGGCCGTTGAGAGCAGAGGCCGGGCGTTGGTAACGGAAATGGAAAAAGCCGTGACGCTATCGGTGATTGACCAGGAATGGAAAGAGCACCTGCGCGAAATGGACGACCTGAAGCAATCGGTGCAGAACGCCGTATTTGAGCAGAAAGACCCCTTGCTGGTCTACAAGTTCGAGTCGGTCGAACTCTTCAAGCGGTTCCTGAACAAAGTGAACTTCGACACCATCAGCTTCCTGGCTAAAGCCGACATTCCGGCGCAGGATGCACAGGAGGTGCAACAGGAGATTCGGCAGGCTCCGACGCGGCAACGCCCGCAGCCGCAACCTCAGTTGCACACCAACATGGAAGATTTCGACGACGAACACCTCGCCACCGGCCCCGAAGAATATGCCCGGCGCATGGCTGAAAACAACGCTTTGGGGGCTGGTGCGCCACCGATGCCCCGGCAGGCACCCGTTCGTGTCGCCAAAGTTGACCGCAACGCCCGCGTGAGTGTGCAATACGCCGATGGTTCGGTAAAGCGCGACGTGAAGTTTAAAACTGTTGAAAACGACCTCATGAGCGGCAAAGCGACGCTAATTGAGTAAATTATTTGTACGAACGTGCGGGATGCACGTTTGTACAAACAGCATCCCTCCGGATGGAGGAGGAGCAACGACAGATGGCCTAACCGCCACTTGCAGCAGGGGAGAGCGTAAAAAATTCTCCCTTTTTTATTACTCGGCTTGATACCCGTTACGGAACGTGTTACATTTGCTACCATGATTAAAAGCATTTGCAGCAAACCATTACGTCTCTTTCATGAAAAGGACGACGCAGCCAAATTACCCGCGTCTCAGTTAGGGAAGATCCGTTTAATTTTGGGTTTGCTCGATGCCGCAGTGACACCTTCGGATATGGATTTTCCCGGCTCAGGACTCCATAAACTGTCCGGGGACTTGAAAGAGTATTGGGCCGTGAAGGTTTCCGGAAATTATCGGATTATCTTCAAATTCGAGGACGAAGGCGTTACCGACGTTGATTATTTGGATTATCACTAGACGAGAAACAGCGATGGAAAATAACGGCGTGAAAGGGCCCATGAAGAACCCGCCCCACCCCGGCCAGGTGTTGAAAGGCTTGTATTTGGAGCCATTGGAGCTTTCGATTACGGATGCCGCCGAAGGCTTAGGCGTTACCCGAAAAACGCTATCACAGTTGATAAATGGTCACTACGGCATCACGCCCAATATGGCGTTGCGATTAGCGGAAGCCTTCAACACGACCCCGCAACTATGGCTGAACATGCAACAGAATTACGATTTGCGCCAGGCAGAGAAAAAAGAAAAGACTTACACAGTACGGCATTTTTGGCCATCTCCAAATGCTGGCTTGCAAACCGCTTAGAAAATATCGCTATGGCACTCTTTGACCCCGCCCACCCCGGCGAATTGATCCGCGAAACCATTGACAGTTACTGGCCAGAAATTGACCGTGCAGGAGGTGGTCGAAAGACGCTTCAGCCATCATCAACGGCAAGCGGAGCGTCCCGCCCGAAATGGTATGGAGGATATGCACATTCTTGACCGGGCCGCAAAAGCTATCGATTGGTTTGATCATACAACAGATGCATTCGACGGTGCTGCTGGTGATACGCAACAAGCCAAGACAGCAAACCTAAGCGATGCATTAAAGGCACCTGTTGCAGGGAAACGCATCTACATAAAATTTTCTTGTATCCCGCCGTTTTGTTCACTTATAAACGACGAATCGCCTGCCAATTTCGTTACCAAATTGGCAGGCCCTGATAGTCGGGTCGCTGATCTGTATGTTTGTTGTTATTCGTTCTATTGGCCTTATTTTCTACCTGTTAGGGTTCTTATCACTCCCACCTGCCCCCATCCGGTTGCGATTACAGTCGCTGCCATTCGACCCGAAAGAGTATTACATTGCCGCCGTAACCGACCAACGGCCCGAACGCGGGGCTGTGGCCCGGTTAGTGCTGGCGGCAAATCAGCCTGCCCAACCCGTTGACCTCGAAGGTGGAGCAGCCACCAGCCTACGGCAGTTCATTAACCAGAACATGCGACAGAATAAATCGCTGCGGCCTATTGCCCTGCGGATTCTGCAACTGCGCCTGTCGGAGAGTGCGGTAGGCAGTCGCGTGTCGGGTACGTTTACGTATGCCGTTGGGTTTGATTTGCTGGGCAAGAACGAAGACGGCTCAGAAAACAATACCCGCCTGACCGAGTACCGGGGTGGAGCTAATTACGTGCGTCCGGTCAATAATCAGGACGTGATTGAGTCAACTATTCGACAGGCAGTAGTGGCGTCGCTCAAAAACCTGAACAATTATATGAATCGGGAAGCCAACCAGAACGAAAAACTGGCAAAGGGCATCCGGGTAGTTTTTACTGACGACGACCGAATAACAACTGACGATACAGTGCAGTATAACCCAAAACGCCCACTGACCTGGTCGGACTTCCGGGCCGAACCGCGCCGGGGCAGCCACTACGCGGCTGAAGTATTTACCAGCTTCGCTTACGAAGGCAGGAGTACCGTGCAGAATGGTGTTATTACGCTGAATCTCAAGGCAAAAGCCTATATGCTCAAAAATTCGTCGTGGGGCCGGGCCGATGCAAAAACACCCTACGCACTCAACCACGAACAGCGGCACTTCGATATTACGAAGATTATCGTTGAGCGGTTTAAGCGTAAAATTCAGCCCGATAACCTGACGCTGGATGATTATAACAGCATCATTCAATACCAGTTCATTGAGTCGTACCGCGAGATGAACAAAATGCAGGAACAGTACGATGCCGAAACCAATCACAGCCTGAATCAGGCCGCGCAGGAACGCTGGAATCAGAAAATAGATGCTGAGTTGCGTTCTTTGGGTGTAAAGTGATATTGAAACGTGATTAGAATTCTTCACGTCAGTACGGCGCACCCGGCCAGCGACCCGCGTATTGCTTACCGCGTTTTGCCAACATTGGCTCCTCATTATGAATTAATTGCACTGCTGCCGAATGGTTCAGCCGGTGAATGGACTGGCATTCGCTACGTTTCGCTGTTTTGGTTTCGGCGAGTTTGGCAGCGGGTACTTGTCAATTATCCGCTGGTGTTGTGGCATACGCTGCGGCTGCGACCCGCGCTGTTTCACATATACGATCCCGAACTGCTGCCGCTCGCCCGGTTCGTACAGCTTTTGCTGCAAATTCCGGTCATATACGAGGTTCACGAAAATCTTTACAAGAAGTTGGATGCCAAAGCCAGTAACCAAACCCGGCTGGCTACGTGGGCGTTTTGCCGGGCCGACCGCATGGCGCAACGGCACTTTTATTTGATTTTTACAGAACATGGTTATACAGATACCTATCGACACCTGAACCGCCCGTCGGTGGTTATTCACAACTATCCCACGCTGCCTTTCTTTGAGCCGTTCCGAACCAATTACGCGACCGACCCGCAGGCACCTGTTTTCTTTTACATTGGCTGGATTAGCCTTGAGCGCGCGTTTGATACGCTGCTACTGGCACTGGCGTCTTTAAAAGCAAATTACCCCAATTTTCGCGTACACCTATTTGGCGATTGCGCGATTCCAAATCACGTATTAACGAGGTTGCCGGGCTTTGCCAAAGTTTGCGACAACCTGATTTTTTACGGGTACACCAATCAGCAAACAGCCTTTCGCTACGCTGCCGGTGCGACGGCAGGACTGGCCCTGCTGAACCCCGT